>JAJZUI010000174.1 GCA_021847175.1 Pseudomonadota bacterium
CCATCCACCGCGGCAACCTGCATCGGGTGCTGTGGGATGCCGCAGCCGAGCGGCTGCCTGGGATGCTGCGCACCGGCCACCGCCTGGTTCGCTTCGAGCAGGGTACAGACGCCGTGACCGCGACGTTCGCCACGGCGTCGGGCGAGATCACGGCGCGCGGCGATGTGCTGGTCGCGGCTGACGGCATCCACTCCGCCGCCCGCGCCCAGCTCCACCCCGAGGACCCTGGCATACGCTGGCAGGGAATCATGATGTGGCGCGGCGCCGTCGAGTTCCCGCCGTTCCTCGACGGCGATTCCATGATCATCGCCGGCGATATGCAGGAAAAGCTGGTGCTCTACCCGATCGCGCGGGCGGAGAACGGCAGGCGGCTTACCAACTGGGTGGTGTGCATCCGCCAGGGCACGGGCGAGTTCGCCCCGCCTAAGCAGGATTGGAGCCGGCTCGGCAGGCTCGACGACATCCTGCCCACGGTGCGCCGCTTCTCGCTGCCGCAGCTCGACGTGGAGGCGCTGGTCCGTGCCACGCCGGAATATTTCGAGTATCCGATGTGCGACCGCGACCCGCTGCCGTGGTGGACGCGGGGGCGTGTGACGCTGCTCGGCGATGCGGCGCACCCGATGTACCCGGTGGGCTCCAACGGCGCGTCCCAGGCGATCCTAGACGCGCGCTGTCTCGCCCCACTGCTCGCCGCCATGCCCGCCGGGGAGGCACTCGCCGCCTACGAGGCGGAACGCCTGCCCAAGACCGCGGAGATCGTCCGCCTCAACCGCAAGGGCGGGCCGGAGCGCGTCGTGGACGTGGTGAGCGCGCGCGCGCCCAACGGTTTCGAACGGCTGGAGGACGTCATCTCCCGCGACGAACTTGCCGCCATCGCCGGCGGCTATGCGCAGACGGCGGGCTTCGCCAAGGTGTAGCGCCTAATAGGTTGCCCGCCCGCCGGAGCAGTCGAACACGGCGCCGGTCGAAAAGCTCGCCTCCTCGCTGGCGAGCCAGCAGACCAGGTTCGCGACCTCGTCGGTGGTGCCGAAGCGGCCCATAGGGATCTTGCTCAGCATGAAGGCAATTTGTTCCTTGGTCATCTGCGCGAAAAGCGGCGTCTCCACAGCGGCGGGGGCGACCGCGTTCACCCGGATCCCGGTGTTGGCGAGCTCCTTGCCCAGTGATTTCGTCAGCGCGATCACGGCGCCCTTGGAGGCGGAATAGGCGCAGGCATTCGGGTTGCCTTCCTTGCCGGCGATGGAGGCGATGTTGACGATGCGCCCCCAGCCGCCTTTCAGCATCACCGGCACCACGGCGCGGTTGGTCAGGAACACGCCGTCCGCGTTCACCGCCATCACCTGGCGCCAGGCCGCGACCGGATATTCCCAAACCGGCCCGTTCGGCCCGGTGATGCCGGCCGAGGCGACCAGGATGTCGATGCCGCCGAGCGCCGCCTCGGTCGCCGAGGTGGCGCGCGCCACGGCCGCTTCGTCCGTCACGTCCACCGCCTCGCGGTGCGCCGAAGGGCTGCGCGAAAGCGCTCCCACGTCGCGGTCCCAGAGCGCCACCGAGGCACCCTCGCTTGCCAACCGCGCGGCAATCACCGCCCCGATGCCCGAGGCACCGCCCGTCACCACCGCGCGCCGCCTCGCGAACCGTCCCGCCATCGTTTCCTCCTTGTCTGCCGGAGGATCATGCCAGGACGGCGCGCGGTTTCCTATGCCGCGAGCCGCACCGTCTCGCCGCTGGCGCGGGAGTGCTCCGCGGCGAAGGCCATGCGGTGGCTGTCGAGGGACTCCGCGAGTGCGGTCCGGGCCGCCTCCACCCGGCCGTTGCGCCGCCGCTCGCGCACCCGGTTGAGGAAGTCCACCATCAGCCCGTCGTCGCCGCCGCCGTGATAGCCCTCCGTCACCAGTGTGAGGCGGCTGGTGCGGGTATCCGCATTGCGGAAATCGGAAACGGTGATCTCGTTGGCGTAGAAATCGCCGGTGATCTCACCGTGGCTGCCCATCAGGTGCACAGTGCGTGTGGTCTCGCGAGTGAAGGCGCTGACATTGAGCGTGGCATCGACGCCGTTGGTGAAGCGCAGCGCCACCACCTGATGGTCCGCGACGTCGTTGTCGCAGCGATAGACGCAGCGCCCGTACGGGCCCTCATGCAGCGCGCGCGCGAGCCCGGCGGGCGAGGTATCAGCGCTCACCACGTCGTGCGGCCAGGCGGGGGCTGGCGATAATGTTTCGAGGTATATACGTTGCGCGGAATAGGGGCAGCTGCGTTCCACCCGGCAACCCTCGTCGCAGCGTGCAGTCGAGCCCTCCGGCGCGTTCGCCGCCGTGAAATGCGACAGCGCGCCGAAGGAGCTGATTTCGGCACAGGGCGCGCCCGCGAGCCAACGCAGGATGTCGAGGTCGTGGCACGCCTTGGCCAGCAGCATCGGACTTGCCTCGTCCAAGCGGCGCCAGTTGCCGCGCACGTAGGAATGCGCGAAGTGCCAATAGCCGATGTGCTCGGTGTGGCGGATCGTCAGCAACTGCCCTATCACGCCGCGATCCAACAACTCGCGGATGCGCGCGAAAAACGCGGTGTAGCGCAGAACGTGCGCGACCGTGACGTCTGCCCCGGCCTCATCGGCCGCCGCCGCGAGACGCTCCGTCTCCTCCTCGGTCGGGCAGATCGGTTTTTCCAGCAGCATGGAAATGCCGCCCGCGCGCTCGATCGTGGCCAGCGCCGGCGCGAGATGCGCGCGGTCGGGCGTGGCGATGATCACCGCGTCGAACGCCGGCTCGGCATCGAGCATCGTCTGCCACGACGGGTAAAGATGCGTTGGCGGAACGGCGTGCAAATGGCCTGCCATCGTCAGCCGCTCACCAAGGGGGTCGGCGACGGCCACGATCTGTGCCAGGTCGGGCCGACGCAGGACATGCGCACCATAGGCGCCGAGGCCACGGCTG
Source organism: Pseudomonadota bacterium (assembly GCA_021847175.1). Lineage (GTDB taxonomy): Bacteria > Pseudomonadota > Alphaproteobacteria > Acetobacterales > Acetobacteraceae > JAJXXT01. Next base: position 2,934 of record JAJZUI010000174.1, read on the forward strand.
CCGGCACCGATCAGCGCGATGCGAACCGGATCGAGAGGGTGATCAGACATGCGCCATCTCCCGCGCCGGTGCGGCGGAGCCGGCAAGGGCGTCGAGGAAGTGTGTTGCATAACCAGCGGCGCTTTGCGACCGGACATGGCCGAGCAGCGTCGCGTGGCGCGCAAGCCGCTCCTCTGCCGGCATGGTCAGCGCGCGGTGCAGCGCTTCGGCGATCGCCTCGGCATCGAAAGGATTCACCAGCAGCGCCGCATCCAGCGTCGCTGCGGAACCGGCGAAGCGTGAGAGCACCAGCACGCCGGGATCCAAGGGATCCTGCGCGGCGACGAATTCCGAGGCGCCAAGGCCGAACCCGTCGCGCAGCGGCGTCACCACGCCCACGCGCGCCAGGCGGTGGAACCCGGCGACGGTCGCGCGCGGTGTCGCCCGAGTGATGTAGCGCAACGGAATCCAATCCGGTTCGCCATGCCTTCCGTTGAGCTCGCCGACGCGCTCGTCCATTTCCCGCCGCAGCCGCCTGTATTCCGCGACCTCCTCGCGCGACGGGGCGGCGACCTGCAGGAAGCTCACGGCACGCCGGTGCTCGGGATGCTGGCGCAACAGGATGTCGAAGGCGTCGACGCGATGCGGCAGTCCTTTCGCATGGTCGAGCCGGTCCGCGCCAAACAGCAGCGCCGCCCCGTGCAGGCTCTGTCGCAGGCGCTGCGCCGGCAAGTGTTGGGCGGCCTCGCGAGCCGTTCGCGCGAAACCATCGGCGTCGATGCCGACCGGGCAGACCAGGGTGCGCACACGCCGGGCCGCATGAGTGAAGCTGCCCTCGTCATCTACGGTGGCGTCCAGCAGGCTTGCCGCGCAGGCGAGGAATCCGTCGCGGTCGCTCGCAGTCTGGAACCCTATCACATCGGCACCGCACACGCCCACCAGCAGCGTGCGCGCCCGTGGCACCACGGTGAAGATCGCCGGCGGGGGAAATGGCGTATGAAAGAAGAAGCCGATGCGTTGCCGTGCGCCGGCCTCGCGCAGCGCGCCAGGTGCGAGCATCAACTGGTAGTCGTGCACCCACAGAAGATCGTCCGCGCGCAGCAATGGGAGCGCGGCTGTGGCAAAACGTCGGTTGACTGCCTCATACGCCGCGAATTCCTCGGCGCGGAAGCGCATCAGCCCCAACCTGAACAGCAGCAGCGGGTAGAGCGTGTTGTTGGAAAAGCCCGTGTAATAGCCGTGATGTTCCGTCTCGGTGAGGTCGAAGACCGCGTAGCTCACGCCTCGCTCGGCGCGGACCGCGAGTTCCGTTCCGGTCCCGATCCGTCCGCTCCAGCCGATCCAGAGCGAACCCAGCCGCGCCGCCTCTGCGAGCGCTACCGCGAGCCCGCCCGCCTGTGCGCCGCGCGTGGTTTGCGGGACGCGATTGGACAGGATGACGAGGCGGGACATCGCGACGAACCTCCGTGCGTTTTGGTCCGGCAGGCGGCGCCGGGCGGAAAGGCCCGATGGATACGGGCCCGATGGGAGGAAAGCGCGCATGAAAACCATGCGCCCGCCGCGATCGCGACGATCTCCCCGATAGCCTTGCGCGACCGGAACGATCGCGGATACGAGTTGCTTATATCGGCTACATCGCCGCACATTCAACCCTTGGCGTTGCGCATGGCGGTAAGCTGGACGCATCCTGGGTCTATGGCACGCGGCTTCGGGCATGCGAGAATGCGGACATGTCAGGCACCGGATCGGACTACAATCTCGTTGCTGCCGAGATCGGCCTCGCGGCGCTGCGCACGCTGGACCCCACGCTTACCGGCGCCGGCGTCACCGCGGGTCAGGTCGAGGCTTCGGTCACCGCGGGTGCCGCATATTTCGAACCCGTGCCCGGCACTCTCGGCTTCCAGCCCGGCAACACCAACCAATTCTTCACTTTCTACAACGGGCACCAGCACACCACGACACCCGACGATGGGGTCGTTGGCAACAGCTCGACGCACGCGACCATGGTCGGCTCCTATTTTTACGCCACGACAACGTTCGACAACGCGCCGGAAGGGATCGCTCCCGGTGTCGGGCATGTGGACGTCTATTTCGCCGACAATGTTACCAGCGACGTCGCCAATCTTGCGACCGACCAGGTCGTGAACATGAGCTACGTGGACACGAGCGGCTTCGGCTTCGACACCACGCTCGATACGCTTGCGAACACGGACAACACCGTCTTTGTCGCTGCCGCCGGCAATTCCGGCACGCCGCTGTCGCCCTCTACGGCCTACAACGCGATCAGTGTCGGCAGCTCCACCGCGCTGGATGCGATTGGCCCCGCCACCAATGGCGTGCCGAAGCCCGACATTTCTGCCCCTGAGAACCTGACCAGCTTCGCGGCGCCGATCGTCGCGGGCGCGGCGACATTGCTGATCCAGGCGGCGGCGGACGGACTCGGCGGTCCCGGCGCGGAGGCGGATGCCGCGAATTTCCGCACCATCAAGACGCTTCTGCTCAACAGCGCGGTCAAGCCCGCCGACTACTTCACCGGCGCCTATGCGCCCAGCGCCACGCACCCGCTTAACGCGCGCTACGGCGCGGGCGTCGTCAACGTGCTCGACGCGGTTACGGCGCTGGAGGCGGGCGAACATGTGGCGAGCGCCCATGCCTCCGCCGCCACGGGCAGCTACGTCTTCGCCAACCCCGGCGTCGCCGCGCTCGGTGCCGAGGGATGGGATCTCGCCACCCTCGTCGCCAGCGCGGGCAGTGACGCCATGGATATCTATGCGATCTCACTCGCCGCTGGGCAGTCGTTGACCGCTACTGTCTCCTGGGCTGCCGACAACGCCAACAGCATCGATGCGATAGGGCTCGCAATCTATGCCGCCTCGGGCACGATGCTCGCCAACAGCGACGTCGCTGCGAGCAATGTGCAGCAGCTGAACGTCGCGGCCGCCGCCGCCGGGACCTATGACCTCGTGGTCACGCTGCACGGTGGCGCCGCGACGTTCAGCGATCCCTATGCCGTCGCCTGGGGGCCGGAGCAGGTTGCCTGCTTCGCCGGCGGCACGCGCCTCCTGACGCCCTCGGGTCTGCGCGCGGTGGAGACGCTCGTCCCAGGCGACGGCGTCGTCACCGCGTCCGGCCGCATCGCGCGCCTGCGCTGGGTCGGCCATCGCCGGCTCGAGCTGCGCCACCATCTGCACGCGCGCCCGGTCCGCGTGCGCACCGGCGCCTTTGCCGACGGCGTGCCGGTCGCCGACCTCCTGCTCTCGCCGGATCACGCGGTGCTGGTGGCGGACCGCCTCGTGCCGGTGCGCCATCTCGTCAACGCGCTCAGCATTGTCGCCGAGCGCATGGACGCGGTCACCTATTTCCACTTGGAACTCGACCGGCACGACCTGCTGCTGGCCGAAGGTGCCGCTTGCGAATCCTATCTCGACACCGGCAACCGCGCGGCCTTCGAGAACGGCCGCGATCCGCTGCTGCCGCGCCCCGACGCACTGGCCGCCTGGCGAGACGGCGCGTGCCTTGCGCTTGAGACCGGCGCCGACAACGAGTTCGTACTCGCCGCCTGGCAGCAGGTGCTCACGCGCGCGGAGATGGCAGATCCCATTGCGCGGGGGGTTGCCACCGCCGCGTGACGGACGATGCTGGCGCCGTCACGTCCGGGGATCGACATGCCGCAGCCGCACGATTTCGCCCGCCTCACGTCCATCACCACGCCGGTCTGGTCGCGCGATGGCCGCACCCTCTACCACTTGCGGGGCGGCGGGCTGCCGCAGGTCTGGGCGATGGACGCGAACGGCGCCAACCCGCGCCAGCTCAGCGACCACGCGGAAAAAGTCGCCTTCCTGCGCCGTGCGCCGCAGGACGACCGCCTGATCTGGGGGATCGACGCCGGTGGCGACGAGCGGCAGCAATTCTGGCTGCTGGAGCCGGGCCGCCAGCCGCGCCCGCTTACCGAGTGCCATTCGGTGATGCACGATTTCGGGGCCTTCTCGCCGGACGGCACGCGTATCGCCTACGCCGCCAACGACCGCACCGAGTTTGTCTTCGACGTGCTGGTGATGGATCTCGCGACCGGCGCCACCACGCGGCTGATGCGGCGGGAGGAGGGTTCCTGCGCCGTCGCCGCCTGGCGGCCGGACGGCGCGGTGTTCGCCGTCGTCGAGGATCGTTCCAGTTCCGATCAGCGCCTGCACCTGCTCGACGTCGCGACGGGCTCGGCGCGCGAGCTGCCGCGCCGCGGCCCCACCCGCTACGCCGCGGTGCGCTGGGCGGGCGACACGCTGATGGCGATCACCGATGCTGGCGGCGCCGATTTCCTCCGCCTCTGCGCCATCGATCCGGTGAGCGGGGAGGCGAGCGAGGTCTACGCGCCGCCCCGCCGCGAGGTCGAGGCCTGGGGCGTCTCGCCCGATTCCGCGCTGCTCGCGACCATCGAGAATGATCGCGGCTACGCGGTGCTGAAGATCGGCCCGCGCAACGGCGATCGCGCGGTCGCGACGGGGCTGCCGGAGGGCGGCATCGTGGCCGATCTTGCCTGGGCGCCGGATTCCTCGGGCCTCGCCACCACGGCGCAATCGCCACTGGTGCTACCCGGCATCTGGTATGTGGACGCGGCCTCGGCGCGCGCGCGCCTTGTCGCCGCGCCAGACCCGCGCGCGGATGCCGGCGTCGAACCCGCCGCGTTCGTCAGGCCTGAGCTGGTGGGCTGGAAGGGCATGGACGGGCTGCCGATCGCGGGCTGGTTCGCCCGGCCCGCCGGCCTGCCGCCCGCCGCCGGCTGGCCCGCCATCGTGTGGGTCCATGGCGGCCCCGCCGGCCAGACGCGCGCTAATTTCCGCGCCGATGTCCAGATGCTGCTCGCGCAGGGCTTCGCAGTGATGATGCCCAATATCCGCGGAAGCACCGGATATGGCCGCGCCTTCATGGAAGCCGATGACGGAGCGAAACGACGCGACGCGCTCGACGACCTTGCCGCCGGCCATGCCTGGCTCGCCGCTCAGCCGGCGATCGATGCCAGGCGCATCGGTATCATGGGCCAGTCTTACGGCGGCTGGGTGGTGCTTGCCGCGATCGGCCTCCAGCCGGCACTATGGCGCACCGCCGTCGATTATTACGGCATCGCGGATTTCGTGACGTTGCTCGATCGTACCGGAGCCTGGCGCCGGTCCCACCGCGCGCGGGAATACGGCTTCCCGCACGAGGAGGCAGAGCTGTTCCGCCAGATCTCGCCCATTCACCATGTGGCTAAGGTTCGCGCGCCGCTTCTTGTCCTGCACGGCGACCGCGACCCGCGCGTGCCGCAGAACGAGAGCGACCAGTACGTCACCGCAATGCGGCTCGCACAGAAGCAGGTGCGCTACGAACGCTTCACCTATGCCGGCCATGGCTTCATCCGCCCCGATCACCGCGACCGGGTCTACGATGCGGTTGCAAAACATTTCCGGGAGACACTGTGATGCGCACACATCGTCCGCTGCTGATGGGCCGCCACGGCGCGGTCGGCTCCAATCACCCGATGGCGACGCAGGCCGGCCTCGACACGCTGCGCGGCGGCGGCAACGCCGCCGATGCCGCGATCGCCGTCGCACTCGCCCTCGGCGTCGTCGAGCCGATGATGTCGGGCCTCGGCGGCGACGGGTTCTACCACGCCTGGTTTGGCGGCAAGGCGGAGGTCTTCAACGGCACCGGCCCCGCGGCGGCGGCGGCAAAACCCGAGGCCTTTCCGGCGGGCATCGAGATCGAAGGGCCACG
>JAJZUI010000175.1 GCA_021847175.1 Pseudomonadota bacterium
CCGCGATCACCCGGTGCCCGTCGCGCACGAAGCGCCGCGCGATCGCGCTCCCGAACCCCGCCGAAGCCCCCGTCACCAAGACCGTCAGACTCATCTTCATTCCCCTTTCAGGGCACGTTCATCTGCACCGAGACCGGACAGTGGTCGGACAGCCTGTCCTTCCATGCCGGATTCGTCTGCTGGTACACCAGCACGCGCAGGCTGTGCGGCACCAGCCAGCCCCGCGCCGGCCCGCCCAGGAACACGTGGTCGGTGAAGTGGTGGCCGCCCCAGCACGGGTTCTCCATCCCCGCGTCCGCGCGCAGCAGGGCCTTTTCCGGCTGGCCGTAATGCGGATCCATCGCCCGGTGGAAGCGGTCGCGCCCGTCCATCACCCGGTTGAAATCGCCGAGCACCACGAAGGGCGTGCCATGCGCGTCACGCTCCGCGATCCAGCGGCGCAGGCCCGGGATCTGCTTCTCCAGCGTCCGGCAGGCGTACCGGCGCGAGTAGATATTTGTGTACCAGCACCCGGCCTTGAGGTGCACCGCGAGCAGCCGCAGCCGCTGCCCGCCGAGATCGAGCGTCACGTCGGCGCCGCTGCGCAGCGGGTACCTGGCATGCTTGTAGGGCACGAGCGACGTGACGTCGGGGTTCTGGTGGAATGCGATGCCGCGCCGGATCGCGAAGCCGACGCGAAGCAGCGTGGGGTCGTGCGTGATGACCAGGTTGTAGCGGTCGGGCGGGAACAGCCGCGCCGCTGCCCGCCTGCCATCCACCTCCTCGAAGGCGACGACATCCGCGGCAAGCCGGTGCGCGTAGCCGGCGAGCGCCGTCCAGTCCTCGTGCGTGCGCGGATGCACGCCCCTGGGCAGCCGCGGGTCGCCCGCCTGGCGGGTGGTCAGCCATTCGAGGTTCCAGGTGGAGATCTTGAGGGGCGCGGCGGCGGCGGGAAAGGCGACGAGGATAAGCAGCAGGACGAGCAGCTTGCGCATCCGCGCATGTTCGCCGCGCGCGTCGCTCGGGTCCAGCCCCCTACCGGCGCCCGGAAGCGGGTGGCATATTGCCCGCGGTCCAAGCAAACGCGTCCGGGAAATCCGACGCATCCAGGGAGTTGCCGTGCAGACGACTGACGTCAGCAATCCCGCCTTCTTCCATAAGGTCGTGGATTGCCAATGGGCCTGCCCCGCGCATACGCCGGTGCCCCATTACATCCGGCTCATTGCCTCCGGCCGGAATGCCGACGCGTACATGGTCAACTGGCATTCCAACGTCTTCCCCGGCATCCTCGGCCGCACCTGCGACCGCCCCTGCGAGCCCGCGTGCCGCCGCGGCCGCGTGGAGGAGGAGCCGGTGGCGATCTGCCGGCTCAAGCGCGTCGCCGCCGACAACAAGGGCGACGTCACGCACCGCATGCCCAGGCCCGCGCCGCGCAACGGCCGCCGCGTCGCCTGCATCGGCGCCGGCCCCGCCAGCCTCGCCTGCGCCCGCGACCTCGCCGCCGCCGGCTACAGCGTGACCGTCTTCGAGGGCGAGAAGAAGCTCGGCGGCTTCATCCGCAGCCAGATTCCCCGCTTCCGCCTGCCCGAATCGGTGATCGACGAGGAGGTGGGCTACATCACCGCGCTCGGCGTTGAGACCCGCACGGGGCACTACATCTCGTCGCTGAAATCGCTGCTCGCCGAGGGCTACGACGCGATCTTCGTCGGCTCCGGCGCGCCGCGCGGCCGCGACCTCGAGATCCCCGGCCGCCAGGAGTCCGCGGCGAACATCCATCTCGGCATCGACTGGCTGGCCTCGGTCTCCTTCGGCCACACGACGTCGATCGGTCGGCGCGTGATCGTGCTCGGCGGCGGCAACACGGCGATGGATTGCTGCCGCTCCGCCCGCCGGCTCGGCGGCGAGAGCGTCACCGTCGTCGTCCGCTCCGGCTTCGAGGAGATGAAGGCGTCCCCCTGGGAGAAGGAGGACGCGATGGGCGAGGACATCCCTATCCTCAACTACCTCGTCCCGCTCGCCTTCCTGCACGAGGGCGGCACGCTCACCGGCATGCGCTTCCAGAAGGTGCGCGCCGAGCGCGACGCCAAGGGCCGGCGACAGCTCGTCCCGACCGGCGAGCCGGACGTGGAGATGCCGTGCGACGACGTGCTCGTCGCGGTCGGCCAGGAGAACGCGTTCCCCTGGATCGAGCGCGACACCGGCATCGAGTTCGACCGCTGGGGCATGCCGGTGGTGGACGAGACAACGATGCAGTCCACCATTCCCAACGTCTTTTTCGGCGGCGACGCGGCGTTTGGGCCCAAGAACATCATCTGGGCGGTGGCGCACGCGCACCAGGCCGCGATCTCCATTGACCTGCTGCTCTCCGGCGGCGATGTCAGGGACCGCCCACCACCCAACGTGACGCTCGTCTCGCAGAAGATGGGCATCCACGAGTGGAGCTACGACAACGCCATCGCCATCGACCTGCGCTACAAGGTGCCGCACCGCGAGAAGTCGCTGGCGCTGGCCGATATCGGCGCCGAGGTGGAACTCGGCTTCGACCTCGGCCTCGCGTTGAAGGAGGCGCAGCGCTGCCTCAACTGCGACATCCAGACGGTGTTCGCGCCGAAGCTGTGCATCGAGTGCGATGCCTGCGTCGATATCTGCCCCGTGGACTGCATCACCTTCACCGCCGACGCCGAGGAGCGGGTGCTGCGCCAGGGCCTCAACGCGCCCTCGCTCAACATGACGCAGGACCTGCAGGTGCACGGCGGGCTCAAGACCGGCCGCGTCATGGTCAAGGACGAGGATGTCTGTCTGCACTGCGGCATGTGCGCCGAGCGCTGCCCCACCGGCGCGTGGGACATGCAACGCTTCCTGCTCGACATGGCGCAAGTGGGCACCATGCCGCCAAGCATCACCCACCCAACCATGAAGTCCGGGGCGGAGCCTGTCGCCGCATGAAACCGCTGGTTCGCGTCAACGACTTCGTCGTCAAGTTCGCCAACGTCAACGGTTCGGGCTCGGCGTCGGCTAACCGGCTGTTCGCGCAGTCGATCATCCGCATGGGCGTGCCGGCGACGCCGCGCAACATCTTCCCCTCCAACATCCAGGGCCTGCCCACCTGGTACGAGGTGCGCGTCTCCGAGGCCGGCTATCTCGGCGCGCGCGGCGGCACCGACCTGATGGTGGCGATGAACCCGCAGACCTGGGACAAGGACGTCGCCGGGATCGTTCCGGGCGGGTATCTCTTCTACGACAGCACGCGCCCGTTGCCTGCCGCGAAGTTTCGCGACGACATCACGGTGCTGGGCCTGCCGCTCACCGCCATCTGCAACGCCGAGTACACGGACCCGCGCCAGCGGCAGCTGTTCAAGAACATCCTCTACGTCGGCGCGCTGTCGGCCATCCTCGACATCGATCCCGTCGTGATCGAACAACTCGTCGCCGAGCAGTTCAAGGCCAAGGAAAAGCTGATCGCCCCCAACGTGCACGCCTTCCGCCTCGGGCGCGCTCACGCCGAGAAGTCGCTGCCCTGCCCGATCGGGCTCACCGTGCGCCGCGCCGACAAGGTGGGCGAGCGCATCTTCCTCGAGGGCAACTCGGCGGCGGCACTCGGTGCCGTCTATGGCGGCGCCACCGCCTGCGCCTGGTACCCGATCACGCCTTCCACCTCGCTCGCCGAGGCCTACCAGCGCTGGTGCGCGCGGTTCCGCACCGACCCCGAAACGAAAGAGAAGCGCTACGCCATCGTCCAGGCGGAGGACGAGCTGGCCTCCATCGGCATGGTGATCGGCGCCGGCTGGAACGGCGCGCGCGCGTTCACCGCCACCTCCGGCCCCGGCATCTCGCTGATGCAGGAGTTCCTGGGCCTCGCCTATTTCGCCGAGATTCCCGCGGTTATCTTCGACGTGCAGCGCGCCGGCCCCTCGACCGGCATGCCCACGCGCACGCAGCAATGCGACGTGCTGTCCTGCGCCTATGCCTCGCACGGCGACACCAAGCACGTGCTGCTGTTTCCGGAAGACCCGCGCGAGTGCTTCGAGCTCGGCGCCACCGCCTTCGACCTCGCGGACCGGCTGCAGACGCCGGTCTTCGTGCTGCTCGACCTCGACATCGGCATGAACGAGCGCCTGGTCGCCCCGCTCGCCTGGGACGACACGCGGCGCATGGACCGCGGCAAGGTGATGACCGCTGAGATGCTGGAATCCGGTCGCGACTTCGGCCGCTACCTCGACGTCGATGGCGACGGCATCCCCTGGCGCACCTGGCCCGGCACGCACCCCACGCGCGGCGCCTACTTCACCCGCGGCACCTCGCGCGACCGCTACGCCCGCTACACCGAGGAGGGCGACGCCTACCGCGACAACATGGAGCGGCTGCTGAAGAAATTTGCCACCGCCCGCACGCTGGTGCCCGCGCCCATCCGCCGCGACGCGCCGGGCGGCTCGCGCCTGGGCGTGATCTATTACGGCTCGACCGCGCCGGCGATGGATGAGGCGCTGGACCTGCTTGCCGCCGAGGGCATCGCGCTCGACGCGCTGCGCGTCCGCGCCTTCCCTTTCCATGCCGATGTGAAACGTTTTGTCCAGGAACACGAGCGTGTTTTCGTCGTCGAGCAGAACCGCGACGCGCAGCTGCGCAGCCTGCTCGTCGTCGAGGAGGAGATCGATCCCGCCCGCCTCGTGCGGGTGCTGCACTACGACGGCACGCCGATCACCGCCGACGCCATTGTCGGGGAGATCGCCGCGCATGCCCGCGTGACGCCGCTGCGCCGCGCCCAGTCCCACGGCTCTCAGCCCCAGGGGGTGTAGAGAACGCGCCATGACCTATTTACCTAAGCCCAAGCTGCATCACCCAGACCTGCCGAAGAACGAGCTCGGCCTCACGCGGCGCGACTACGAGGGCGCGATCTCCACGCTCTGCGCCGGCTGCGGCCACGACGCGATCTCGGCCGCGATTGTCCACGCCTGCTACAACCTCTCGCTGCCGCCGCACCGCATCGCCAAGCTCTCGGGCATCGGCTGCTCGTCCAAGACGCCGACCTACTTCCTCGGCGCGGCGCACGGCTTCAACTCCGTGCACGGACGCATGCCGAGCGTGCTTACCGGCGCGCATCTCGCCAACCGCGACCTGATCTATCTCGGCGTCTCCGGCGACGGCGATTCGGCCTCGATCGGGCTCGGCCAGTTCGCGCACGCGCTGCGCCGAGGCGTCAACATGACCTATATCGTCGAGAACAACGGGGTCTACGGCCTCACCAAGGGGCAGTTCTCCGCCACCGCTGATCGTGGCGCGCTCAACAAGCGCGGTGCGGCCAACGGCGACGAGGCGATCGACATGGTGGGCCTCGCGCTGCAGCTCGGCGCCACCTTCGTCGCGCGCAGCTTCTCCGGGGACAAAGCGCAGCTCGTCCCGCTGATCGAGGCGGCGCTGACGCATGCGGGGGCGGCCTTCATCGACTGTATCTCGCCATGCGTGACGTTCAACAACCACGCCGGTTCCACCAAGAGCTTCGACTACGTGCGCGAGCACAACGAGGCGGTGAACTTCCTCGACGTCATCTCCGGGCGCGAAACGATCACGCTGGAGCAGGAACCGGGCACGGTGGAACTGGTGACGCAGCACGACGGCTCGGTGCTGCGGCTGCGCAAGGTGGCGGGGGACTATGACCCCACCGACCGGACCTCGGCCATCGACTTCCTCGCGCGCCACCACCAGGCGGGCGAGATCGTGACGGGCCTGCTTTATGTCGATCCCGATCCGACCAGCCTGCATGGCCATCTCGGCACCGCGACGAAGCCGCTCAACGCGTTCGACGACGCGGTGCTGATCCCCGGCTCGGCCGCGCTCGCGAAGATCAACGCGTCTCTGCGCTAGCCTGGCCTCGCCGCGCTGGCAGCTGGGCGCGTTCGCGCCGCGTGATCGCGCGCTGCGGGGGCTCGCGCGCCGCAGCCGCGGCACCCCGCGACAACGTTCCGCCGCCATGCCATGATCGGCACCACGAGGGAGGCAACCGATCCAAGCCCTGCGCCAGTTACTGCTGCTGCGCCACGCCAAGGCAGTCGCGCACACCAGCCAGGCTTCCGACCACGCGCGCCCGCTCACGGCGCGCGGCAGGGCTGAAGCGGCGGCGATGCGCGCGGCGATGCGCGGGCGCGGCCTGGCGCCGGAGGTGGTGCTGGTTTCCTCGGCCCGCCGCGCGCTGCAGACGCTCGAGGCGCTGGAGCCGTGGGACGACATGCCGCTGATCGAGCCGATGGATTCGCTCTACATGGCGGGCCCGGAGCAGATTCTCGCCGCGCTGCGGCAGCTCGGCCCCACGGTGCGCAGCGTGATGGTCGTTGGACACAACCCTGGTCTGCACGAGACGGCGCGCTTGCTGGCCGACGGCCGCGGCGGCGAGGCGGAGGCGGCGATGCGCGCCGACTACCCCACCGCGTGTCTCACGGAATTCACGATTCCCGGCGGCTGGGACACGCTTTCGCCGGGTACGGCGCGGGTGCGCCTGTTCCTCACTCCCCGCGCGCTGGCCGGCGCCTGACACTGGATTAGCCGCGCGCAGCGCGGGCCAGAGCATCCTCAGGCGGCTTGGCGCGGCCCGGAGGTTGCCAGCGTCGTGCTTGAATCCTAGTTTTGTGCTATGCAGCATGGTCGCCTGATGGGCGGCCCAACTCGGGACAGGAGCGGCGAATGAACGACGTGGCAAGCAAGGCCAAGGTCACGGTGACGATGGATGGCAGCAACCGTTCGGCCGAGCTGCCGCTGATCACCGGCACGATCGGCCCAGCCGTCGCCGACATCCGCAAGCTTTACGCCGATCTCGGCATCTTCACCTACGACCCCGGCTACGGCGGCACCGCCGCCTGCGAGAGCAAGATCACCTATATCGACGGCGATCAGGGCGTCCTGCTCTACCGCGGCTACCCGATCGAGCAGCTCGCCGAGAAATCCACCTTCCTTGAGGTCGCCTACCTGCTCCTCAACGGCGAACTGCCGAATGCCGCCGAGCGTGCCGAGTTCGACCGCGGCGTGATGCACCACACGATGCTGCACGAGCAGATCCGCCGCTTCTACGACGGCTTCCGCCGCGACGCGCACCCGATGGCGGTGATGTGCGGTGTGGTCGGCGCGCTCTCGGCCTTCTATCACGACAGCCTGGACATCTCCGACCCCGAGGTACGGCGCATCTCCGCTTTCCGGCTGATCGCCAAGGTGCCGACGATCGCCGCCTGGGCCTACAAGTACTCGATCGGCCAGCCCTTCATGTATCCGCGCAACGATCTCGGCTACGCGGCGAACTTTCTCTACATGATGAACGCGGTGCCGACCGTGCCCTGGCAGGACAACGAGATCCTGACGCGCGCGATGGACCGCATCCTGATCCTGCACGCGGACCACGAGCAGAACGCTTCCACCAGCACCGTGCGGCTCGCCGGCTCGACCGGGGCCAACCCATTCGCCTGCATCGCCGCCGGCATCGCCAGCCTCTGGGGCCCGGCTCATGGCGGCGCCAACGAGGCGGTGCTGAAGATGCTGGCCGAGATCGGCCACGTGAAGAACATCCCGGACTTCCTTGCCCGCGTGAAGGGCAAGGACGGGCATGCGCGGCTGATGGGCTTCGGCCACCGTGTCTACAAGAACTATGATCCCCGCGCGAAGATCATGCAGCAGACCTGTCACGAGGTGCTGGCCGAACTCGGCATCCAGGACGACCCGCTGCTCGACCTCGCGCAGGAGCTGGAGCGGATCGCGCTCAGCGACGACTACTTTGTCAGCCGCAAGCTCTATCCGAACGTCGATTTCTATTCGGGCATCATCCTCAAGGCGATGGGCTTCCCCACCAGTATGTTCACCGTGCTGTTCGCGGTGGCGCGTACCGTGGGCTGGATCAGCCAGTGGCGGGAAATGATCGAGGATCCGTCGCAGCGCATCGGCCGCCCGCGCCAGATTTATACCGGCGCCGCGCAGCGCGACTACGTCCCCGCCGAGCGCCGCTAGAACAACACCCGACCGGTCTGAGTCGTCCGATCGGGTACAGTTGCTTCTCAGACCAGAGAGCTGGAACGGTTGCCCTGAGCCAGTGCGGGCCGCAACCGCTCCAGCTCGGGCGCGGCCCCTCGCGCCCACCGTGAGTCGCCGTCAATTCAGCGTTTGCCGTGAATTGCCCGCCGCCGCGCCAGCGGGACGGGCTTTCGCGGTTTTGGGGCAGGGCAACAACGTTCCGTGCGAAATTGTTAGAATCGTTGATGTTATTTTGACGAACCTGAAACGTTGAGCCCTCGAAAGTTACGTTCGAATTATCTTTTGATTCCGTAAAAAATGTTTGCTCCGGCGGCTGATTGTGATTTTCTTTTCGTGTCACAGGAAAGTGACTGGCCTCGGAGCTCGTCGTGTCTCATTCGGCGACGAGGTCGCGTCGAAAGGAGATTCGGATGCCGGGGTACCGGAGCCTAGATTCCCTCGTGCGGGCCCGTCTGCGCACCTGGCCGCAGCGCCCGCCCGGTGTCGCGGCTTCCCAGCGCGGTTCCGATGCCTGGCTGCGCGGCCGACCCGCCGATGTCGCCAACGCCCACGAACCCTATCTCAAGCTGCCCGGCAGCGACCGGATGCGCACCCTGCCGGACGGGCTATGGCTCAATTTCGGCGGCACGCCGGCCGAACCCTTCGCCGACATCCT
>JAJZUI010000176.1 GCA_021847175.1 Pseudomonadota bacterium
CGCCAGCGCGGAGGCGGATTGCCGCTCCTGGCGTAGGTGTAGCGTGCGCATGCCGCGCATCAGCAGGAACGCCTCGAACGGACCGAGGATGCCACCCTGCGCCTTGCGGACCGTTTTGATCTGATTCCAGAACGCATCGTCCTCGCGCGCCGCGAGCGCGCCGGCGATGACGTCGGAGTGACCGTTCAGCACCTTGGTCGCCGCGTGCATCACGATGTCGGCGCCCAGCGCCAGCGGGCGGGTGTGCACCGGCGAGGCGCAGGTGGAATCGACCGCGAGCCTGGCGCCCGCGGCGTGCGCGATCGCGGCGGCGGCCTCGATGTCGGTGATGGTCCAGAGCGGGTTGGACGGCGTCTCCAGCCATACGAGTTTCGTCGCCCCCGGCCTCACTGCCGCCTTGAGCGCCGCGAGGTCGTCGGTCTCGACGAAATCGACCGCGAGCCCCCAGCGCGTTGCCTCGGTCATCAGCCAGGAGCGCAGAGCCCAGTACATCACCCTGGGTGCCACGATGTGGTCGCCCGGCGAGAGTGCCTGGAAGACCGCGGTCGCGGCCGCCATGCCGGAACCAAAGAGCAGCGCGCCGGCCTTTGCCTCCTCCAGCATCGCGAGCACGGCTTCGGCCTCGCGCGTCGTCTCGTTGTCCGGCCGGCCATAGATGAAGCCTGAGGAATAGGCGTTGTCGGCGTCGCGGACATAGGTCGTGGAGACGTGGATCGGGGGCACCACGGCCCTGGTCAGCGGATCGACCTTGCCCATCGCCTGGGCGGCGAGCGAGCGGGGGTGGAGCGGGCGTCTTGTCATGGCTGCATCCAGATTTCCACTATAGTGGACATTCATCTCATCGCTGGCAGTCCAGCGTCAAGGGGTGCCGCCGCCGTGGCCATGGCGGCGGCAAGCGCAGCCGGGCCCGCGTCATCGCCCGCCCGGTCCGCACGGGGCGCCTGCATCGTCGCAAAGCCAAACTCGCGGGGGCGCTTCGCCTGCCCGTTCCCGCCGCCGTAACGAACGGCATCCGCCGGCGAAACGGTGCGGCCACGTTGACAGCGGCGCGCTGCCCTTCTTAGGTGCCGCAAAGCCCAGCAAAAGGGTCGCGCCAGCGATCCGCAAGGAGGAAACCCAGTGGAGAACACCCTGATTCCGGTCCGCCGCCCGATGACGAGGCGTGGGGCGCTTGCCCTCGGCACCGCGGTGCTGGCCATGCCCGCGATCGCCCGCGCGCAGACCAAGTTCGTCTACAAATACGCCAACAACGTGCCCCTGACGCACCCGCTTAACATCCGCGCCAAGGCGATGGCCGAGGCGGTGGCCAAGGACACGAACGGCGCCTTCGAGATCAAGATCTTCCCCAACAACCAGCTTGGCGGCGACACCGACATGCTGAGCCAGCTGCGCGCCGGGGGCATCCAGTTCTTCACCCTCTCCGGCCTCATCCTCTCGACGCTGGTGCCGGCGGCCTCGATCAACGGCATCGGCTTCGCTTTCCCCAACTACCCCACCGTATGGAAGGCGATGGACGGGCCGCTCGGCGCCTATATCCGTGGCGAGATCGCGAAGTCCGGACTGGTTGCCATGGAGAAGATCTGGGACAACGGCTTCCGGCAGACCACGTCCGCGACCAAGCCGATCAAGACGCCCCAGGATTTCGTGGGCTTCAAGATCCGCGTGCCACCCTCGCCGCTCTGGACCTCGATGTTCAAGGCGTTCGGCGCAGCACCCACCTCGATCAACTTTTCCGAGGTCTACTCCGCGTTGCAGACCCATCTCGTCGACGGGCAGGAGAACCCGCTCGCCATCATCGAGGTGGCGAAGCTCTACGAGGTGCAGAAATACTGCGCGCTGACCAACCACATGTGGGACGGGTTCTGGTTCCTCGCGAACGGTGCCGCGTGGAAGAAGCTGCCGGCGGAGATGCAGGCGGTCTTCACCAAGCACGTGAACGAGGCGGCGCTGCTCGAGCGCACCGACGTCGAGAAGCTCAATGCCGGCCTGCAGTCGCAGCTCGCGGCCAAGGGCCTGGTGTTCAACACGGTCGACGCCACGCCGTTCCGCGATAAGCTGCGGTCCGCCGGCTTCTACGCCGAGTGGCACAAGAAATACGGCGACGCGGCGTGGAAGCTGCTCGAGAACTCCGTGGGTAGCCTCGGCTGACCCCGCCCACGCGGGAAGGCGATGCGGTGAGCGTGCCGGCGGTGCCGTGGCGGGACCTGACCGGCACCGTCGAAGCCGCCATCGGCACTGCGGTGGAGCTGGCGGCGGCGGCGCTGGTGCTCGCCGAGATCCTGCTGCTGCTCGCCGGCGTCATCGCGCGCTACGTGTTCGACCGCCCGTTCGTCTGGTCGGACGAGTTGGCCTCGATGCTGTTCCTCTGGCTCGCCATGCTCGGGGCGGCGATCGCGCTGCGCCGCGCCGAGCACATGCGCATGACGGCGCTGGTCGCGCGCGCCGACGCGCGGCGCAAGCCGTTGCTGGATGCGTTTGCGCTCGCCGCCTCGGTGCTGTTCCTCGCGCTGCTGCTCGGCCCCACCTTCGCCTATGCGAACGAGCAGGCGGCGATCACCACGCCGGCGATGCAGATCTCGGATGCCTGGCGAGCCTCCGCCCTGCCCGCGGGCACGCTCGCCATGCTGCTGGTGGCGCTGCTGCGGCTGCTGCGCCGCGGGCGCGCGGGCCTGGTCGCGGCGGTGGGCGTCGGCGTCCTCGCCGGCGCCTTCGCGCTTGCCGGCCCGGTCTTTCCCGGCCTCGGCAATTTCAACCTGCTCATCTTCTTCGTCGGCGTCGTCGCGGCGCTGGTCTTCGCCGGCGTGCCGATCGCCTTCGCCTTCGGCCTCGCCGCATACGCCTATCTCGCGCTCGCCGCCGGCATACCGCTCGCGATCCTGGTCGGGCGCATCGACGAGGGGATGTCGAGCCTCATCCTGCTCGCTGTGCCACTCTTCGTCTTCCTCGGCCTGCTGATCGAGATGACGGGCATGGCGCGTGCCATGGTCACCTTCCTTGCCGGCCTGCTCGGGCATGTCCGCGGCGGCATGCACTACGTGCTGGTCGCGGGGATGTATCTCGTCTCCGGCATTTCCGGCTCCAAGGCCGCGGACATGGCGGCGATCGCGCCGGTGCTGTTCCCCGAGATGCGCGCGCGCGGCGCCGATGCCGGCGACCTTGTCGCCCTGCTCTCGGCGACGGGTGCGCAGACCGAGACGGTGCCACCGAGCCTCGTGCTCATCACCATCGGTTCCGTCACCGGCGTGTCCATCGCCGCGCTTTTCACGGGTGGGCTGTTCCCCGGCCTCGTGGTGGCGATCCTGCTCTGCATCGTCGTCTGGCGCCGCCGCCGTGGCGACACGCCGCTTCCGCGCACGCCGCGCGCCGAGGTGCTGCGTTCCTTCGTCGTCGCCCTGCCGGCGCTGGTGCTGCCGTTCCTGATCCGCTTCACGGTGATGGACGGGATCGCGACCGCGACGGAGGTCTCGACCGTCGGCATCGCCTATGCGACGCTGGTGGGCCTGCTGCTTTACCGCCGCTTCGACTGGCGGCGCCTGGTGCCGATGCTGGTGGAGACAGCCTCGCTCTCAGGTGCGATCCTGATGATCATCGGCACCGCGACCGGCATGGCATGGGGCCTCACGCAATCCGGCTTTTCGCAGGCGCTCGCGGCCGCGATGCGCGGCTTGCCGGGTGGCCACTACACGTTCATGGCCGCCTCGATCGTGACCTTCATCGTTCTCGGCTCGGTGCTTGAGGGGATTCCCGCCATCGTGCTGTTCGGGCCATTGCTGTTTCCCATCGCGCGCGAGGTCGGCATCAACGAGGTGCACTACGCGATGGTGGTGATCCTCTCGATGGGGATCGGCCTGTTCGCGCCGCCCTTCGGCGTCGGCTACTACACCGCCTGCGCCATCGGCCGGGTGGATCCCGCCGAGGGCATGCGTGCGATGACGCCGTATATCCTGACGCTGCTGGTCGGCACGCTGCTGATCGCCTTCCTGCCTTGGATCTCGACGGGATTCCTGTGATGAACGCTCCGCGTGGCGGCGTCGTGCCGATCTCGAAACGGGTGATGAACCTCGCACACCTGCCGCGCGCGGCGGCGCGGCGGCACGCGGGGGAGCTGGCGCTGGTGTGGGGCGAGCGGCACTGGACCTGGGCCGAGCTGGAGGCGCGCATCGCCGCCCTTGCCGTCGGGCTCGCGGCGCTGGGGCTGGCGAAGGGCGAGCGCGTGCTGGTGCAGTCGCGCAACTGCAACCAGATGCTGGAGGCGATGTTCGCCTGCTTTCGCATCGGCGCCGTCTATGTGCCGACCAATTTCCGCCAGACGCCGGACGAGGTCGCCGGTCTCGCGCGCACCGCGGGTACGGCGGCGATGATCTGCCAGGCGGAGTTCACGGCGCACGCGGCGGCGGTGCGTGACGCCGTGGCACCGCGCGTGATGCTCGCGATCGGCCAAGCGGAGTTCGGCGAGGACGTGGACGCGGTCATCGTGCGGCATCGCGGTGCGCCCTCGCCGCTCGCGGACGTGGAGTACGACGATCCCTGCTGGTTCTTCTTCACTTCCGGCACCACGGGCCGGCCCAAGGCCGCAGTGCTGACGCACGGGCAGATGGGATTCGTGGTAACCTCTCACCTTTGCGACCTGATGCCGGGAACGACGCACCGCGACGCCTCGCTGGTGCTCGCACCGCTGTCGCACGGGGCGGGCGTGCACGCGCTGACGCAGGTCGCGCGCGGCGCGAAGACCGTGATGCTCGCATCCGACCGGATGGACGTGGAGGAAGCCTGGTCGCTGGTGGAGCGCTGGCGCATCACCAACATGTTCACCGTGCCGACCATCGTGAAGCTGCTGGTCGAGCATCCCTCGGCAAACAGATACGACCATTCGTCGTTGCGCTATGTCATCTATGCCGGCGCGCCGATGTACCGGGAAGACCAGAAGCGCGCGCTTGCCACGCTGGGCAAGGTGCTCGTGCAGTACTTCGGCCTCGGCGAGGTCACCGGCAACATCACCGTCCTGCCGCCGGAATGGCACGAGGCAGAGGACGGGCCACACGCGCGCCTCGGCACCTGCGGGTTCGAGCGCACGGCGATGCAGGTCTCGATCCAGGGCGACGACGGGCGTGAGCTGCCGCCGGGCGAGACGGGGGAGATCTGCGTCTGCGGTCCCGCCGTGTTCGCCGGCTACTACGAGAACCCGGAGGCGAACGCGAAGGCGTTCCGCGACGGCTGGTTCCGCACCGGCGACCTCGGCCACATGGACACAGAGGGCTTCGTCTACATTACCGGCCGCGCCTCCGACATGTACATCTCCGGCGGCTCCAACATCCACCCGCGCGAGGTGGAGGAGAAGCTGCTCACGCACCCCGCCATCCTGGAATGCGCTGTGTTCGGCGTGCCGGACGCGACCTGGGGCGAGGTGGGCGTCGCGGTCTGCGTGCTGCGCGAGGGAGAGGCGCTGGACGCGGGGGCATTGCTCTCCTGGCTCGGCGACAGGATCACCCGCTACAAGCTGCCGCGCCGCGTGGAGTTCTGGGAATCGCTGCCGAAATCCGCATACGGCAAGCTCGCGAAGAAGGATATCCGCGCGGAACTCCATCGCCGCGACGCGGCGGGTCGCGGAGAGGCGCATGACTGAACGCTTCATCCGCCAGCCGGGCGCGCCCGGGCCGCGGCGCATCGCTGCCGTCGCCGCCGGGGCGATCCCGGTCGAGGCGGAACTCCCGGCGGGCGGGAGGCTGCTCGATACGGTCGCGGAACTTGTCGCCCGGCACGGGGCGGAATCCGCCTGCCTCGCGCTCACCGGTGGCGGGTTCGGCCCGTTCGGCTATGTGATCCCCGCCCTGTCGCCGGACGCGACGCACGCCGCCTTCTACAGCGCGCCGCGCCGGCCGCCCGGCATCACGCGGCTCGACGTAGGGGCGATCACGGTCGGCTGGCGCGACGGTGCGCCCTTCTTCCACTGCCACGCGCTGTGGACCGAGGTGGACGGCACGCTCGGTTGCGGCCACGTGTTGCCGGAGGAGACCTTCATCGCGGCGCCGATCCGCGCGACGGGCGCGGCCCTCGTCGGCGCGCGCTTCAAGGCGGCGCAGGACGAGGAAACGGGGTTCAAGCTGTTCTCCCCCGTTGCCACCGGAACGAGGTTGCCGGCGCACGCCATCCCCGGCGTTGCCCTGCGCCTCGCTCCTAACCAGGACCTGGTGCGGACGCTGGAGAAGGCGGCGGCCGAGGCGCGGCTCGGCCGTGCCGCGGTGCGTGGGGGTGTCGCCAGCACCATCGGCGCACGCTTCACCGACGCGCCGCCGATCGTGGGCTTCGCCACCGAGCTTCTGGTCACGCGCGGGATCGTTGGCGCTGCGTCGGAGCTCGACATCGCCATCGTCGATCTCGAGGGCAGGATCGGAACCGGGCGCGTCGTCGTCGGCGAGAACCCGGTGCTCATGACATTCGAGGGCTTCCTGGAAGCCGTCTGAGAGGAAAACGATGGACACGCCGATCAGCCGCTTCCCGGTGCCGGAGCTCGCCGACATGGAGCCGGACATCCGCGAGAAGATCCTCGCGGTGCAGGAAAAGGCCGGCTTCGTGCCGAACGTCTTCCTCGCACTCGCGCACCGGCCGGACGAGTTCCGTGCCTTCTTCGGCTACCACGATGCGCTGATGGAACGCGACAGCGGCCTCACCAAGGCCGAGCGCGAAATGATCGTCGTCGCCACCAGCGGCGCCAACCAGTGCCTCTATTGCGTCGTGGCGCATGGCGCCATCCTGCGCATCCGCGCCCGCGCGCCGCGCATCGCCGACCAAGTGGCGACCAACTGGCGCAAGGCCGACATCACGGAGCGCCAGCGCGCGATGCTTGCCTTCGCCATGCGCGTCTCGCGCGAGGCGGAGACGGTGAACGAGGCGGACATCGCCGCGCTGGAGGCGCACGGGTTCACGCGCGAGGACGTGTGGGACATCGGCGCGATCGCGGCGTTCTTCGCGCTGTCCAACCGGCTCGCGAACCTGATCAGCCTCAGGCCGAACGACGAATTCTACCTGATGGGCAGGCTGCCGAAGGCGTAGCGAGGCCGGGCGGCGTCCCGCGCTAGGCGGGGATCGCCGCGATCGCCTTGTCCAGCGTCTCGACGATGCGGTCGCACTCCGCGCGCGTCACCACCAGCGGCGGGCAGAGTGCCACCACGGTGCCCCAGCGGCTGCCGCTGCCGGCGCGCCCCACGATCACGCCCGCCGCCTTGCACGCGTCGATCACGCCCTGCATCGTCGCGTTGTCGAGCTGCTCCTTCGTCGCCTTGTCCTTCACCAGCTCCACGCCGCAGAGCAGCCCCTTGCCGCGCACATCGCCGACGTTGCGATGTTTCAACAGGCCGCGCAGCCCGTCCATCAGGTAGGCGCCGGTCTCCGCCGCACGCTCGGCGAGCTTCTCCTGCATCATGATCTCGATGTTGCGCTGCGCGACCGCCGCCGAGACCGGGTGCCCGCCATAGGTGTTCACCTGCATCACCTGGCGGTTGGAATCCGGTTCGCCGAGGAAGCTCTCGAACACGCGGTTGCGCACCACCGTCGCCGCGATCGGCAGGTAGGCGCTCGAGATTCCCTTCGCCACCGCGATGATGTCCGGCTTCACCCCGTAGTGCTGGTGCGCGAACATCTTGCCGGTGCGGCCGAAGCCGTTGATGACCTCGTCGACGTGCAGCAGGATGCCGTAGCGGCGGCAGATCTCCTCCACCGCGGGCAGGTATTCATCGGGCGGCACCGCGATGCCGACGCCGCTCATGATCGGCTCGACGATCACTTCCGCGACACTCTCCGGCCCCTCGCCGAGGATCGTCGCCTCCATGTTCTTGACGCACGCCATGCCGCAGGACGGGTGGGTGAGGCCGAACGGGCAGCGATAGCAGGTCGGCGGTGCGACGTGCACGAAGTCGCCGGAATAGGGCTCGAACTTTCCCTTGCGCTCGCCCATGCCGCCGGCATCCAGCGTCGCCATGGTGGTGCCATGATAGGCGTAGTAGCGGCTGATTGTCTTGAAGCGGAACTGGCCCGGATATTCCTGCTTCGCCCATTGCCGCGCGATCTTGAAGCCCGCCTCGTTCGCCTCGGAGCCGGAATTGACGAAATAGACGTGGCAGTCGCCGCCCATCAGCGTGTTGATCGTCGCCGCGAGCTGCGAAGCGGGCTCGTTCATCGCGGTGTGCGGGAAATAGGCGAGCTGCTCCATCTGCTCGGCGGCGACCTGTGCCAACTCGTGCCGCCCATAGCCGATGTTGACGCACCACAGCCCTGCCATCGCGTCGAGGTACTCGGTGCCGTCGGCGTCGCGGATGGTCGAGCCGCCGCCGCCGGCCACGACCATCTGGTTCTTCTCGAGCGCGCGGTGCTGGACGATTGGGTGTAGCACGTTGGCGAGATCCTGCTCGACGATGGCGCGGCGGATCGTGGGATCGGGGGCGTTGGTCAGCGACATGATGGCCTCGGGAATTGTTCAAGCAGAAGGCATCACAAAACTGCCGGGCAGGCAAATGCCGCGGCGTCGGGGCGTTCAGACCACTTTGCCGGAAAGCAATCGTGCCACCGAGGTCTCGGTGGCGAGCAGATGCGCGTCCATCAGCGTTGTCGCCCGTGCCGCG
>JAJZUI010000177.1 GCA_021847175.1 Pseudomonadota bacterium
GCCACCCTGGCCGAGGCCCGCGTCGTCATCGAACGCTGGCGACAGGACTACAATCACGTCAGACCGCACTCGGCCCACGGCGGGCTCTCGCCGGAAACAGTGCGGATAAACCACGCCTCCGGACGGCTGCACAACCCAGCCCGTTCCGCCGCCCAGCCGCTTCCGCCAGCGCCGGAGATCACCTATCAACCCCCAGGGCTCTCACAATGATCGAGGGACCAGAGGGGGGCAGGTCACTTCGGCACTCAGGGTACCGCCAAGCTTGACACATCAACCTCTCGCGCTCGTATGCTCCAGCGAGCCCATTTTTTCCGCTGCCTTGAGCGGGTACACGCAATCGGAACACGCGACCATGCCACTCAATCGGGATCAGCTAGCACAGTGTATCGAAAAGAACGCGCGGTCAAAGCTCGCGGGGGACCGCTTGGCTGACTTGCTGCGCAGCGGCTTCACATCCGCAACGAAAGCTGTGAAAGCGGTCTTCGGAGACCTTGGAAAAGAACTCGGATACCGTGTGGCGGCAGCAGGCTATCGCGGTGCCGATGACGGGGAGTGGCTATATGACATGGTTTGGTACGAAGTAGATGAGAAAGAGCTGCTGCTCCAGTTGCGCATGGTCCTGGAATCGGAACTAAAGCCTGGAGGCAGTGTTTCAAAATCTGCTGATGTGGACGGAGACTTCCAAAAGCTTGTGCAGGCTCGCGCCGATGTGCGCGTTTGGCTGACAGCCTGTCCGAACCAGGAATTGGTCGCGAAACATATCGCTAATTGCAAGTTTCAAGTGCAGCGTTTTGCAGAAAGCATGCCTAGCGATATCTATATATTTATTGTCTACGATTGGACAACGGGTAAGACCTCAGTCGAGCGATTCCAACCGCCCGTCCCAGACGACCCGCACGTTATCGCAAATATAACTCAGTAGCAGTCGAGCCAGCTGCGAAGATGCATCGTTATCCACCAACAACACCTCGCCCATCCACGGATATCTGGTGGTTCGAATCTTGGAAGCGCTAGCCCGGGTTGTGACTGGGGTGGACACAAAGTGAGACCGCAAGGCTGGCTGGATCGCCGATGATGATGATTAGCTACTCGCGGTGCTGCCAGAAGTGTAAAGTCAGCGGGATATCGCTATACCCCGTTTGGCCCCGGGTGTCCGCGGCGGCCGAGTGGGTCAGCCCCTCGCAGGCCCGTTGCGATAGCGTCTCGGAACGGCATGCCGATGCCGAAGCGGCGCGGCCATGCACCGGAAAACGTCGCCTTCATCTGGATCCTATTGATATCTTCAATTTCAATCCTTGTTTGTATGCGTTCCACCACGACAGGCAGGCGCCTTGTAACTTGACTGTTTTATTCTGACAAACGATCGCGGAGACGAGCGCCGGCGCCTCGCCCCAGTTGTCGATCGAGGGCAGTGGATGAGCGCCGAATGCCGTTGTGAAATAGTCTTCGAGCCCGTTGCCGCCACGCTCGATAATCGGGATGCATCCTGCCTCCAAGGCTTCGTACAATCGAAAACAGTCCGGGGAGAGAAAGCCTCGCGGGCAGGGCGCGAAAACGACGGATTCCATGAAAGCCCGATATTCGGCGACCGGAAGGGAATCCGGCGTACCCCAGCCGGCGGTGAGATGTTCCCTTCCGCCCACGATGGTCCGCATGGAGGCAAGCATGTCGCCACGCGTGCTCTTGTTCGGGTCGCCGGCAAATCCCCATCGATATGCGCGTGCCCCTGGCGGAGGCGGCGCCGTCTCGCGGGCAAAGCCGGATTTGTCGCCCAGCGGCAGGAAGCTTACGCTCGGCAGGTCGCGGACGGACGCAGGTCGCGGACGGACGCAGACCAGTGGTTGCGCCAGATGCTCGAGCAATACGAGTAAACGCCGAGGTCATGGAAAAATCCCTCGTCGCCGAGGTGGATGAGGGTAATTTTGCAGCCTTGATCGTGTGCGTTCCGGCAATATTGATAGAACTGTTCGGTGAGTTCGTTCTCGACCACATACATCGATGGGCTTATTGTTCTGTACCGACGCTCGTCATGGATCTCGGAGGCACAGACGCCCGCGACGAGTTCGCGGATCCAGTCTCCCTCCCATCGCGCCGAGTTATCGTATTGCCAGACGAGCAGTGGCGGGGATCGCGTCGCGTCGGCGTTAGCCCCATTCGCTTGCGGGGAGGATCGACGGGGACGCTCCGATGCCATCGGGACTCCGCGAGCGGGTGTGTGACGGTCTGCGCCCGCAGGATTTACCATCCGCGCGGTGCGGCTTCCAAGGAATCCGTGGGCCCGGTAACGGCTTGCGTCCGCCTGTCCGAGCGTGCGTGGAGCATCTGGGGCCGGAGAGCCCGGCGGCATGTGCGGCTGCGACACACCCGCGTGCCATCGGTTGGGCAATCCCCTCAATCCCCGTATTCCACATGCGCGCCGGACGTGCGGGATTAGCGCCGGAAGGGTAGGGAAGCAGGATGGACACGCGCGAAACCGAGTCGCCGCTGCTGGGCCTCGCCCAGCGCATGCCGCCCGCCAACCTGGAAGCGGAACAGGCCCTGCTCGGCGCGCTGCTCGCCAACAACGCCGCGTTCGACCGCGTCTCGGACTTCCTGCGCCCCGAGCATTTCGCGGACACGATCCACGGCCGCGTCTTCGCCGCCATCGCCGCGCGCGTCGGCCGCGGCCAGATCGCCGATGCCGTGACGCTGAAGGCGGAGTTCGAGCATTCCGGCGTCCTCGACGAGGTCGGCGGCACCGCCTATCTGGCCCAGCTCGTCTCCGCCATGGTCGGTATCATCAATGCCGGCGACTACGGCCGCGCCATTCACGATGCCTGGTTGCGTCGCCAGCTCATCGAGATCGGCGAAAATGTCGTCAACGGCGCCTTCGCTTCCGACCCGGACCTCGACGCCAAGGGCCAGATCGAGGGGGCCGAGACCGCGCTCTACAACCTCGCCGAGCACGACAACGAGCGCGGCTTCGTGAGCTTTGACAGGGCGCTCGCCCAGGCCGTCGCCGCGGCGGACCGGGCGCTGCGCAGCTCCGGCGGCATCTCCGGCGTCACCACCGGCCTGCGCGACCTCGACAAGCGCCTCGGCGGCCTGCACAACTCGGACCTCATCATCATGGCCGGGCGGCCGGGCATGGGGAAATCCTCGCTGCTCACCTCGATCGCCCAGGCCGCTGGGCGCTCCTTCCTGGCCGAGGCGCGCGCCACCGACCCCAACGCGCTGCCCGCCCGCTCGGTCGCCATCTTCTCGCTCGAAATGAGCGCCGAGCAGGTCGCCAACCGCATCCTCGCTGATGCCGCCCGCATCTCCGGCGACCGCATCCGCCGCGGCGACATCGCCCAGCGCGACTTCGACCGTTTCGTCGGCTCCAGCCGCGAGATCGCGTCGTTGCCGATCTTTATCGACGACACGCCGGGCATCACCCTCTCCGCGCTGCGCAGCCGTTGCCGGAGGCTCAAGCGCACCAACGGGCTGGCCCTCGTCATGGTGGACTACCTGCAGCTCATGCGTCCCGCGACCGGACAGCGGGCCGAAAGCCGTGTGCTGGAAATCAGCATGATCACCCAGGGCCTCAAGGCGCTGGCCAAGGAGCTCAACGTGCCCGTCATCGCCGCCTCCCAGCTCTCGCGCGCCGTGGAAAGCCGCGACGACAAGCGCCCGCAGCTCGCGGACCTGCGCGAGTCCGGCTCGATCGAGCAGGACGCGGACGTCGTCATCTTCATCTACCGTGACGAGTACTACCTCAACATGCGCAAGCCGAAGGCGATCGCCTTCGAGAACCCCGCCAAGCACGAGGACGCGCTCGCCCGCTGGCAGGAGAACATGGAGAAGGTGCACAACAAGGCGGAGCTCCTGATCGAGAAGCAGCGGCACGGTCCCACCGGCACGGTCGAGGTCTTCTTCGAGGGCGAGTTCACCCGCTTCGCCGATCTCGACCAGGTGCACGCGGAGGAACTCTGAGCCCCGCATGATTTCCGGCGACCCGACGCACGCGACCATGAGCCACGGCGGCGCGGTTCTCGACGTCGATGCCGGTGCAATCGTCGCCAATTGGCGCGAGCTTGCCCGCCGCCACGGGGCGGCGGCGGCGGCGGTGGTCAAGGCGGACGCCTATGGTCACGGCGCGCTCGCCGTGGCACCCGCGCTCGCCCGCGCGGGGTGCACTACCTTCTTTACCGCCCATCTCTCCGAGGCGCTGGCGCTGCGCGCGGTACTGCCGCAGTCGCGCATCGCCGTGCTCAACGGCCCCTATGCCGGGCAGATCGCGTCCTACCGCGCCGCGAACGTCGTCCCCGTGCTGGCAAGCCTCGCCCATGTCGCGCTGTGGCGCGAGGCGGGGGGAGGGACCGCCTTCCTGCAGGCCGACACCGGGATGAACCGGCTCGGCCTCGGCGCGGCGGACATGGAGCAGCTTGCCGCCGAGCCCGCGCTGCTCGACGGCATCGAGGTGGCGCTGCTGATGACCCATCTCGTGGCCTCCGAGGAGCCGGCGGACCCGGCCAACGCGGCGCAGCGCATGCGGTTCGAGCGGCTGCGCGCGCTGTTCCCTGCCTGGAAGACCAGCCTCGCCAATTCCTCCGGCATCTTCCTCGGCACCGACTTCGCCTCCGATCTCGCCCGGCCGGGGGCGGCGCTCTATGGCATCAACCCCACGCCCGGCCGCGCCAACCCGATGCGGCCGGCCGCGACCCTCACCGCGCCGGTGCTGCAACTGCGCGACATCCGGGCCGGGGAAAGCGTCGGCTACAACGCCACCTGGCATGCCGAACGCTCCTCGCGCATCGCCACGGTCGCGATCGGCTATGCCGACGGCTGGCCGCGCGCGCTGGGCAACACCGGCCACGCGCTCTTTGACGGCCATGTGCTGCCGCTGGTAGGCCGCGTCTCCATGGACCTCACGACCTATGACGCGACCGGCGTTCCCGGCCTCGCGGAGGGCTCACGCGTCACCCTGCTCGGCGAGGGGGTCGCGGCCGAGACCATCGCCCTCTGGGCCGGCACCAACGCCTACGAGGTGCTGACCCGCCTGGGCCCGCGCATTCCGAGGCGGTACCGCTGATGCCGCGGTATCGTTGATGGACCGCCTGCTCGACGCCATCGCCGCGATCGGCCGGGGAACGCTCGGCGCCGCGCGGATGTGCGGCCGGATCACGCTGTTCGCGCTCGACGGGGTGTCGCAGATCGTCCGCCCGCCCTTCTACCCGCGCATGGTCGGCCGGGCGCTGGCGGAGATCGGCTATTTCTCGCTGCCGGTGGTGGCGCTGACGGCGATCTTCACCGGCATGGTCCTCGCGCTGCAATCCGCGACCGGGCTCGCGCGCTTCTCCGCCGAGAGCCAGATCGCGAGCCTCGTCGTCCTCTCCGTCACCCGCGAGCTTGGGCCGGTGCTGGCCGGACTGATGGTCGCTGGCCGCGCCGGCGCGGCGATGGCCGCTGAACTCGGGACCATGCGCGTGACCGACCAGATCGACGCGCTCACCACGCTCTCGACCAACCCGATGAAATACCTGGTGGCACCACGCCTGCTCGCCGGCGCCATCGCGCTGCCGCTGCTGGTCGTGGTCGCGGACATCCTGGGTGTGCTCGGCGGCTACATCATCGCCACCCTCAAGCTCGGCTTCAACGGCCATGTCTATCTCAACAACACGCTCGACTTCCTCGAGACCCAGGACGTCGTCTCGGGCCTGGTGAAGGCCGCGGTGTTCGGCTTCCTGGTGGCGCTGATGGGCTGCTACAACGGCTACAACTCCAAGGGCGGCGCGCAGGGCGTGGGCAGTGCGACCACCGCCGCGGTGGTCTCGGCCTCCATCCTCATCCTCGCCTTCGACTACGTGCTCACCGAGATCTTCTTCATCCGATGAGCGCGCCCGCGAACGGAACGGTCCCGAAACTTCGCATCCGCGGGCTGAAAAAGGCCTTCGGGCCGAAGCAGGTGCTCGACGGCATCGACCTCGACATTCCCGCCGGCACCTCGCTCGTCGTCATCGGCGGCTCCGGCTCCGGCAAGTCGGTGCTGATCAAGTGCGTGCTCGGTCTGATCGAGCCGGACGAGGGCATCATCGAGCTGGACGGGAAGAACCTGCTCGCGATGGACCGCGAGGCGAGGGAACGCGCCGTCGCCACGATGGGCATGCTGTTCCAGAACGGCGCGCTGTTCGACAGCCTGCCGGTCTGGGAGAACGTCGCCTTCGGCCTGCTCGCCCGCCACCGTGTCCGCCGCGCCGAGGCCCGCCAGCGCGCCGATGCGGTGCTGGCGCAGGTGGGCCTCGCCCCCAGCGTCGGCGATCTCTGGCCCTCTGAACTCTCGGGCGGCATGCAGAAGCGCGTCGGCCTCGCCCGCGCCATCGCCGCGTCGCCCGACCTGCTGTTCTTCGACGAGCCCACCACCGGGCTCGACCCGATCATGGGCGCGGTGATCGACGGGCTGATCGTGGACGTGGTCAGGCGCCTCGGCAGCACCGCGATCGCCATCACCCATGACATGGCGAGTGCCTCGCGCATCGCGGACTCCGTCGCCATGCTGCACAAGGGCCAAATCATCTGGCAGGGCGGGCCCGAGGCGCTGATGTCGAGCGGCAACGCGATCGTCGACCAGTTCACGCATGGCCGCCGCGAGGGGCCGATCACCATGGAGCTGCGCCGATAGCCCGCGCGGTCGCCCGCTTCATCTGCGCGCAATGCGGCGCCGTGACCCCGAAATGGGCGGGCCGCTGCGAGACCTGCGGCGCCTGGAACTCCATCGCCGAGGAAGAGGCGACACCCGCTGCCCCAGGAGCCAGCCGCACCGGCGCGAAAGGCAAAAAGCTCGAATTCGTGGCGCTGTCCGGCGAGGCCGAGCCGCCGCCGCGCGCCGCGACCGGCATCGCGGAGCTGGACCGCGTGCTCGGCGGCGGCCTGGTGCCCGGCTCCGCGGTGCTGCTCGGCGGCGACCCCGGCATCGGCAAGTCCACCCTGCTGCTGCAGGCGGCCGCCAGCCTGGCCGACCTGGGCAAACGCGCGCTCTACATCTCGGGCGAGGAATCGATCGAGCAGGTGCGCCTGCGCGCCCGCCGCCTCGGCCTCGCCGCGTCGCCGCTGGAGCTCGCCGCGGCCATCAACCTGCGCGACATCGCGGCGAGCCTGGAGGCGGCGCGCGACGCCACCATGGTCGTCATCGACTCCGTCCAGACCATGTGGCTCGACACGCTCGACGCGGCACCTGGCTCCGTTAGCCAGGTGCGCGCCTCCGCGTTCGAGCTGATCCGCCTCGCCAAGTCCCAGGGCTTCGCCGTGGTGCTGGTCGGCCATGTGACGAAGGAGGGCGCGATCGCCGGGCCGCGCGTGCTCGAGCACATGGTGGACGCCGTGCTCTACTTCGAGGGCGACCGCGGCCATCAGTTCCGCGTGCTGCGCGGCGTGAAGAACCGCTTCGGCGCCACCGACGAGATCGGCGTTTTCGAGATGACCGAGGCCGGCCTCGCCGAGGTGGCCAACCCTTCCGCCCTGTTCCTCGCCGAGCGGCGCGGCAACGTCTCCGGCAGCGCGGTATTCGCCGGCGTGGAGGGCACGCGCCCGGTTCTGGTCGAGATCCAGTGCCTGCTCGCCTCCAATGCCGGCGGTTCGCCCCGGCGGGCGACGGTGGGCTGGGATTCGTCGCGGCTCTCGATGCTGCTCGCGGTGCTGGAATCCCGCTGCGGGCTGCGGCTCGCGGGCTCGGACGTCTATCTCAACGTCGCTGGCGGGCTGCGCGTGGGTGAGCCAGCCGCGGACCTCGCCGTCGCGGCGGCCATCGTCTCCGCCGTCGCCGACCAGCCCACGGATGCCGGCTGTGTCTATTTCGGCGAGGTGGGGCTTTCCGGCGAAATCCGCCAGGTCGCGCATGCCGAGGCGCGGCTGAAGGAGGCCCAGAAGCTCGGTTTCGCCTCGGCCTGCCTGCCCCGCCGGGTCGCGCGCGGCAACCGCCAGCCGGCCGCCCCGGAGGGGCTGGCGCTGGCCGAGATCGGCCATATCGGCGACCTGGTGGCGCGCTTCCTTGCCAGCAAGAACCCCGCTTCCGCATGAGCTGGTCTGACGCGCTCTCCGCGCGATGCAGCCAAGCCATCCGTGTCGCGGTCTGGTGACAGGGCACCCGCGACCGATATAGAGAACCAATCCCGCCCAGGATCGCAAAACCTTGACCTCCGCAGACTTCGTCCTGCTGGCCGTCGTCGCCGTCTCGGCCATCGTCGCCTTCGTCCGGGGCTTCGTGCGCGAGGTGCTGGGCATCGCCGCCTGGGCCGCGGCCGCCTATGTCGCCTACGCGGGGTTCCCGGCCGCCAACCCGATCGTGCGCGGCTGGATCAGCAACCAGCACATCGCCGACCCCGCGACCTACGGCATCGTCTTCGTCGTCGCCCTCATCGTCTTCTCCATCGTCACCAACATCATCGGCCGGATGGTGCGCGGCTCCGCCCTCGGCGGCGTCGACCGGACGCTGGGCCTCGCCTACGGCGTGCTGCGCGGGGCGGTGATCGTCATGGTCGCCTACATCCTCGCCGGCATGGCGATTCCGCCGGTGGAGTGGCCGAAGCCGGTGCGCGCCGCCCGCCTGCTGCCGTTCACGCATGACGGCGCGGTGTGGCTCGCGGGCCTGCTGCC
>JAJZUI010000178.1:0-291 GCA_021847175.1 Pseudomonadota bacterium
TGTTCCAGCGGCAGACGTCACGCAAGCGTTCGAGCGCGGCGGTGGCCATTTGTTCCGATAACGCGACGATGCCGACGAGCGAGCCCTCGCGGGTAAGCGTCGCGCCTTCCGGCAGGCGCAGGGCGGCCTCGCCGATGGCGGCGAGCGTCGCCGCCTGGGTGGGTGGACGCAGGATGCGGCCGTGCGCCATGCCTGGGAGATCGAGGTCTTGGATGAAGCGCGGGTAGCCGAAGATCTTGTCTCGCAGGTCGATGCGCGGCACGGAGGCCGTATCGTTGCGCAGCGCGGGGA
>JAJZUI010000178.1:301-8608 GCA_021847175.1 Pseudomonadota bacterium
CGCAACGTCGCCGGTGGCGTCGATGTCGAGCAGGTGCTCGTCGGTGAGGTCCCAGTAGCTCGTGCTGGCATCGCCGGGGGCGTATATCGTTCCGTCTTCGACTCGGAGAGCGGAAGTGGGACAGCCGAGGCGCGCGGCTGCGCGGGCGAGGAGGATAGCGCGGGCCTCGGCGCTGGCCTGGCGCAGTGCGGCGCCCGAATGCTGGATCGACATGCTGCCCGAGGTCACGCCTTCGTCTGGGCTCGCCGCGGTGCTGGCGGGCAGCATCCTGATGCGCTCGATGCGGATGTCGAGTTCACGGGCGACGATGTCGGCCAGCGCGGTGAGGATGCCCTGGCCGAGCTCGACCTTGCCGGGGCGGACCTCGACCTCACCTTGTGCCGCGAAGCGGAGCCATTGGGCGAGGCGGGGGTTGGTGGCGAGGCTGCCGGGAAGCGCCCGCTTCGCCGGGGTGGGACCGGCTGGCGTGGTCATGGCGCGGAGGCGGCGCGGAGGATGGCGCGGACGACGCGGTTGTGGCTGCCACAGCGGCAGAGATTGCGATCCAGCGCGGTTCGGACCTGTTGCTCCGTTGGGTGCGGGGTCGCGGCGAGGAGGGCGGCGGCGCGCATGATGATGCCCGTGGTGCAGTAGCCGCATTGCGCCGCTTGCTCCGCGACGAAGGCCCGCTGCAGCCTGTGCGGACGGTCGGGCGTGCCCAGGCCCTCGATGGTGGTGACGTGCTTGTTCGCGGCGGCCCAGAGCGGGGTGGCACAGGCGGCAACGGCGCACCCGTCGAGCAGGACGGTGCAGGCACCGCATTGGTCCGCGCCGCAACCCAGGCGAGGCCCTTTCAGGCCCAGGCGGTTGCGCAGCGCGTCGAGGAGCGGCGTGGCGGGGTCGGCGCCGAGCACGACTTCGCCGCCGTTGGCGACGAAGCGGATCGTCTCGTGCCCCTGCCCCATCCGCGCCGCTCCGAGCCGGCTAGTCCCTGGGCTTCAGCCCGGCCTTCTTCACCACCTTCGCCCATTTGGCGATGTCGCCCTCGATGAACGTGGTGAACTTGGCGGGAGTCATGAACACCGGCACCGCGCCCTGCTCCGCCCAGGTTGCCTGCAGGGCGGGGTCCTTCATGATCGTTTCGAGGGCGTGATTGAGCTTGTCCACGATCGCGACCGGCGTACCCTTCGGCGCGACCAGGCCGAGCCAGATCACGGCCTGGTAGCCCGGCACGCCGGCGGAGGCCATCGGCGGCAGGTTCGGCAGCACCTTGGACTGCGTGAGGCCGGTCGTTGCGATTCCCGTGACCTTCCCCGAGGCGATGAAGCCCTTCATGGTCGTCGTGGCATCGAACATCATGTCGACCTGGCCGCTCATCACGTCGATGCGCGCCTGCGAGCTGCCCTTGAACGGCACGTGGACGATATTGATGCCAGCCATGACCTTAAACAGCTCGCCGGCCATGTGATATGGCGTGCCAGGGCCGGAGGAAGCGAAGGTGAGTTTGCCCGGCTCCTTTTTCGCCAGCGCGATGAGCTCGCCGAGGGTTTTCACACCGAGCGTGGGGCGCGTGACCAGCACGAGGTCCGACGAGTTGATCGGCGCGATGGGCTCGAAGTTCTTGAGCAGCTTGTAGGGCTTGTGTGGGAAGAGCGTCTCGTTGACCGTGTGCGTGTTCGAAATGATCAGCAGCGTGTAGCCGTTGGGCCGGCTGGTGGCGACGAACTGCGAACCGATGATCGAGGCGGCGCCCGGCTTGTCCTCGACGATGAACGGATGGTGGAACATGGCGGTGAGTTTCTGCGCCAGGATGCGGCCGTAGACGTCCGCCGAGCCGCCGGCCGCGAAGGGGACGACGATGGTCACGGTGCGGTCCGGCCAGGTGGCAGCCGCCGCACTGCCTGCGAGCGGCGGAGCCGCGACGGCGACCGCCGCGCCGCCGAGGCCGAGCGCCATCCGACGCCGGGACAAGCTGGTTGTGGGCTTCTTGTCGTTCATCGTGTTCCTCCCCGTTTGGACGCTGCGTCGTGGTTTTGTGGTTCAGGGTCGCGCGGATAATTGCGGCGACCGGGACCGACGCGCGCTCACGGTGCGACCGTGTTCGTGAGCGTGCCAAGCCTGTCGATCGCGATCTTCATGATGTCGCCCGGCTTGAGGAAGCGCGGCGGCGAGAAGCCGATGCCCACGCCCGCGGGCGTGCCGGTGGCGATGACGTCGCCGGGTTCCAGCGTCATGCCGCGCGAGATGGCCTCAATGATGGTGGGGATGTCAAAGATCAGGTCACGCGTGTTGGCGTCCTGGCGGAGTTCGCCGTTGATCCAGCAGCGGACAGCGAGATTCGTGGGGTCGCCGACCTCCGGCGCGGTGACGATCGCGGGACCCATCGGGCAGAAACTGTCCATCGACTTGCCGAGGAACCATTGGCGGTGGCGCTGCTGCAGGTCGCGGGCGGTGACGTCGTTGACGATGGTGTAGCCCCAGACGTGGTCGAGCGCCGCGGCGCGCGTGATGCCGCGGCCGGGCGTGCCGATGATGACGGCGAGCTCCGCCTCGTAGTCGAGCTGCTGGGTGATGGCGGCGAAGCTGAGAACAGGATCGCCGTCGGCCACGACCGTGGAGGGCGCCTTGGTGAAGACCACCGGGGCCTCGGGCGCGACCTCGCCCTTCTTCGCCGAGGTGTCGAAGCCGGATTGCGCGAACTCCCGCGCATGCTCGTGGTAATTCTTGCCGACGCAAAAGATGTTGCGGCGCGGGCGGGGAATGGGGGCGAGAAGGCGGTGGCCGGCGAGCGGCGTCCACGAGGAGACCTGCGGCAGGTCGCGCTCGGGATTTGGGGCGCGGGCGATGAGGTCGGGCATATCGCCGCGGAAATCCTGCAGCAGGCGCTCGATGGGACAAAAACCCGTATCGTCCGGCGAAACAACAACAGGGGTCGCACGCCCCGAGATATTCAGCGTCGCGAATTTCATTCGGTTCCTGGCGGGTTTTGCTTGCCGCGCCAGTATGGGCGAACGGGTTTGCGGGTCAAGCGATCCGACTGGCGCGCGTCAGGACGGCGGCAGGTCGAGATGGAGGAATTGGTTGAAGGCGCTCGCTGTGTAGTCGCCGAAGGCTTCGCCGCTCACGAAGCCGAAGCGCCGGTAGAGGGCGAGCGCCGGTTCGAAAGCGTCGCCGGAACCCGTCTCGAGGCTTACGCGGCGGTAGGAGCGCGCGCCAGCCTCGGCGAGCATGTGGCGCAGGAGGGCGGCAGCGACGCCCCTGCGCAAATGTTGCGGAAACGTACGCATCGACTTGATCTCGCCTTGGGCGGGCGAAAGTTCGCGCAGGGCGCCGCAGCCGAGCAGCGCCTCGCCGTCCCAGGCGGTGTAGAAGCTGATGTCGGGGCGCCGCAGCCCCGAGAGGTCGAGTGCGTAAACGCTGCCGGGCGGCGAGTTGGCGTGCATGCCGGCAAGGTGCAGCCGCAGCAGCTCGATGACCTGGGGATGGTCGAAGTCGCCGGGCACGATCTTCATGACGGTCTCCTGATGACCACGAGATAGGCCGCCGTCCTGCGGCCGGGGTTGTGGAAGCGCGACGCGCCGGCGAGGCGGTAGCGCAGGCAGTCGAGGGGGCACAGGCGGTGGGCCTGGCCCTCGATCGTGACCTCCAACAGGCCCTCCAGCACGAGGACGTGGTGTTCGAGGCCGCCGATGGGCGGATGCTCGTAGGCGATGGCCGCACCTGCGGGGAGTTCGCCACGCACGATTTCCACCGCGTAGCCTGGCGCCGGGGGCGAGAGCGACGTGCGGCGGAAGCCGGTCTCGGGGTCGGTCCAGGTCGCAGCGGCATCGGCGGCGACGAGGGACGGCGCCTCCGCCTCCGCGTCCAACAGGAGTTGCGACATGGTGAGGCCGAAGACCGGACAGAGCCGTCCGAGCACGTGCGCGGTAGGGCTCGTCTCCGCCCGCTCGATGCGCGAGAGGGTGGCGCGGCTGACGCCGGAGCGGGCGGCGAGTTCCTCGAGTGTCAGGCCGCGGTGGCGGCGCGCGGCCTCCAGGCGCTGCGCGAGCCGGCGGTCGAGTGGCGGGGCGGCTTCCGGTTCTCTCATCTGGGAGATTGATTCCCGAATATGGGAATGACGTCAAGCCGCGGCGCCTCGTGGCCGGGGCCGCGGCCCCGGGCTGCCGCGGGCGGACGTTGAACGCTCGCGCGCGCCGTGCGATGCCGGGCGGCGAGGAGGCAAGCCATGGTCGAGAATGTCGCGCCGGCGGATGTGTGGGACGCGCTGCTCTCCGATCCCGCCGCGGCGCTGGTCGATGTGCGTACCGAGGCGGAGTGGACCTTTGTCGGCGTGCCGGACCTCTCGCAGGCGGGCAAGCGGGTCCTGCTTATCCCCTGGCAGGTTTTTCCCACCATGGCGGTCAACTCGGATTTCGTGGAGCAGATGGCGGATGCCGGCGTCACGCCCGCGGACCGTGTCTACTACCTCTGCCGCAGCGGAGTACGCAGCCTCGCCGCCGCGCGCGCGGCGATCGCGTGCGGGTTCGTCCACGGCTTCAACGTCGCCGACGGGTTCGAGGGGCCGGTGAACGCCAGGGGACATCGCGGCCAGGTCGCGGGATGGAAGGCCGCGGGGCTGCCCTGGCGGCAGCGCTAGAGGCGCGTTGCGGATTGCCCGCGAGATGGCAGAGGGGTGCCGCCGTGCCTTGCCGGGCCGGCGCGCGGTGGGTAAGAGCGCGGGGCAGGCCGACGTCGCGCGGCCGACACACAGCCGTCACTTTCCGAGCGCGCCGCGACGTGAGATCAGGGCGGTTCCCCCCAGGCGATTTGAAATCGGGGGATAAGAAACCGGGAGAGGAAGATGCGGTCGCTGACCACTCTGCTGCTGTTGCTGGCGGTTCCCCTCGTGTCCGCGCGGGCGGGCGAGTTGACGCTGTACACGTCGCAGCCCAATCGCATCGCGGCCGAGACGGTGGCGGCGTTCGAGAAGGCGGACCCCGGGGTGCACGTCTCCGTGTTCCGCTCCGGCACGACGCAGGTGATGAACAAGCTCAACGCCGAGTTCATGGCGGGAGCGCCGAGGGCAGATGTGCTGCTGATCGCGGACGCGATGAGCATGCAGGCGCTGAAGCAGCAGGGACGGCTGCTGGCGGACCCCCAGCAGGATGTCTCTGGCTTCGCGCAGGGGACGTACGATCCAGGCCGGACCTATTTCGGCACCAAGCTGATCACCACCGGAATCATGTACAACAAGAAGGCACCGTTCGTTCCGCATTCGTGGAATGACCTGCTGAAGCCAGCGGCCCGGGGGCAAGTGGTGCTGCCATCCCCGCTCTATTCCGGCGCGGCGATGATCACGCTCGGGGCGTTCACCGAGAACCCCGCGCTGGGACCCGACTATTTCAAGAAGCTCGCAGCCAACAAGGCGATCAGTGTCGCGGGCAATGGCGGGGTGCTGAACCAGGTCGAGAGCGGTGCGCGGGACTTCGGCATCGTGGTCGATTTCATGGCGCTGAACGCCGAGGCCAAGGGCGCGCCGGTGGGGTTCGTGTTTCCGCGGGAGGGTGTCACCGCCGTGACGGAACCGGTGGCGATCTTGAAGACCACGAAGAACCCCAAGGACGCGAGGGCGTTCGTGTCGTTCCTGCTCTCGCCCGCGGGGCAGGAGCTGGCCGCGAAGCAGGGGTTCATTCCCGCGCGCAAGGGAGTCGCGCCGCCGCCCGGGTTTCCGCCGGCCGAGAAGATCAAGCTGATGACGATGGATATTCCACGCATCCTCAAGGACAGCACCCGGTTGAAGCAGGAGTTCGCCGATCTCTTCGGGGGCTAACTCGGGCCATCGGCTCGTTCGCGAGGTATGACGCGCGCCACCTGGCTGCCGCTCGCGTGCGGCGTGCTGCTGGCGCTGGTGGCGTTTCCGCCGCTGCTTCGTCTCGGCTTCGCAACGCTCTCGCCCGCGGCGCTGGCAGCCGTTGCGACGCCGATTGCGCGAGCGGCGCTGGTGCACAGCGTGGCGATGGGGGTGGTGAGCACGGTGCTGGCCGCGGTGCTGGGCACGTTCTTCGCCGTGCTGCTGGCGCTCACCGACATGCCGGGGCGGCGGATCGTTGCGTTCCTGTTCCTGCTGCTGCTGATCGTGCCGCCGCAGATCACGGCTCAGGCCTGGCTGGTATTCGTCGGGCCCGCCTCGCCGCTGCTGGGGCCGCTCGGGCTGGCGCCGCGCTCGGGCAGCGAGCCGCTTTATGGACCGGGCGGGGTCGCGTTCCTGCTCGCGGTGGAGCAGGCGCCGATCGTCTACCTCGCGCTGCGGGCGTCGCTCGCGGCGATCCCGGCGGATATCGTGGAGGCGGCGCAGGCGGCGGGGGCGGGGCGCGCGCGGCAGATCCTGCTCGTGCTGGAGCTTGCCCGGCCGGGGCTGCTTGGTGGGCTGTCGCTGTCCTTCGTCGCGGCGATCGGGAATTTCGGCACGCCGGCACTGCTGGCGATCCCCGGGCGGTACCCGATGCTGACGACACTGATATATCAGCGGCTGACCGGGTTCGGCATCGGGTCCATCGGCGAGGCGGCGGCGCTGGCGCTGATGCTCGCGCTGCTGGCTCTGGCAGGGGCGAGCGTGGAGGCGCTGCTGTTGCGGCGTGTTGCCACGCAGGCGGGGCGGCAGGTGCGCATCGCGCTGGGAGCGTGGCGGCGGCCGGCTTTCGCGCTGGCGTGCGTTCTGCTGGCGTTGTTGCTGGCGGCGCCGCTGGCGGCGCTGGGACTCACCTCGCTGCTGCCGGCGTTGGGGGTCGCGCCGCGCTGGGCGACGCTGGAGCTCGGGAATTTCCGGTCCGTACTCGACGCCGGCGCCACGCGGCGGGCGCTGCTTGATTCGCTGGTGCTTTCGCTGGGAGCGGGGGTGGTGCTGGCGGCGCTGCTGATCGCGGTGTGCCATGCCGCGCGGCGGGGCCGGGCGGCGCGGACGTTGCTGGCGGCGCTGGAGATTCCGTATGTCGTGCCCGGCCTGGTGCTGGCAATAGGGTGCATCCTGGTGTTCCTGCGGCCGGTGGCGGGGGTGGCGCTCTACAACACGCTGGGGATCATCTTCGCGGCCTATCTCGCGCGCTTTCCGGCGCTGGCGCGGCGGCCGCTGGCGGCGGCGATGGCGGCGCTCGACCCGGCGCTGGAGGAAGCGGCGGCGAGCGCGGGCGCGGGGCCCCTCCCCCGCTTCGTCACGGTGATTTTGCCACTGGCGCTGCCGGCGGCGGTGTCGGCGGCGACGCTGGTTTTCCTCGCCGCGTTCAACGAGCTCACGGTCTCGGCGCTGCTGTGGTCGGCGGGGCACGAGACGCTGGGGGTCGGCGTGTTCAACCTGGAGCAGGCGGGCGAGGCGACGCGGGCGGCGGCGCTGTCGGTGGTGGCGGTGGCGGCGACGGTGGCGCTGATGCTGGCGGCGGGGACGGCGTTGCGTGGGCGGCGACTGTTGCCGTGGCAGGCATGAGGGGACGGGCGTGAGGAGCGGGCTCGCGATCGAAGGGGTCGCGAAATCCTTCGGCAACACCAAGGTCTTGTCGGACGTTTCGCTTTCGGTGGCGGCGGGCGAGGCGGTGGCGCTGCTGGGACCCTCGGGCAGCGGGAAGTCGACGCTGCTGCGGCTGGTCGCGGGGTTCGAGCGGGCGGACCGCGGGCGGATATCGTTCGACGGGGCGGTGCTGGACGAGGGCGCCGCGTTCGTCGCGCCGGAGCGACGGCGGTTCGGGTTCGTGTTCCAGAATTTCGCGCTGTGGCCGCATCTCGATGCCGGGCGCAACGTCCGCTACCCGCTCGACCGCGCCGGCATTCGTCGGGCGGAAGCGGAGCGGCGGGCGGTGGCGGCGCTGGATCTTGTTGGAATGGCGGGGTTCGGCGGGCGCGACGTGGCCTCGCTCTCCGGTGGGCAGCGGCAGCGGGTGGCGCTGGCGCGGGCGCTCGTTGCGGAGCCGCGGCTGGTGCTGCTCGACGAGCCGCTGGCCAATCTCGACCCGCATCTGAAGGGGGCGATGCTGGCGGAGATCGCCGCGCTGCGGGCGCGCGCGGGGGCCGGGATGCTTTACGTGACGCACGACCAGGCGGAGGCGATGGCGATTGCGGACCGCATCGGCGTGATCGAGGGCGGGCGGCTGCGCCAGGTGGCCGATGGGCGCACGCTGTACCGCGAGCCGGCGGACGCGTTCGTGGCGCGTTTCGTCGGGCGCGGGGCATTGCTGCCCTGCGTGGTGGTGGAGCACGGGACGGTGGAGATCGGCGGGCGTCGGATGGCGGCGCGGATGCCGGCGGCGATGGCAACGGGCGCGGGGCCGGGCAAGGCGCTGGCGCTGATCCGGCCGGAGGCGG
>JAJZUI010000179.1 GCA_021847175.1 Pseudomonadota bacterium
GAAGGTAAGCCGATTCACGTCCATGGTGATGCCATAGGCGAAGATCACCATCAGCATCACGCTGCCCAGCACGGCCGCCAGCGCGCGGATCGGGTCGCGCAGCAGCTCCAGCGTCTCGCGGCGGGCCTGGCTTGCCATGCGTCGCGGCTCGAACAGGCGGGGCATGGCGCGGGGGGCGGCCTTATGGTCTGCCGGCGGTGGTGGCGGCGGCGGGTCCGCCGCCCCGTCGGCCTCCTCGAGCCAGGCGATAAAGGCCTCCTCCACGGTCCGCACGCCGCGCCGCGCGACCAGCGCGGCCGGCGTGTCGCTCGCCAGCACCCGGCCCGCGTGCATCAGCGCGATGCGGTCGCAACGTTCCGCCTCGTTCATGAAATGCGTGGAGATGAAGATGGTGACGCCATCCCTGCGGGAAAGCTCGATCAGCGTCCTCCAGAATGCGTCGCGCGCGATGGGATCGACGCCCGAGGTCGGCTCGTCGAGGATCAGCACCGCGGGCGCGTGCACCATGGCGACCGCGAGAGAGAGGCGCTGGCGCTGGCCGAGCGGCAGCGTGCGGGGCAGCGCGTCCATGATCGAGGTCAGCTCGAAACGTTCCGCGACAGCATTGACACGCGCCGCGATCGATTCCGCAGGTAGGTCGAAAAGACGAGCGTGCAGATCGAGGTTCTGCCGCACGGTGAGTTCCGAGTACAGCGAGAAGCCCTGCGACATGTAGCCGACACGCCGGCGGGTGGCGAGGTCCTGGGGATCGAGCGCCTGGCCGAACAGCCGTGCCTCGCCGGCGGTGGCGGGCAGCAGCCCGGTTATCATCTTCATCGTCGTGGTCTTGCCGCAACCGTTGGAGCCGACGAAGCCGAAAATCTCGCCCTGGTGGATGTGGAAGCTGGCGTCGTCCACGGCGAGGAAATCGCCGAAGCGCTTGGTCAGGTGCTGGGCCTCGATGGCATCCACGTCGGTGCCGTCGCGCGGCGCGATCACCACCGGGCGATGCTGGCGCCGCCGCTCCTCCGGCAGCAGCGCGATGAAGGCGGCCTCCAGCGTCGCGGCCCCGGTGCGCGCCAGCAGGTCCGCGACCGTGCCGGTGGCGATCACGCGCCCGGCATCCATCGCCACCAGCCAGTCGAAGCGCGCCGCCTCCTCCAGGTAGGCGGTGGCCACCACCACGCTCATGCCGGGGCGGCTGGCGCGGATGCGCGCGATCAGCTCCCAGAACTGCCGGCGAGACAGCGGGTCGATGCCGGTTGTCGGTTCGTCGAGGATGAGGAGGTCGGGGTCGTGCACGAGCGCGCAGCACAGACCGAGCT
Organism: Pseudomonadota bacterium; assembly: GCA_021847175.1. GTDB lineage: Bacteria > Pseudomonadota > Alphaproteobacteria > Acetobacterales > Acetobacteraceae > JAJXXT01. Next base: position 1,305 of record JAJZUI010000179.1, read on the forward strand.
TCTGGCGCATGCCGCCGGAGAGCTTGCCCGCGGGGCGGCCGAGAAATGGCGCGAGCCCGGTGGCGCGGGTGAGTTCGTCGATGCGGCGCCGGCGCTCCACCTGGCGCTGGCCGAAGAGGCTCGCGAAGAAGTCGATGTTCTCGGCGACCGAGAGCGTCGGGTAGAGATTCCGGCCGAGGCCCTGCGGCATGTAGGCGATGCGCGGGCAGACCTGACGGCGGTGGCGGGCGCTCGCCATGTCGCCGCCGAGCACCTCGATGCGGCCCGTCTGCAGGGCGTGCGCGCCGGCGATGAGCGACAGCAGGCTCGACTTGCCGACGCCGTCGGGGCCGATCAGCCCCACCATGCAGCCGGCCGGGATGTCGAGCGTCACGGCCTCCAGCGCCCGGACCTTGCGGTGGTGCAGGCCGACGTCGCGCAGAGAGGCGACCGGTGCCGCCGGCCCGTTCATGGCGGCAGCCGGATCGCGAGGCTGGCGGGCCACGGCACTTTCGGGTCCAGCCGAACATAGGCCATGCCCGGCAACCCGGTCTTCACCTGGCGCATGTGCCGGCGCAGCAGCGCCGGGTCGATCGTGGCCTTGATTCGGAACATCAGCTTCGTGCGCTCGTCGGCGGTCTCGACGGTCTTCGGCGTGAACTGGGCAACGTCCGCGACGAAGGTGACGCGCGCGGGGATGACGTCGCGCGGCGCGGCGTCCAGCACCAACCGCGCCTCGGCGCCGATCGCCACGCGCCCGGCATCCTTGGTCGGCAGGAAGAACGTCATGTAGACGTCGGCGAGGTCGACGAGGTTGAGAACCTTGCCGCCGGCGCCGAGCACCTCGCCGGGATGGGCGACGAGGAACTGCACGCGCCCGTCGCGCGGGGAGCGCAGCGTGCTGTCGTCGATATCGGCCTGGATGCGCGCGAGCGTGGCCTTGGCCGCCTCGACTGCGGCGAGCGCGTCGACAACCTGGATTTCAGCCGCGTTGACGGCGGCCTGCGCCGCGGCGACCTGGGCCTGCGCGGCGCTGACGGCGGCCCTCGCCCCCTCGAAGCGCGCGTGGTCGTTGTCGAGCGTCTCGGCGGAGGCGGCGCCTCGCCTCACCAGTTCCTCGCTGCGCGCGAGGCGCTTGGCCGCGGCGTCGAGCTCGGCCTGGCGCTGCGCAACGACCGCGAGGGCGGCCTGCCGCTCGGCCTGGCGCTGGGTCACCTGCGCGCGGGCCGCGCCGACACCGATGGTCGCGCGCTTCAGCTGGGCCTCGGCCTCGCGGCGCTGCGCCACCAGCACGTCGGTGTTCATCCGCGCCAGCACCTGGCCGGCGGTGACGAAGTCGCCCTCGTTGACGAGGATGTCCTGGATCCGGCCGGGGATCTTGGCGGCGATGTCGATGGTGGTCGCCTCGATGCGCCCGTTGGCGCCGACGACGCCCGGCGGGAGCGATGCCGGAGCGAGCAGGAGCCATGCGAGCAAGGCCGCGCCCACGACCACCAGGGCGATCCCGGCTCGCGTCAGCCATGTCAGGCGCCTCGTCATGCCCCGCGCGTCTCCGGCCGAAGCGAACGCGGGATTTCTAGACGGCCGCCAGCGTTGTCCCATTGCGTTGGATCAACGGTCCGGTGGGAAGCGGCACAGCCCTGCCTGGCCGTGCGCGCATGCTGCCCGATGCGAGGCGCCGGCCGGATGGTTCCCGCCGGCCGGGCCATGCTCTAGCGCAGTCGCTGGTCGAGTGCGTCGCGCAACCCGTCGCCGAGCAGGTTGAGCGCAAGCACCGTGACGAAGATCGCGAGCCCGGGAAACAGGGTAAGCTGGTCGTCGACACCGAGATAGGAGCGCCCGTCGGCCAGCATCGCGCCCCATTCCGGGCTCGGCGGCTGCGCGCCCAGCCCGATGAAGCTGAGCGCGGCGGCGGTGAGGATGGCGGTGCCGACGCGCAGCGACATGTAGACGATGACGCCGGGGAGCGTGCCGGGGAAGATGTGGCGCAGCACCAGGGCCATGCCGCGCACGCCGATGCTGCGCGAGGCCTGCACGTAGACCGACTGCTTCAGCGCCAGCGTGGAGCCGCGAACCAAGCGGGCAAACACCGGCACGCTGAACACCGCGACCGCGTAGATGACGTTGGTGACGCCGGGGCCGAGCACGGCGACGATGCCGATCGCGAGCAGGATGCCGGGGAAGGCCAGCAGCACGTCGGAGAAGCGCATGATGACGCTGTCCACCCAGCCGCCGGCATAGCCGCTGATCAGCCCCAGCACGACGCCGGCCACGCCGCCGAGTGCGACCGAAACGAACCCGACCCAGAGCGAGATGCGTCCGCCCCAGATGACGCGGCTCAGGATGTCGCGGCCATAGGCGTCGGTGCCGAACCAGTGCGCCCAGGAGGGCCCGGCGAGGATCGCCTGGTAGTCCGGCGTCGTCGGGTTGTAGGGCGCGGTCCAGGGTGCGAGCACCGAGGTGAGCACGATCAGCACCAGCACGATGCCGGCGCCGATGGCCACGCGCTTGGTGCGGAAGCGGCGCCAGAACTCGCCCAGCGGCGAGCGCAGCGCGGTGTCGGCGAGAGCCCGGTTGCTCGCGGTCGTTTCGCTCATTGCAGGCGGATCTCCGGGTTGACCACCGCGTAGAGCACGTCGACCAGAAGGTTGATCAGCACGAATTCCAGCGAGAACAGCAGGATTTCCGCCTGGATCACCGGATAGTCGCGGTAGTTCACGGAATCGACCAGAAGCCGCCCGAGCCCGGGCCAGGCGAACACCGTCTCGATGACGATGGAGCCGCCGAGCAGGAAGCCGAATTGCAGCCCGGCCATGGTGATGACGGGGATCAGCGCGTTGCGGAACGTATGCTTCCAGATCACGCGACGTTCCGGCACGCCCTTCATGCGCGCGGTGCGGACGTAGTCCTCGCCGGCGACCTCGACGAAGGCGGAACGCGTGAAGCGCGCCATGACCGCGGCGACGGCGACGCCCAGGGTGAACGAGGGCAGGATGAAACTGCGCCAGCCCTCCTCCCCGCCGGTCGGCAGCCAGTGCAGCCGCACCGAGAACAGGTCGATCAGCAGCAGCCCGAGCCAGAAGGCGGGGAAGGAGATGCCGGAGACCGCGAGCACCATGCTCGTCTGGTCCTGCCATCGCCCGCGCCGCACGCCCGCGAGCACGCCGAGCGCCACGCCGATCACGGTGGACCAGGCCATGGCGGCGACGGTGAGCCAGAAGGTCGGCATGAAGCGCTCGCCGATGACCTTGGCGACCGGCTGGCCGGTGCGCGCGGAGGTGCCGAGCTTTCCGGCGAGCGTCTGGCGGATATAGGTGAGGTATTGTCGCCAGAGCGGTTTGTTCAGCCCCAGCGAGATCCGCACTGCCCGAACCTCCTGCAGCGTCGCGTCCGGCCCCGCGAGCAGGCGTGCCGGATCGCCGGGCAGCATGCGCACGAAGCCGAACGAGAACAGCGAGACGCAGACCAGCACCGGGAGGATACCCAGCGCGCGGCGCGCGAGGAAGGCGATCATGCGTGGCGGCTCACCGCCCGCCCGGACGCGATGGTCCGGGCGGGCGACAGCGCGGCCTCGTCACGCATACTTGGCGGCGTCGATCATCAGGCCGCCGTCGGGCAGGCGGTAGGCGTCCTCGAGGTTCTTGTCGCGCGCATCGAGGATGCGCTCGACGCCGAGGAACACCCACGCGGCGTCGTCCCAGATCTGCTTTTGCGCGGTGGCGTAGGCAGCGCCGCGCTTCGCGGGATCCGCGGTTTCCAGCCCGCTCTTCAGCGCCGCGTCCACCGCTTTGCTGGAGTAGTAGCCGACATTGTAGAGCGACGGCGGGAAGGAGGCGGTGGCGAAGAGCGGGCGCAGCGCCCAGTCCGCGTCGCCGGTGGAGGACGACCAGCCGCCGTAGTACATTTCGAGGTGCGACTCGTCGGGCTTCTTCACGTTCCAGATGCGCGACGCCATCACGCCGCCCTCGAGCGGCTCGACCTTCAGCTTCACGCCCACCATCGCGAATTGCTGTTGCAGGAACTGCATCGCGGTGATGGCGACGGTGTTGTTGAAGCCCCACATCACGGAGTCGAAGCCCTTGGCGTAGCCCGCGGCGGCAAGCAGCTGCTTCGCCTTCTCCGGGTTGTAGTCGTAGGCCTGCTGCTGCTCGTAGAAGGTGATGTGCGGCGGCTCGGCGGAGAGCAGCGGGTCGGCAAAGCCGTTGTAGACGACCTTGGCGAAAAGCTGCTTGTCGACGGCGTGGTTGAGCGCCTGGCGCACCCGCGGGTCGTTGAACGGCTTCTTCATCACGTTCATCGCGATGTAGCGCACGACGATCGACGGGTCGTTGATGAGCGCGAGCTTCGGGTCGTGCTCGATCACCACGGCCTGCTGCGGCGGGATGGGCGTGATCAGCTGCGCCTCGCCCGAGCGCAGCAGCGCGATGCGCGCGCCGTCCTCGGGGTCGGAACGGAGCGTCACCGTCTCCAGGTGCGGCATGCCCTTCTGCCAGTAGTCCGGGTTCTTCTTCACCTTCAGCGTGTCGGGCTGCCAGGACTCGAAGACGAACGGGCCGGTGCCGACCGGGTGGCGGCCGATCTGCTTGCCCCATTTCTTGAGCGCGGCCGGGCTCAGCAGCTGCAGCGACGGGTGCGCGACGGTGGGGATGAAGGCGCCGAACGGGAATTTCAGCACACAGCGGGCGGTGTACTGGTCGACCACGTCCACGTGGTCGAGCATCGCGAGCAGGCTCAGCCGCTTGAGGTGGTTGGCGGGGTTGGCGATGCGCTCGAAGTTGATCTTCACCGCCTCGGCATCGAACGGCGTGCCGTCCTGGAACTTGATGCCCTGGCGCAGGTGGAAGGTGAACTCGGTGGCCTGCGCGTTGGCCTCGTATTTCTCGGCCAGCAGCGGCACCACCTGCATGTTCTTGTCGAAGGTGAGCAGGCCCTCGAGCATCAGGCGCGCTGCGGACTGCGACAGGGTGTCGTTGGCGTCCGCGGGGTCCAGCGTCATCAGCGCGGCGGCGACGCCGACGGTGAGCTGGCCGCTCTTGGTCTGGGCGTGGGCGAGATCGCCGAACGCGAGCCCGCCGGCGACGGCAGCGGTGCCGCCCAGCATGGCGCGGCGCGAGAGATCAAGTTTCCGGGACATTGTCGTCCTCCTTTCCATCGGAACTAGAAGAGCCCGCCTATTCTGTGGCGGGCAACGTAGTGGTCGGGCCCCACACGCACCAGGGGCGCGACCTCGGGCGGGTCGTCGTGGCGGCGCATCGGCGACGGCACTTCGCTGTCGTCGAGCGCGCGCTCGTGGCCGCGGCGCGCGGGGTCGGGGATCGGGACGGCGGCGAGCAGGCGCCGCGTATAGGCATGCTGCGGGTCGCCGAGCACGGCGTCGCGCGGTCCGATTTCCACGATCTGGCCGAGATACATGACCGCGACGCGGTGCGCGATGCGCTCCACCACGGCCATGTCGTGAGAGATGAAGAGGTAGGCGACGCCGAGGCGACGCTGCAGGTCCATCAGCAGATTCACCACCTGGCTGCGGATGGAGACATCGAGTGCGGCGACCGCTTCGTCGGCGATGATGAGGCGCGGTTCACTGGCGAGTGCCCTGGCGATGCACACGCGCTGGCGCTGGCCGCCGGAAAGCTCGTGCGGGTAGCGGCGCGAATAGCCACCGCCGAGGCCCACCTGCTCCAACAGCGCCTCCACCCGTGCCTCGACGGCGTGGCCGGGGAGCAGGTCGTGGGTGCGGATGGGCTCGGCGACCGAGAAGCCGATGGTCAGGCGCGGGTCGAGCGAGGCGAACGGGTCCTGGAACACGTATTGCACAGCGCGGCGCAGCCGTTTCTCGCTGTCCACCGCGAGCTCGGAGACGTCCTCGCCGTCGAGGCGGATGCTGCCGGCTTCCGGCTGTTCGAGGCGGATGATGCTGCGCCCGGTGGTGGACTTGCCGCAGCCGGACTCGCCGACCAGCCCCAGCGTCTCCCCGGGGCGGACCATGAAGCTCACGTGCTCGACGGCGTGGATGCGCCCGACCGATCGGCCGAGCAGACCGCGCCGCACCTCGAAGCGGGTGACCAGGCGATCGACCTCAAGCACCGGCTTGTGCGCGGCATCCACCGTGTCCTGTGGCGGCGGCTCATTGCCGTTTTCCGGGAACGGGCGCGGCAGCTTCTCGCCGGCGAGGCTGCCGAGCACCGGCACCGCGGCGAGCAGGCGGCGCGTGTAGTCCTGTTGCGGGCGGGCGAAGATGGTGCCGACATCGCCCTGCTCGACCACCTGGCCGTCGCGCATCACCACCACGCGGTCGGCGATCTCGGCGACCACGCCCATGTCGTGGGTAATGAACAGCAGGCTCATGCCGAATTCCTGCTGCAGCGCGCGCATCAGCCGCAGCACCTGCGCCTGCACCGTGACGTCGAGCGCCGTGGTGGGCTCATCGGCAATGAGGAGACGCGGGCGGCAGGAGAGCGCCATCGCGATCATCACCCGCTGGCGCATGCCGCCGGAGAGCTGAAACGGGTAGCGCTCGAGTTGACGCGCCGCATCCGGGATGCGCACGCGCTCGAGCATGCGCCGCGCCTCTTCCCGTGCCGCCGCGGCGCCGAGGCCCTGGTGCAGCATCACCGCCTCGGCGATCTGGTCGCCGATGCGCAGCACCGGGTTGAGGCTGGTCATGGGTTCCTGGAACACCATGGCGATCTCGGGGCCGCGCAGCTGGCGCATGCGCTCCTGCGGCGCGCGGGCGAGGTCGAGGCTGGCGCCATCGCGCAGGCGGAAGGCGATCATGCCGGCGTCGAGGCGCCCGCCTGCGTAGTCGAGCAGCCGGGTAATGGCGAGTGCCGTGACCGACTTGCCGGAGCCGGATTCGCCGACCACGGCGAGGGTCTCGCCCTGGCGGACCTGGAGGTCGACGTTGCGGACTACGGTGGTGCGCTGCTTGCCGGCCGGGAAACTGACCGAGAGGCCGGAAACGTCGAGCAGCGTCGCGGCGCCGGATGACCCATTGTTGGACCCGTCCGCCTGGGATCCGTCTGGCGGGGGGGACGTCGACATCATGACGGCATTCTATAGGCGCGACCCATGGCCGGAGAAAGCCCCCGGTAAGGCGGGGAACGCGGGTGCTGCGGCGCTGCGTGTTCACCAGCTATCCGCTCGAGCCTTCGGGATGTCGGGCTCCAGGCCGGGCGACGGTTTATACGCGCATTGGCCGCATTGCGTCCTCCCACATGCTGGTGGGTTTCGCGCTCGATGCGCTGCGCGAGGCGTTCTGGACCGACCTCGCGGCCAACATCAACGGCGTGCCGGCGGTACCGCCCGAGGTTCAGCC
>JAJZUI010000180.1 GCA_021847175.1 Pseudomonadota bacterium
CGAGTTGACCGCGCCGCCGCACAGGATCACTTCCCGCCGCGCGCGGATCGTCTCCTCGGCCCCACCACGGCGGAATCGCAGCCCGGTCGTTCGCCTGCCCTCGAACAGCAGCCGCGTCGCGAGCGCATTCGTCACCACCTGCAGATTGGGCCGCCTCATCGCGGGCTTCAGGAACGCCACCGCCGCGGAGCAGCGCCGCCCGCGCCGCGACGTGGTCTGGTAGTAGCCCACGCCCGCCTGCTCGGCGCCGTTGAAATCGTCGTTGCGCGGAATCCCCTCTTCCATCGCCGCGCGGATGAACGCCTCGGACAGCGGATGCCCGCCCGCGACATCGGAAACCGCAAGCCCGCCGCCGGTCCCATGCAACGGGTCGGCCTTGCCGATCCGGTCTTCCGAGCGCCGGAAATACGGCAGGACGTCGGCATACGACCATCCCGTGTTGCCGAGCTGGCGCCAATGGTCATAGTCGGCCGCCTGGCCGCGCACATAGAGCAGGCCGTTAATGGAGGACGATCCCCCAAGAACCTTGCCGCGCGGCCAGAAGACGCGCCGGCCGCCAAGGTTCGGGTCCGGTTCGGTCTCGTAACACCAGTTGATGCTGCGATCGGCGAACGTCTTGCCATACCCGAGCGGAATATGGATCCACGGATTGCGGTCCGCCCCACCGGCCTCGAGCACCGCAACCCTCACCGACGGATCTTCGGAGAGCCGCGCCGCCAGCACGCAGCCGGCCGACCCGGCGCCGACGATGACGTAATCCGCCTCCAGCGTGCTCACGCGCCACCGATCCCGAGGATGCGTCGCGCCTCGGCCGGCGTCGCGACCGCACCGCCGAGTTCCTCGACGATGCGCACGGCCCGTTCCACCAGCGCCGCGTTGCCCGGCGCCAGCATCCCGCGGGAGAGATAAAGATTGTCCTCCAGCCCCACGCGCACATGCCCGCCCAGGATCACGCTCTGCGCCACCATCGGGAATTGCGCCCGGCTGATCCCGAAAGCGCTCCACTGCGCCCCCGCGGGCAGCAGCGACTTCATCGCGATCATCCCCTCCGCCGTTGCCGGCGCGCCCCAGGCGATGCCGAGGCAGAGCTGCAACAGCGGCGGCGGGGCGAACAGGTCTTCCTCGATCATCCTCGCCGCCAGCCGCGCATGCCCGAGGTCAAAGACCTCGAGCTCCGGCTTCACCCCCGCGTTGCGGATCATCGCCGCCATCTCGCGCAGATGGTCCGGCACGTTCACCATCGCCCAGTCGCCGAAATTCATCGTCGCGACGTCGAGGCTGCAGATCTCCGGCCGCATCTCCAGCACATGCGCCACCCGCTCGGCCGGCGACACAAACCCCGCGAGCGGCGCGTTCGTCGCGGGTGCAAAACGAGCCCCGGGTCCGGTGGTGAGGTTGATCACCACGTCGCTGCCCGCGTCGCGGATGCGCGCCACCACCTCGCGGTAATACGCGATCTCCCGCGAGGGCTTGCCCGTCTCCGGGTCGCGCACATGGATATGCGCGATCGCCGCCCCCGCCGCGCGCGCCGCCAGCACCTCGGAGGCGATCTCCGCGGGGCTGCGCGGCACCGCGCGCGAGAGATGCGCGCTGTCCGCCCCACCCGTCACCGCGCAGGAGACGATGGTCGCAGAGGCGGGCGTCGTCACAGCGTCAGCCCGCCATCGACAACCAGCGTCTGCCCCGTGACCATCGGCGCCGAGAAGCCGAGGAACACCACCGCCTCCGCAATGTCCTCCGGCGTGCAGCGGCGCTTCATCACCGCCTTCTCGATGCTGTTGGTGCGCTGCTCCGGCGTCCACTCGATCTGCCAGGTGCTGTCCACCGCGCCCGGTGCCACCGCATTCACCCGCACCTCCGGGCCCAGGGCGCGGGCGAGGTTCCTGGTGAGGTTGATCACCCCGGCCTTGGTCGCGCCATAGGCCAGCGAACTGCCCACATGGTTCATGCCGGCAATCGACGCAATCGAAACGATCGCCCCGCCCGCCTCCTTCAGTGCCGCTGCTGCCGCCTTGGACGCGCGGAACACCCCGAGCAGGTTGGTCTGGATTACCGCGTTCCACAACTCCTCGGTGATGAGGTCGAGACGCGCCGGCGGAATCGCCGCGCGCACACCGGGTGTGCCGGCATTGTTCACCAGCAGGTCGAGCCGCCCCAGCGCACTGATCGCCGCCCCCACCATCGCCGGCCCGTCGGCATCGTCGCTCACATCGCCCGGCGCCGGAACCACCCGCGCGCCCGCGGCCGCCAGCCGCGCCACCGCCTCCGGCCCACGCGGATCGTCGGGCAGGAAGTTGATCGCGACGGTCGCCCCGAACCCTGCGAGCCTGGTCGCCGTGGCAAGCCCAATACCGGACGCGGCGCCGGTGACGAGCGCCGTTTTGCCGCTGAGGTTGTACGTGGCCGTCAAAGGATCGACTCCGCTGTTGCAACGCGTTCGAGATGCTCGTCGGCGTTGCCGAACATCTCCTCGATCATCGTCATACGCTTGAAGTAGTGCCCGAGCTTGTATTCCATCGTCATGGCGATGCCGCCATGCAGTTGCACCGCCTCCTGCCCGATGTGGCGCCCGGACCGACCGATCTGCACCTTTGCCGCGGAGATCGCGGCTGCGCGCGCCCTGGCATCCGCCTCGCCCGCCATCAGTGTCGCATAGAGCGCCATGGAGCGCGCCTGCTCCAGCGCCACGTACATATCCACGGCACGGTGCTGCAGCACCTGGAACTCGCCGATCGCGCGCCCGAACTGCTTGCGGGTCTTGAGGTAATCGACTGTGATCGCGTGCATCTTCGCCATTACCCCCACCGCCTCCGCGCACAGTGCCGCGATCACCTGGTCACGCACGCGCTCCAGCGTCGCCAGCGCATCGCCGGCAAAGGCGACCTGCCGCGCTGGCGTCTTCGCGAAATGGATCTCCGCCGCCCGCTGCCCATCCTGCGTTGCCGCCCCCCGGCGCGCGACACCCGGTGCGTCGGCCGCGACCAGAAACACGCCGATCCCGTCCCGGTCCCGCTGCGCGTCGGCCGTTCGCGCGGTCACCAGCAACTGCTCCGCGGAATCTCCGTGCAATACAACGGATTTCGTCCCGGATAGCCGCCACCCGTCGCCATCGGGTGCTGCCCGCGTCGCCACATCCCCAAGATTCCAGCCGCTGTGACGTTCCACATGAGCAACGGCAGCCAGCAGCTCGCCCGCTGCGATACGCCCCACGAGTGCCGCCTCGCCCGCCTCCTCCAGCAGCCGCCCCGCCAGCAGCACCGTGGACAGATATGGCTCGACCACCAGCCCGCGCCCGAACGCCTCCATCACCAGCGCGATCTCGACCGCGCCACCGCCGAACCCGCCCGCCTCCTCGGAAAACGGCAGCCCTAGCAGCCCTTGCTCGGCGAACCGTGCCCAGTTGGCCCGGCTCCAACCCTCCGGCTCCGCCATGAAGCCGCGCCGCGCCTCGAACCCGTAACGGTCGGCAATCAGCCGGTCGACGGATTCCTTGAGCAGTCTCTGGTCGCCGCTGAGATCGAAATCCATGCCGGGTCCGTTTCGTCAGAAGCCGAGGATCGCCTTGGCGACGATGTTGCGCTGGATCTCGTTGGAGCCGCCATAGATCGAGATCTTGCGCCAGTTGAAGTAGGTCGGCGCAGCCACCGCCGCATATTCGGGCCCGATGCCCGGCTCGTTGCGCCCCGCGCCCTCGTCCTGCGCCGCCAGCGGCATCGCGTGCGGCCCCACCACATCGAGCAGCAGTTCCGTCGTCGCCTGCTGCAATTGCGAGCCCTTGAGCTTGAGGATGGAGGAAGCCGGGTTGGGCTTGCCTCGCGCCCGCCCGCGCTCGTCCGCCACCACGCGCAGCTGCGTCATCTCCAGCGCCTTAAGCTCGATCTCCACCGCTGCGAGCTTCTCGCGAAACCGCCGGTCCTCGATCAGCGGCCGTCCGCCGCGAAGCTCCAGCCCCGCCAGCTCGCGGATCCGCCGCAGCCGTGCCTTGGAGGTACCGACGCGCGCGATCCCCGTCCGTTCGTTGCCGAGCAGAAACTTCGCATAGTCCCAGCCGCGGTTCACCTCGCCCACCAGGTTCTCGCGCGGCACGCGCACGTTGTCGAAGAAGACCTCATTGACCTCGCGCCCGCCGTCGATGGTCTGGATCGGCCGCACGGTGATCCCGGGCGTGCGCATATCCACAAGGATAAAGGAAATCCCCTCCTGCTTCTTCACACTGGGGTCGGTACGGCAGAGGCAGAAGATCCAGTCGGCATGCTGCGCCAGCGTGGTCCACGTCTTTTGCCCGTCGATCACCCAATGCTCGCCGTCAAGTACCGCCTTCGTGCGCAGACTCGCGAGATCGCTGCCCGCACCCGGCTCGGAAAACCCTTGGCACCACCAATCGTCGAGATTCGCCGCCCGCGGTAGGAAGCGCCGCTTCTGCGCCTCGCTCCCGAACTCCGCGATAACCGGCCCCACCATGGAGACATTGAACGGCAGCGGCGCCGGCACGCCCGCCTGCTGCATCTCGTCCTGGAACAGATAGGTCTGCACCGGCGTCCAGCCTTGCCCACCCCACTCTCGCGGCCAGTGCGGCGCCGCCCATCCACGCGCGTTCAGGATGCGCTGCGACCGCACGATCTCGTCCTTGGCGAGGTGGCGGCCTTCCAGCACCTTGCGTCGGATCGCCTCCGGCACGTCCTCGCGAAAGAAGCGGCGAGCCTCGTCGCGGAAGGCGATCTCTTCCTCCGTGAAGCGCAGATCCATTCCCGGCTCCCTGGCGCCCCTGTCTCGTGGCGCGTTGTCCTCCGCGCGCAGCGTCGCGGCAGCCGCGCCGGAAGTCAAACGCGGGCGGCAAACATGGGCGCAGGTCTCAGGCCACCGCCCCCATCAGCGCGAGCCCTTCCGCGATCGCCAGGAACTCCCTCCCTCCCGCGATCTTCTCCGCCCCGAACCGCTGCTCGAACAACCGCCGCACCGCTGGAACGAACGCCGTCCCGCCCGTCAGGAACACGCGCGAAATCTCGCCCGGCCTTGTCCCCGCCGTCGCCAGCGCCTCGTCCACCGTAGCCGCCAGCCGCGAGAGATCCGGCGCAATCCACGCCTCGAACGCCTCGCGCGAAATTTCCTCCTCGATCACGATGCCGGCTCCCGCGAAGCGCAGCTCCGCCGTATCTCGCGTAGACAGTTCCGCCTTCGCGCGCGTCACCGCGCGGTTGAGTTCGAACCCAAGCTCCTCGGCGATCAGCCGCGCGAAGGCCTCCAGCCGGTGCGGATGGCTCGCTCGCGTCGCCACCTCGCGGATCTCGCGCAGCATCCGCGGCGTGTGCATCAGCGACAGGAGGTGCCAGCGCGCCAGGCTGCGGTACCAGTGGGGCGGCACCGGCAGCGGTGTTGCCGCTGGCGTGTACGTGCAGCCCTTGCCCAGCCGCGGCGCTACGATCTGCTCCATGATGCGTGCGTCGAACACATCGCCCGCGATCCCGATCCCCGCATGCCCGAGTGACACCACGCCGCGTCCCGGCGTGTAGCGCAGCACGGAGAAATCCGAGGTGCCGCCGCCGAAATCGCCAACCAGAACGGTGGCCTCGGCATCGAGGCGCTGCGCGAAGTGCCATCCCGCCGCCTCCGGCTCCAGCGCCAGCGTGATCTCGGGCATCCCCGCCTCGGCAAACGCGGCAGCCAGCCGCTGCGCCCCCAGCGCGTCGTCCGGCCGCTCGCCCGCAAACCGTACCGGCCGCCCCGCTGTGATCCGCGCATCGCCGGGTGCCACGCCGCTCACGTCCAGCAGCGCACGCAGCAGCAGCGCGATCAGGTCCTCGAGCGTATGCCGCCGGCCGAAGATCCGCGTCTCGGTAAAGCTCGCCTGCGCCAGGTAGGACTTCATCGACATCACCAGCCGGCAATCGGCCGCCGCCCCAAGCCAGGCCTCGATCGCCGCCGGCCCCGCGGCGTGGCGCAACGCCCGCCCGGCGCCCTGCTTCTCCTCCCAGAAACACAGGATGGACCGAAACGCCGCCTCGCCCCCGAAGCGCGCCGTCCGCACCACGCCGTCATCGCCGGCAATGGCGAGCACGGAGTTGGTGGTCCCGAAATCGATTCCAATGCTTGTCATCCGCCCTGGATACGGGTTTCCGCCGCCCGCGCAACCTGCGCGGTTGGCGCCCGCCGGCACGCATGGCAAAACCCGGATGCCGCTCGTGCCAGAGGTCCCGCATGTCGTTGCCGCCGGTCCTGCAACATCTCCGCCTGCCCGTGATCGGGGCGCCGATGTTCATCATTTCCAACCCCGACCTGGTGATCGCGCAGTGCACCGCGGGGATCGTGGGCTCCTTCCCGGCGCTGAACGCCCGCCCGGAATCCATGCTCGACGAGTGGCTCGACCGCATTACCTCGGCCCTCGGCGACTGGAACGCGAAGTACCCGGACCGGCCCGCCGCTCCCTTCGCGGTCAACCAGATCGTCCACCGCAGCAACGCGCGCCTCGAACACGACGTCGCTCTGTGCGTGAAGTACAAGGTGCCGCTGATGATCACGTCCCTCGGTGCCAGGCCCGAGGTCTACGATGCCGCCCATTCCTATGGCGGCATCGTCCTTCACGACGTGATCAACCTCGCCTTCGCCCACAAGGCGGTCGAGAAGGGCGCGGACGGCCTCATCGCCGTCGCGGCCGGCGCCGGCGGCCATGCCGGCACCACCTCGCCCTTCGCGCTGGTCCAGGAGATCCGCGGCTTCTTCGACGGCCCCCTCGCGCTCTCGGGCGCCATCGCGACGGGCGGCGCCATCCTCGCCGCCCAGGCGATGGGTGCGGACCTCGCTTATATCGGCTCCGCGATGATCGCGACGGAGGAGGCCAACGCACCCGAAGCCTACAAGCGCATGATCATCGAGTGCGCCTCCGCCGATATCGTCTACACCGACCTCATCACCGGCGTGCGCGGCAACTACCTCAAGCCGAGCCTCATCGCCGCCGGCCTCGACCCCGAGCACCTTCCCACGTCGGACCCGGGCAGGATGGATTTCGGCACCGACAAGAAACGCGCCTGGAAGGATATCTGGGGCGCGGGGCAGGGGATCGGCGCTATCAACCGCGTGGTCCCCGCCGCGGCGCTCGTCGACCGCCTCGCGTGCGAGTACCAGGCCGCGAAGCAGCGCCTCGCCGCATGACCGGCTTCGATTTCGACGTCGCCGGCAGGGTGGCGCTCGTCACCGGCGCCTCCTCCGGCCTCGGCGTCCGCTTCGCGCGCCTGCTCGCCGCCCAGGGCGCGAGGGTCGCCGTCGCCGCCCGCCGCCTCGATCGGCTGGAGGCACTGGCTGGCGAGATCGGCGGCGCCGCCTTCGCCCTCGACGTGACCGACGTCGCCGCCATCGGCCGCACCACGGAGGCGATCGCGGCTCGGCTCGGCCCCATCGGCATCCTCGTCAACAACGCCGGCATCAGCCGCCCCGCGCGTATCGAGGATGTCGCCGAGGCCGACTACGACGCGGTGCTGGCAACCAACCTCAAGGGCCCGTTCTTCATGGCACAGGCCGTGGCGCGCCAGATGATCGCCGCCGGCATCGAGGGGCGCATCGTCAACATCGCCTCGGTCGCTGGCCTGCGCCCGATCGGCCAGCTCGCCACTTATTCCATGAGCAAGGCGGCGCTGGTGATGATGACCAAGGCAATGGCCCGCGACTGGGGCCGCCACGGCATCGGCGTGCATGCGCTCTGCCCCGGCTATATCGAGACCGACATTAACCGCGACTGGCTCGCCTCGCCGGCGGGCGAGAAGCTGCGCGCCATCCAGCCGCGGCGGCGCTTCGGCGTCCCCGGGGATCTGGATGCCGCCCTGCTCTTGCTCTGCGCCGGCGCGCCAGGACGTTTTCTTAACGGAACGATACTGGCGGCGGACGACGGCTTCGCGGTGATGTGATCCGCTGATGTGACCCACAGCCGCTTTGAGCCCACCGACGACGCCAGGACCGCCGCGGCACGCTTCCGGGCGACCGACCGGTCATGGGAGGAACGCGCCCGCGCCCCGCTGGGCGCCGCGCTCGCGGCCGCCAGGCGCCACCCCGAGGCGGAGGCCGCGTTCCGGGCCGTGGTGGCGCTCGATCCGACCGCCTCCCGCACCTGGAACGATCTCGCCAACGTGGTGCGCAAGCAGGACCGGGACCGGGAGGGTGTCGAAGTCTATCGCCGTGCCCTGGCGCTCGCGCCGGGCGAGGGGAGGGTGCTCGCCGCGGCCCTGGTCGATCTCGATCGTCCGGAGGAAGCGCTGGAGGCCGTCGCCTCGATTCCCACCGGGCATCCCGACCAGGCCGCCGCGCTGTGCCACGCGGCGGCGGCCCGTATGCTGTGTGCGCAGCCGCAAGCGGCGGCCGATCCCGACCGCGTCGCCGCGGCGCTCGCGCAACGGGTCGCTGGCGCATGAGCGCGCCCTATGCCGGGCTCGCGGTGCTGTGCGTGATCTGGGGCCTGTCCATCCCCGCCACCAAGTTCGGTGTGATGGCGATGCCGGCGATGCTGCTCGCGACCCTCCGCTACGCCG
>JAJZUI010000181.1 GCA_021847175.1 Pseudomonadota bacterium
TGAAGATGTGCTTGCGCCCGGGCGCGATGAGGAACTTGGAGGCGATGGCGACGACGGAGGCGACCACCAGCCCCGCGACGCCGATGCCGCTTTTCGCCGTCACCGGCGAGAACAGCAGCGTCAGGATCAGCGCCGTGATGGCGTAGGATTCGACGTTCGCCGGCACCCGCAGCACGGCGGCGAAGACGCGGTTGGTGACCCAGCACGAGGCGAACACCACGACGGCGGAAAAGGCGAGCGCCGTCGGGTCCTGCGGCACCAGGTGCGCGAAGCCGAGCACGAAGGCGATCGCCAGCAGCGCCGCCGTGTAGGCCAGCACGAGGCGGTACATGGTGACGTGGTTGAGCACGGAATCGACCGCGCGCATCACCGCGAGGTTCTGCGCGCGCGGCCCCACGCTCTCCCGCGGTGCGGCGGCTTCCCGCGGCCCCACGCTCTCCCGCCGTGCGGCGCTCTCCCGCGGGCGGCCCATCGCCGGCTCCCTCTCGCGGGGCATGGCAACATCGCTCTCGCGCATCACGACAGCCTCTCTCGTTCGCATCATGAAATGACGAACTCCCTGAACCCGGTGGTCTGGATGGCGACGCGGTCCGCGCCGATGACGTAGCCCTCGAGGCCCGGCTGCGCCTCGATGAAGCGGATGCCGTCCTCGCCCATGGCGAACGCGGCGGTGGCGAAACGATCGGCTTCCAGGACGTCGGGGCCGATCACGGTGATGCTGAGCACGTCGGAGATCTTCCGCCCCGGCGCGTGCGGGTCGTAGATGTGCTGGCCGCGCGCGGAGGTGCCGGAGGTGGCGATGCCGCGGTCGCGCGGCGCCACGATCTTCACGATCTCCATCGCGTTGAACGGGTTGCGGATGCCGATGCGCCATGGCTCGCCGTCCGGCGCGTTGCCGCGGCACTGGATGTCCCCGCCCGCGTCCACCAGGTAGTCGGCGAAGCCGCCCCCCTCGCCCGGCCACGCCTCGATCAGCCGCGCGACGTCGCGGATCGCCCAGCCCTTCACGATGCCGGTGGGGTCGAGGAACCCGTCCGGCCGCGCGATGTCGAAATACCCGTCCGTCTCCCGGCGCGTGCGCTCGGCGAGCGCCAGCACCTCGCGCAGCTCCGGGCTCGGCTCGCCCTGGTAGAGGCGCAGCTCGTTGAAGCGCACCACCTCGCTCTCCGGCCGGAACGTGCTGAACCGCGCCTCGATCTCGGCGAAGCGGGCGAACGCCGCCTCGATCACCTCGTCGCTGCCCTGCGGCACGTCCACGGTCACGGGCATGCCCATGAGGAAGCGGGTGGCGTGCATCTCAGTGCGAGGCCCCGTTCATTGCGAAGCCCCGTTCATTGCGACGCCCCGTTCATTGCGACGCCTGGCGCAGCGCGCCGTCGATGGAGGCGATGAAGGCGCGGCTGTCCAGCGTGGCACCGGAGACGCCGTAGATGCGCCCGCTCTGCGCGCGGATCACCTCGCGCTCCATGTAGGGCAGCGCGCGGGAGGCGATGTAGCGGCTGGTCGAGCGGTCGGCGGGGTATTTCAGCACCTGCACCTCGACGATCTTGCCGCCGTTGATGCGCACCTGCGCCTGCACGGGGCCGTAATAGGCGCTGTAGGTCGGGCCGGGGAACGTGCCGTCACGGTAGTGCGCGGCGGCCTGGGCGATGGCGGGAAGCGGGGCGGCGAGGCACGCGGCCAGCGCGGTGCCAAGGAGAAGGCGGGATCGGAAACGGGTCATGCTCTCGGGCTCGGGATGGGATGGCGCTGCTCTAAAGGCGGCGACTTACGGCAAGCTTTTTCGCCGGGGCGCCGCGGCCGTGCCCAGCCCAAGCGGTTTTAATTCTTCGTAACGCGCTGATCGGTAACGTTAATGCCATCAGGGCCGGGGCCGGCGCCGGGCTGGGCCCCGCGGCGCCCGCCGGCCCGTCCCGCCCGCCCCGCATGTCGCCGCCGTCATGGCGTGCGCGCCCGGCATGCCCGAAGCCGTCAGATTAAAGTTTCGCGCCCGCGCGCTCCATGGTCCCGAAAGGCGGGCGCCGGGCGCGCGCTACGGGTGCCTGGCCCCGCCGTGCGGCGGCGTGCCCACGATGCGCGAGGCGGTGGAGAACCCGCCATGCCGGTCGAGCCGGTGCAGGTGATAGACCGGCCGCGCCCTGAGATGCGCCGGGTACTCGCCCTTGCGCAGCGGCGTGGCGACGGCGGGCATCACCGTCGCGGGGATGGCGCCGACATGGCCGGTGGTGCCGCGATGCACGTGCCCGCTGATGACCGCGACCACGCGCCCGGAATGCTGCACCGCGCGGGCCAGGCGCTCCATCGCCTCCCGCGTCTCGAAGTTGACGGGGTCCGGCCCGACCTGCACCTCGAACGGCGGGTGGTGGGCGAAGACGGCGATGGGCTTGCTCGTCTCCGCGTCGATCATGCGGACCAGCCGGCGCGCGCGCGCCTCGCAGAAATCGCCCTTGTTGCTCGCCGTGTTGAGCGTATCGACCGCGATCAGCCGCACCTCGAAGGTCTCGACCGCGTAGTCGATGAACTCGCAATCCGTGCCGATGGTGCCCTTGGCCCCGAACGCCTCGCGCAGCCTCGCGCGGTTGTCCTTGTTGCCGGGGATCACGAACACCGGCGCGCGCGCCTTCGCGAGGATCGCGGCCGCGAGCGCGTATTCCTCCGCCCGCCCGTTGTGCACGATGTCGCCGGTATGCACGATCACGTCCGGCGCCGGGTCGAGCGCGTTGATGTCAGCGATCACGGCCTCGAAGTCCCGGATCCGCTGCTCGCTGTCCGGCGCATCGAGCGTGAGGTGCGTGTCCGAGACCTGCGCGACCAGCATCATGGGGCGACGACGATCATCCCGCGGTCACGACCCCTGGCGCAGGCTCGCGTAGTACTCGCGCAGGATCGCCACCACCTCCGGCCGGCTGAACTCCGGCGGGATCTCCGCGTTGCTCGACAGCATCGCGCGCTGCTGCGTGCCGGAGATGGAGATGTGCTCGCTGGGGTCGTGCGGGCAGGTGCGCGCGGTGGCCATGCCGTAGCACTTGCGGCAGTAGAACGTGACGTCGATCTTGAGCGGCTTGAGCACCAGCGCGCCGGGCCACAGCTCGTCGAAGATGTGGTGCGCGTCGAACGGGCCGTAGTAGCTGCCCACGCCCGCGTGGTCGCGCCCGACGATGAGGTGCGAGCAGCCGAAATTCTGCCGGATCACGGCGTGCAGCAGCGCCTCGCGCGGGCCGGCGTAGCGCATCTCGATCGGGTAGCCGGCCTGGATGACCGTTCCCTCGCGGAAATAATTGTCGATCATCGCCTGGATCGCGCGGGTGCGGACCTCGGCGGGGATGTCGCCCTCCTTCAGCTTGCCCAGCACCTGGTGGATGAACACGCCGTCCGAGACCTCGACGGCGATCTTGACCAGGTATTCGTGGCTGCGGTGCATCGGGTTGCGGGTCTGGAAGGCGGCGACCTGCGACCAGCCGCGCTCGAGGAACATCGCCCGCGCCTCGGCCGGGCGGATGTAGAGGTCCGGGTATTTCGCCGGGTATTCGCCCTCGCTCAGCACGCGGACGGGGCCGGCGAGGTTGACCTCGCCCTGCGCCAGCACCTTCGCCACGCCGGGATGCTTCGGGTCCGTGGTGCGGTAGACGTGCTCGCACTCGAACGCCTTGTCGATCGGGTATTTCTCGCGCACGCGCATGATCGCGAGGATCTCGCCGCCCTCCGCGTCCACGAGCGCCACCTCCTCCTCCGCGCCGATGGCATCCGCAAGCTCGCGCGCGACCGGCAGCGTGATCGGGATCGGCCAGAACACGCCGCTGGCGAGCCGCATGTCGCGGCAGGAGCCCTTCCAGTCCGCATGCCCCATGAAGCCGTCGAGCGGCGTGTAGGCGCCCATCGCGAGCATGAAGACGTCCGAGACGGCGCGGGAGTCGAGCGCCACCTTGCGCAGCGTCGCGGCGCGCGCGAGTTCCTCCGCCCGCTCCGTCTCGGGGAGCAGCAGGGGCTTGAGGGAGTCCGAGCCGTGCGGGGGAACGAGTTTCGGCATGGCGTGCCTTCCGGGATCGGGATGTCGCGGATGCGCCCCTCTCGGTCCGGGGACGCGGGCGCCGGGGCGCGGACACGGGCGTGCGAGGCGCCCGGGCAGTCCGGCCGCGCGGCACCACGTGGCGCCGCGCGGCCCTCGCTTCAGGTGACGATGTGGTAGACCGGCGCCTTCTCCATCGCCCACTTGCCGGAATCCCGGTCGTACTGGGACAGCGTGAAGCAGTGCCAGTCGTTGTCGTCGAGCTGCGGGTGGTCGCCGCGGTAGTAGTAGCCCGGCCAGCGCGTCTCCTTGCGGAACAGCGTGTGCTGGGTGACGCACTCGGAGGCGAGCAGCCGGTGCTTCAGCTCCCAGGTGCGCTGCAGCTGGTGCAGGTCCGGCGCGCCGATCTTGGTGGAATCCTCCTTCAGCATGCCCAGCAGCTCGAGCCCGCGGTTGAGCAGCGGCTCGTTGGTCATGTAGTTCACGCTGATGCCGCCGCAGTACTCGTCCATGATCTTCTCGAGCCGCTGCAGCGCGTGGATCGGCAGGATGTAGCTCGGCGAGACCGTGCCCGCGACGATCTCGTTGCGATACGTCTCGTAGTGTTCGAGCGGCTGGAACACCTCGGCGCGGAGGTCGGCGATTTCCGCCTCGCTCACCTGCGGCTGGTCGCGGCCCTTCTCGGTCACGTACTTCACCGCCGCCTTCGCCGCGATGCGCCCCTCGGTGAAGGAGCCCGAGGAGAACTTGTGCGCGGTGCCGCCGATGGTGTCGCCGGCGCCGAACAGGCCCTCGACGGTCATCATGCGGTTGTAGCCCCACTGGTACTCGGCGGGCGCGTAGTCCTCCGGCCCGCTCGCCCAGGCGCCGGAACACGTCGCGTGCGAGCCCATCACGTAGGGCTCGGAGGTGGTCAGCTCCGGGTTGATCTCCTTGGGGTCGATGTTCTGCGCCGCCCACACCACCGCCTGGCCGACCGTCATGCCGAGGAAGTTCTCCCAGCCCACGGTCTCCTTGTGCGGGTCCTGGAAGGCTTCCTTCGTCACCATGCGGATCGGGCCGCGCCCGGCCGCCGTCTCGCGCAGGAAGGCGTGGTTGCGCAGGCAGGTCGGCACCGGGTGCTGGTCGATGTAGTTGCCGACCATCCCCTTGATCTCGTCATACCACTTCGACTCGTATTCCTGCCCGTACGCGTTCTGCGTGTAGGTCTTGAGGTGCAGGAAGTAGGCGCCGACCGGCCCGTACCCGTCCTTGAAGCGCGTGAGGACGATGCGGTTCTCCATCTGCGTCATCTTCGCGCCGACCAGGATCGGCAGCGCGTAGGCGGAGGCGGAGGACCACGGCGCGTACCAGGTGCGCCCCATGCCCTCGCCGACCGCGCGCGGCTTGAAGATGTGCGAGGCGCCGCCCGCGGCCACGATCACCGCCTTGGCGCGGAAGACATAGAAGTCGCCGGTGCGCACGTTGAAGCCCACCGCGCCCGCCACCCGCTTGCGCTGCTTGTCCATCAGCAGGTGGGTGACCATGATGCGGTTGTAGACTTCCGTCGCCGCCTTGCGCGCGGCCTCCGCGACGATGGGCTTGTAGCTCTCGCCGTGGATCATGATCTGCCACTTGCCCTCGCGCTGGTAGCGCCCCGTCTTCGGGTCGCGCATCAAGGGCAGGCCCCACTCCTCGAACTTGTGGACGGTGGCATCGACGTGCCGCGCGATGTCGTAGCCGAGGTCCTCGCGCACCAGGCCCATGAGGTCGATGCGCGCGTAGCGCACATGGTCCTCGGGCTGGTTCTCGTCCCACTGCATGCCCATGTAGCAGTTGATGGCATAGAGGCCCTGCGCCACGGCGCCGCTGCGCTCGATGTTGGCCTTCTCGACGCAGACGATCTTGAGGTCGCGGCCCCAGTAACGGGATTCGTAGGTGGCCCCGCACCCGCCCATGCCGCCACCCACGACGAGGATGTCGGAATCAACGTAAACGGTCTTGCGGCGAGCCATCACACCAATCCTTTTTTGAGTTGATCCGGCCGCAGGGCCGGCAGCGCCGCGATCTTCAGCGCCTCGGGTTCGTGCGCGAGCTGCTGGGAGGCCATCGCGTCCGCGCCGGGGGCGGCGTATTCGGCCGGCCCCTTGATCGAGCCCCAGGGCGTCGTGCGGATCGGCGAGACGAAGTCCTTTTCGCGGCCGTCACGGAACTTGATCTTCCAGGAGATCGTGCCCTTCGTGTCCTCGCGCAGCACGCGCACGCTGTGGCCGAGCGGCGCGAAGTCGGCGTAGCCGCGGCAGTCGATGGCGTTCTGCGGGCAGGCCTTCACGCAGGAGTAGCACTCCCAGCAGAAATTCGGCTCGATGTTCACCGCGCGCCGATACGTCGGGTCGATGTGCATGATGTCGGACGGGCAGATATCCACGCAGTGTCCGCAGCCGTCACAGCTCGTCATATAGACAAATGTGGGCATGGGATTCGTTGTCTCCTTCGTCGAACGTCGGCTTTGGGAACGGCGTCGGGTGCGTCAGTCGTTCTGGTGTCTCAATAATTCTGGGGTGCGCGGCGCCCGCTGCCGAACTTCTCCGGCATGTTGGCCGGTGCCGGCAGGTTGCGCCGCGTGCCGTTCGCCTTCTCCACGCGCTTCTCGAAGGCAGCGGCGGGCTTGTAGAACATGTGCGAGAACTTGGACCACGGCACGGTGACGAACAGCGCCGTCGTGGCCAGCAGGTAGAGCCCGAGGAAGATGGTGGTCAGAACGCCGGCGCCGGCGGTCTGCAGCCAGGCCCAGATCAGCCCCAGCGTGGCGCTCGCGAGCAGCAGGCAGATGAACATGTCCGCGCGCACCAGGCGCAGCACGGGGTTGCCCTCGGCCATGACATCGACGCGGATCGCGAACCAGAACCAGTAGCCGCCGGCGCAGACCATCAGCGCGCCGAGGTACCAGAGGAACGCGAGCAGCGCCGGGCCGGGGCTCGCCGGCGTCGGGTAGAAGAAGACCATGATCGCGCTGGTGAGCACGTACAGGATGAAGCCGTACATGCCGAGCAGGTGCGCCACCCGCCGCCGCTGGTTGCAGAACTCGCCCGAGGTCGCGACGTCCACCGCGAGCGTCTGCACCGCGATGCCGATCATCTCGCCGCTGCCGAGCGGGCGGCCGCGCTGGCGAACCTTGCGCTTGTTCTCGAAGAAGTAGCGCGCGCTTTTCTTGTGAATCGTGTCGAGCAGCGTCCCGCCTACGACCAGGATGAACATCACGACGACGTAAGCCTGCATGATGGCTGGCGAAACGGACGACGAAAGCCCGGCGAACGGATTGGTTGTGAACATTTGCTTGCCGCTCCCGATGAGTCCGCGTTTCCTGCGCAACGTTTACCGGCGGCATGACCCGCCTGCAATAGAGCGTTTCCGATCATCGATCATTCTTGTCATTCCAATCGAGATGGTCGATTGTTTTGTCCATGACACTCGATCAATTGCGCGTCTTCATCGAGGTTGCCGAACGCGGCCATGTCACCCGCGCGGCCGAGGCGCTGGGCATCAGCCAGTCCGCCGCCTCCGCGGCCGTCGCCGCGCTGGAGGCGTCCTACCGGGTGAAGCTGTTCGACCGCGTCGGCCGCGGCATCCAGCTCACCGAGACCGGCCGCGCCTTCCTGCGCGAGGCGCGCGCCGTGGTCAGCCGCGCCTCCATGGCGCGCTCGGTGCTGCAGGACCTCGCCGGCGCCGCCTCCGGGCCGGTTGCCATCGCCGCCAGCCAGACCATCGGCACCTACTGGCTGCCGCGCCGGCTCGCCGCGTTCCATGCCGCGCATCCGCGGGCGCGCGTCCATGTCACCATCGGCAACACGCATGACGTCGCGCGCGCCATCGTCGATGGCGAGGCGACGATCGGCCTCGTCGAGGGCCCGACGCAGCACCCGGCGCTGACCCGCCAGCCGGTGGACCACGACCGCCTGGTGCTGGTGGTCTCGCCCGACCAGCCGGCGTTGCCGCGCACTGACGCGGGGCAGCTCGACCTGCGCGCCATCACCTGGGTGACGCGCGAGGCCGGCTCCGGCACCCGCCGCGGGCTCGAGGAGCTGGCCAGCCGCGAGGGCCTGTCGCTCGACGACCTCAACATCTCGCTGGTGCTGCCGAGCAACGAGGCGGTGCGCGAGGCGATCGAGGCCGGCGCCGGCGCCACCGTCATCTCGCGCCACGTCGTGGCCTCCGCCCTCGCCGCCGGCACGCTCGCCGCGATCCCGGTGGACCTGCCGCCGCGCGAATACGCGCTGGTGCGCCACCGCGACCGCCACGAGACGCTGGCGCAGCAGACCCTGGTGGCACACCTCGCCGCCGGGGCCGAGGCGGCGTCGCCGGGCCCCGCCTGAGGCGCCCACCGAATCGGTCTCGAAACGTCGGCGCCGCGACGGCGCGACCGGCTTGCCGTTCTTCAGGGAAGCCTCCTGGACTTAATCAAACGCCCGGA
>JAJZUI010000182.1 GCA_021847175.1 Pseudomonadota bacterium
CAGCCCGCGCAGATACGCAAACGCCGCGTTGATCCCCGGCGCGGAATCCCCGCCCGCACTTCCCGGCGCGCCGAAGTCCTTGACGTTGATCACCTCCTGCGCGCGCGCCTGCACGCTGCGCAGCACGGTGCCATTCGCCGCGAAGGGCGAGGCCACCACCTGCGGCGTCACCTGGCCCACGAAATTCGCGAGCGGCACGCCCTGAACCGTTGTCGTTCCGCTCATGCCAACACCACCGGGTTACCGAAAACGTCCACCAGCACCGCTCCGTTCGTCGCAACCAGCGCCCCCACGGGCGCGAATATCGTTCCGCCGTTGACCAGCCCGGTCCCGCCCAGCGGATGTCCGCCGGCGTCGAGCAGCACGTTCCCCGCCATGTCGGTGTAAATCAGCGGCGGCAGCGGCGGCACCGCCGAAACCGGAACGATGAAGCCCGCGCCGTTGACCGAGCCCGTCGGGAACAGCACCGCCGCGAGGTCCGCGACCGAAGCCGTCGAGTACTCAACCAGCACCGCCAGCGCCCGGTTCCATTCCCCGAGCCGCGCCGGCAGGTCGGAAACGAACGTCCCGCCGTAGCGCAGCAGCGCCGGCGTCCCGTCGGGCATCGCGAGGCGGAATGTCTGCGCCAGCGCCGTGTCCAGCGTCGCCGCCAGGCCGTCGCGCGCCTGCGGCGACGGGCACCACAAATTCACCCTGTATCGCTGCGTGATCTGCCGCGTCATCCAGGTCGCGCGCGTCCCCTGCACCACGCGCGCAAGACAGGCCGTGTCCGGAACGGTCATCACCGCGCCATCGGCACTCGCCCCCGGAATCTGCCCGGCCAGCGCCGCGGCCACGCTCGCCGGCGTGTCCGTCGCCTGTACCGCATAGGCATAGCTTGCCGGCGCCATCCCGGCCCCGAGCGCCACGCCCGCGAGCTGCCCCGCCGCCGCCGTCCCGCCCCAGATCACCGTGGCGGCCATCGTCCCCGCCGTCACCGCGGCCGTCAGTGTCGGCGCCACGCGCGGCGCCTGCCACCATTTGGTGAGGTAGCGCGTCGTGTTCCGCCCGCCCCCCGCCTCGGGATAAACCGAGACATGTGCCACACCTTTCGCGAGGTCCGCGTTGAGCGTGTCGGTCCCCGGCCAGCCCCGGTAGAGCCGGCACACCACCGGCACCGCACCAGCGGACGGACTCGCCGGCGGTGGCGCCAGAACCGCGCTCGCGGCGGCGCCGTTGTAGGCATACCCCCCGCCCGGAAACAGCACGCCGGCACAAAGTGCCACCAGCGCGCGCTCGACATCCGCTGTATCCGCCATGTCACGCTCCGGCGTAGTAGGCTTCGACCGTCCAGCCCCAATCCGTCGCCACCGCGAGGCTCACCGTGCAGCGCATCGGGTCCGCCTGGTCGTCCACCAGCACGTCGTTGGGAACGATCTGCGCTCCCGCCGTCACCGGCAGCGAAATAATGACGACATTGAGCTTGGTATCCCCAGGCACTTTCTCCTCCGGGCTCACCCCGCGCGGCTTCGCCGTCACGAAGCCCGGCCACGCGGTCAGCACCGTCGTCATGTCGGCCGGCGCATTGCCGCCATACGCGTCCGCGCCCGTCGCCGGCACGGAGCGCGTCACCGTGAACACCCGGTTGCACCGCACGCAGGGTGTGGCCATCAACGGCTGCAGCGAGCCCACGAACCACGTGTTCCCGCCCGTGTCCAAGAGATAATCCCCGGCCTGCACCAGCGTCCGGTCGATCGCCGCGTACACCACCGCGTTGGTCGCCGGCGCCGGCTTCGCCAGTCGCAGGTTCGCATCCGGGTTGAACCACGCCGTCGCCCGCGCCACCGCATACCGCGCATCCAGTGCCGCCACCGCCGCCTGGCTTGCGCTCGGCCGGTACACGCTCACGCCCTGCCCGAGGAACCCTGCCGCCTTCCCGTAGCCGTAATCGGCCTTCGCCTGCAGCAATGCCTGGTCCACGTCACACCACCAGCCGCATGGAGGAGGCCGTCCCGCCCGCCGAAAGCTCCGGCCCAGGCGGGACCTGCAGAAAGGCACAGAGGCGGCGCCGCCAGTACCCGAACGCCGCCTCCTTGTCGCGCTGCTCGTTGGCGTTGTGCGTCCACACCGCGGCCTGCTCGGTGTCGAGGTTCTGCCACACCGTCCCCAGCGACTGCTCCACCGCGTAGAGCGGCGCCAGGTACTGGGAAACCAGCGTCGCCCCGTCCGTCTGGCTCAGGTGCTGCAAGCGATATTCCAGCGCCAGGTACTGCCGCATGATCCACGGAAACGGAAACACCACGTTCCCGTCCCCGATCGCCGGATACCCGCAGAACCGCCTGACGTCGGCGAGCTGCTGGTCGCTGAACGCATACGGCGTGAACCCGGACATCGCTTACTCCATCACCGGCTCGAGCTCGGCCCCAGCCTGGAACAGGATCGGAACGACCGGATCGTCGGCCGCCACCACCGTGCCCGTGGGCAGCGTCCAATGCCGCCGCCCCTGGAACACGATGAACCCCCGCTTCATCCGGTACCCGGCGAGGCCTTTCGCCTCGCCGGGCTCCGCGGACCTGCCGCGCGCCATCACAGGCTCTCGACGATGATCGCCCGCTTGAACGCCGAGTTGTTCGCGGTCGGGATGGTGTTCGGGTTGGTGTTGATATCGGAAGGAACGGCGAACCCGCCGATATAGTTCCAGGTCTGCGTCACCACCTGCCTGAGCGCGTCGAGCGGCTCGCGGGTGATGTGCGCGATGTCGTCCACGATGGTGATCAGCCCGTCGTCGTCGGCCTCGCTCGCCTTCGCATACCCCTCGCGGGTGAACACGCCCTCAACCAGCGCGCCCTGGCCGCACAGGATGCCGCGCCGCACCGTGCCCACGCCCGCCAGCGCCTGCACCGGGTTGATGTTGGTCTCGACGATGTCGACGCCCAGCATCTCCGCCACCAGGCCGCGCCGGTACGCAGAGGAATCCGGCCGCCCGCGGAAGAAGAACTGGAACGCCGGGTCGGTATAGAGCCCGGTCATCTGCAGCGGGTCGGCATAGAAGATGTAGTTCCCGGTCGCCGTCACCGGCGGCACGCCGTTCGCCTTCATCGTCGCCTTCGCGTTCAGCACCATCTGCATGGTGAGCTTGCCGCCGTTCACGTCGCTGCCCGCGGAAATCCCCAGCGTCGTCGTCGCCATCGCGTTGCTGCTCGCGTTCGCCGGGCGCATCACCACCGGTGCGACGGCGGAGACCACCGCGTTTCCCGCGGTCGCGTCCGCCACCGTCACGTTGCCGGTGAAGGAGAGGCTGCCGGAAATGCCGCCCGGCGCCGTCGAGACATTGGTCGCGTCCGCCACCGCGCCGGAGAGCGTGTAGACATCGTTGCCCACCGTCACCGAAACCGTGCTGGCGGAGGAAACCGGCACCGGCTGCCCCTCGGCGTTCCACGTGTACTGGAAGCCCCTGATGTCATCCACGTGCACCGTTGGCCCCGCGGCGCCGAGCGTCGTCGTCACGCGGCTGTTGCCGCCCATGTAGGTGGCGAAGATCGTCGCCTGCGCCAGCGTGTCGACGGAGCGCGCCGCCTGCTCCGCCAGCGTCACCGCGTTCTTCAGGTACAGATCGTCGATCGCGGAGCGCGACGTCACGATGTTCAGCATCTGGTTCGCGGCATACTGATAGACGGCCAGCGTGTACTGCTCCACGCCATAATTCTGCGGCGTCAGGCCGGAGCTGATGTCGGTGTTCGCCGGCGGCGCCAGCGGCGTGGTCACGGCCGGCAGCAGCCCGGTGCGCGTCTTGGTGATGGTCTCGCCGATCCCCGCCATGAACGGCTCGCGGTCGGCGATGGCGCGGAACCCGAGCTCGGCGCGCAGCGCCTGCTGGAACTCGCGCTCCAGGTAGCCCTGCTGGATGATGCTCTGCAGGGTCGAGGGAAGGTTGTTGATACCCATGGGAAATCCTCAACGGTTACGGGAAGTGCCCAGGCCGTCGCGGCCCGCTGGCAAGCAATCGCCGGGCACCTCCCGGCCAGGATCGAAACGATCGTCGCTAACGCCGCCAGGCCTGGCGCTTCCGCGCCGCCTCGTATTCCTTGGGCGCCATCTGCCGCGCATCGCGCCCCTCGCGCGCATCGCGGGGGCGGGGAGGGGCCGCGGGATTGCTCGTCCGCGCGTCGGCGAACAGCCATGGCCGCGACTTGCGCGCCGCCTCCACCGCCGCCTCCGCTCCCTCCACCTCGCCATTCTCCGAAAGCCGCACGGCGGAAAGGTCGAGCAGCCTCACGCCGTCGGGGTCCACCATCCCCGCCCGCGCCGCCGCCGCCTTCACCTCCGCGAGCACGATGCGCGCCGCCGCCGCCTCGCGCGCCGCCGCCAGGTCCTCGCGTGCCCGGCCGGCCGCCGCCTCCATCTCCGCCGCTTTCAGCCGCCAGCCCTTGTTCTCGGCCCGCAGCTCGCGCACGTAGTCGAGCGGAAAGCTCGCCGGCTCCGCCTGCGCCCGCGCGCCACCCTCGCCCTCGCCATCGCCCGCGCCATCGGCTCCGCCCTCGCCATCGCCCTCGGTCACTTGCGCCATCGCACCCTCCAGCCTCCTCTGCCGTCCATGCCCGCGCGCCGTTGCCGAACCGGTTTGACGCGACGCGCAACGATGCGCACACTCGCGTCCGCCCAGCGCAGGAGGCCCGCGTGTCCAAGCCCGTGTTCGAGGACCTGTTCCGCTTTTCCGGCCGGCGGAACCGCAAGTCCTACGCGCTCTATCTCCTGGTCTCGCTGGCGATCGTCGCCGTCGTCTGGGCCATCGCCGCGGCCTTCGCGTTCAGCGGCACCGGCACCGGGCCGGAGGTTTCCGCCTTCGTCGTCCCGGCCATCGTTTCGCTTGCCGCCGCCATCTCCGGCTGGGCCGTCGCCAGCCAGCGCTGCCGGGATTTCGGCTGGACCGGCTGGGCCGTGCTCCTCACGCTGATCCCCGCTGTCGGCTGGATCTTCGCGCTCGCGATCCTGTTCATCCCCGGCAATGTCGGCCCCAACCGCTACGGCCCGGACCCGATCCCCAACCACCTCAACGACTGGACGGAGCGCGCGCCCATTGCCTGAGCGCGCCTCACCGGCAGGCCGCTAGCTCTCCACCACCGCATCCGCCCGCGGCGGCGCTACCAGCGCCTCGCGCCGCTCGCGCCGCTCCTCGAACTCGTCCGCCACGCGTCCCCGCTCCGCCGCCACGTCCGGAATGTCATAGGTGTGGCCAACCAGCGCGGTGCCCGTCGCCATGGAGAGCACGCCGGCGTTGATCAGCGTCTGCGTCGCCGTCGCCTGCGCCTGGCGGTCCTGCCAGGTCGGCGCGTACCATGGCGGCCAGCGCAGCGAGACATCGGCCTCCGCAAGCCGCGCCGGTTTGTTGCCGATCTTTACCGAATACAGCCGGCTCGCCCGCGCCGCCATGCGCAGCAGCGACAGCAGCGCCCCCTCGCCATAGGAAATCCGCAGCTTGTCGGCGAGCGAAACCAGCCCCTGGTTCAGCCACTCCAGCGCCCGCCCGGACTGCGCGCCGGAAAACCTCTGCGGGTCCGCCCGGTTGCCGTGCATCGCCTCCAGCGCCATCTCGCGCACCGCCCGGCAATACTCGATCACGGCGGCGGAAGCGGTGCCGGAAATCTCCAGCACCTTCGCGTCCCCATCCTTGCTCACAATCAGCGCGTTGGAGGCGGAGCGCACGAACGGCCCCTCGTCCCCCGCCGGTTCCTTGACCACGAAGGTCGGGTCGGAGGAATACGCCAGCCCGCGCCCCGCCTGGCTCATCTGGTAGTCGATGGCGATCGCGTCCTCGATGCCATGGCGAAACGTCGAGCCGCCGTCGGTCTCGTCGCCTCCCGGCAGGTTGCGTACCCAGACCATCGGCACGAACCCGAGCCCGTGGCGCACCGTCCGCGCCTCATCAACGCGCATCGGCCCCTTACCGGCGGAAACGGGGCACGGCCAGTACCACACCTCGTCGCAATCGTTCCACTCGCGCTGGAACCAGAAATCCTCGGCGAGCGCGTCCTCGTCGATCGCATAGCCCCGCGCACGCAACTCCGCCCCACGCGCCTTGTAGCGCTCCGTCACCCGCAGCAGCTGGTCGGGCGCCTCAGGGTCCCACGCCGGGGTCAGGAACATCGTGTCCATCGCGTCGAAGAACACCCGCCCCTTCAGGATACGCAGCCGGAACACGATGGAACCCACGCTGCCCCGCGTCGCGCCGTCCATCATCACCGCGGCAAGCCCGGTCTCGCGGATCAGCGTCTCCAGCCCCGCGCGCGTCGGCTCGTCCTCGCACAGCACCGTGGGGAAATGCCGCTCGCCGAACAGCAGCGCGACACTGTCCTCCACCACGGCGCGGCAGAGGTTGCTCCGCACGGAAGGCGCCCTGTCGCGCAGCGGCACATACTCGCCGGCGTCGTTGTATTCCTCGTGAAACTCGTAGGGCAGCACGTCATAGATCGTGCCGTCCAGCACCGCCCGCAGGATCGCGAGCTCGCGCACCCGCGCCGGATAGTCCGGATCGCGGGGAAATCTCTGTGCCAACCGCCGCAACATCAGCGCGCCTTCCCGAACGGAAAATCCAACCTCATCGCCGCATGATCCCGAGCCGCACGCGCCGCGCCGGCCCCGGCACCTCGACCAGTGCCTCGAACGCGAGCGACGCCGCGTCCACCTGGTCGTCGTGCGCCGCCCCCGGAAATCCCTGCAGCTCGTCCAGGAACGCCCGGTTCCACGGCCCGCGCAGCATCGCAACGTTCCCGACATTGATCTGGGATGCGAACGGCCCCGCCCGCACCGCCTTCGCCCCCGTCACCGGCCGCGCCACGACGCGAAACCCCGCCAGCCGCCGCGCGAGATACAGCGCCTGCGCCTTGCCCGCCTGCCCGGGGTCCTGCGGCAGATGCACCGCAACACCCGCCCCGTCGCGCGCGGCGGTCGCCATGATCGCCGCCTCCACCGCGTCCGGGCCCCCGCGCAGCCGCACCACGTCCTCCACCGCGAACCGCCCGTCCGCCGTCCGCGCCAGCAGCACGCCCGCCGTCCAGTCCGCGTCGCGCGAACCCGTCGCCGCCGTCGCCGCCAGGTCCCACGCCCGCACCCGCACCGCGCCCGCGAGCGGCACCTCGGCCACGCCAACGCGGTCGGTCCGGAACAGCGTCCCCTCCGCCGCCCGCGGCGCCTGCTGGAACAGCGCCTGCCAGTCGCGCATCGCTCCCGCGGCCTCGTATTCCGCCTTGATCCGGCGCAGCTCCGCGCCAAACCCATAGTCATCGTCCCAGAGAAACTCGCCCGGCGCCCGCCCCAGCGCGTCGCCTTCGCCCGCCACCGCCGGCAGGCAGACCACGCGCCAAAGGCCCGGCTGATACGCCAGCAGCCGCCCGCCGAGGTCGTCCTCGTGCCAGCGCGTCATCACCACCACGATCGCCGCGTTCGGCTTGAGCCGCGTGCGCAGATCCGCGTTGAACCAGTCCCATTGCCGATCCCGAACGACCTGGCTCTGCGCCTCCTCGCGCGACTTCACCGGGTCGTCGATCAGCGCGAGGTCCGCCCGCGCCCCCGCGATCGTCCCGCCCACGCCCACGGCCCGGTAGCGTCCGCCCCGCGTCGTCGTCCAGTCATCGACAGCCTCGCGCTCGAGCGAATACCCCAGCACCGCCCCCTGGTCGCGCGCCACGCCCATCACCTTGCGCGAAAACCCCTCGGCCGTCGCCGCGATGTTGCTCGCCGCGATCACGTCGAACCCCGGCCGCCGCGCCATCGCCCAGGCGGGGAACCACACGCTGGCATAGGTGCTCTTGGCGGAACCCGGCGGCAGGTTCACCATCAGCCGCGTCGTCCGCCCGTCGGCCACGGCCTGCAGCTCGCGCATCAGCAGAACGTGATGCGCCGCCGGCACGAACCCCTGCGCCGAAAGCCCGTCGCTCGCAAACGCCTCGAAACTATTCCGCAGCCGCCGCGCCCGCTCCTCCCGTCGCAGCCGCAGCCGCCTCTCGCTCGAGCCGCGCCAGCTCGGCGCGCAGTTCGTCATCGCTGAGCGAGGCGACATCGTCCCTGTCCGCATGTGAGTTCGGCTGCACCGGCCTGCCGATTTCCCGCTCGAGGATGCGCGTGATCGCCGCCACCCGCGTGCTGCCGGATTCCTTCGGGTCCATCGCGATCGCGAACAGCGCGTCCATGCATGCCTCCACGATCCCGTCCGTCCGCCGCCGCGCCATCACAGGCACGCCCGCAAAGCCGCGAGCGGCGCCAAAACCCCAGGATTTCCGTGGATCGGGGCTCGTTGCGCACCAGGCACAGTTCGCCACCCCGCAAAATACATACTCGAACCGAACCCCGATGTCAAGGAAAATCCTAAGCGCCCCGCGGGAACGCCGCGGGCGCGCCCCCGCCGCCGCGCCAGGCGCCAAAATCCCAGTATTTCTGTGGATCAGGGCTCGTTGCGCAGCAGACGCAGTTCG
>JAJZUI010000183.1 GCA_021847175.1 Pseudomonadota bacterium
TCGGCGCAGGGCCTGGCGCTCCCCATCGCCGCCGCCACGCCCGTGCCCAGGGCGTCGCCAAACCGCTTCGCCCCCGAGGATCTCGCGCCCACCGCCGCCGCGCGCGAGGAGCCCGACCGCCCGCGCAGCGCCGCCGAACGCGACCTGCTGCGCGCGCTGAAGCTGGTGCGCTGAGATGCGCCTGGGGCCCGGCTTCGGTCTCCTGCGCGTGACCATGGCCGCGATCACGTTGCTGCTTTTGGTCAAGACCGCGGCCCTGGTCCGGGTCGCCGCCGCCTCCGTGCCCACGGCCGCAAGCCCGGCAAGGCCCGCACCCACCGCGCTGGCCCAATCCGCAGCCCCCTCCGCCGCTCCGCTGCCCTCGGGCCGCGCCTGCCCGTCCGCCCCCTCGGCCGCGGAACTCGCCCTGCTCGGCGATCTCAGATCCCGCAAGGCAGGGCTTGACCAGCGCGCCGCCGCCATCGCCGCGCGCGAGCAGGCGCTTGCCGCCGCCGAGAAGCAGCTCTCGTCCCGCCTCGCGGAATTAAAAACGTTGCGAAAACAAATCGAGACCCAGGCCGCCGCGCGCCGGAAGGCCGCCAGCGCGGACACCATGCGGCTGGTCAAGGTCTACGAGGCGATGAAACCCGCCGACGCCGCCACCATCTTCAACGACCTCGACCGCAACGTCCTGCTCGCGGTGCTGGACGCGATGAACACCCGCCGTGCCGCCGCGATCCTCGCCGCCATGAAACCCCAGCGCGCTCGCCTGGTGACGGCCGAACTCGCCACGATGCGCGCCAAACGCGACGCCCTGCTGCTCCCCACCGCCGCCCAACCAGCCGCCACCGGCAAGCCCGCCGCCAAACCCGGGACCCGCGGATGAAACGCGAGCCCTGTCGAGCCCAGGCGCTGACGCTGGCGCTGCTGCTGGCGGCGACCCCCGCCTCGGCACACATCCTCCTTCGCGAGGGCCGCCATCGCGGCTACACCCGTCTCGTGCTGACCCTGCCCGCGGGCGCCACCGCCTCGCTGTCCCCGGGGGGCATGATGGTGGCGAAGTCCGCGAACGGCTCGCCGCTCGCCCTCGCGCCGCCTGGCCGCCTCGCCCCCTTCGCCGCCGGCCGGAGCGGCGAGGGCCTGCGCGTGGCACTCCCCGCCGGCTCCGAGGTGCATGCCTGGCGCCTGGGCAACCGCGCCGTGTTCGACGTGCGCCCGGCCCCGCACCTGCCCCTGCCGCCGCTGCCCCCACACCACGTCTCGCGGGCCATGCTGTTACCGCCGCCGCCGCTGCCCCCGACACCGCCGCGCGTCGCCGGATCCATCTCGCAGGCGCAATGGAATCTCCCCGCCCAGGCCTTCGCGCGCCCGCGCGCCCCGCACGCGCTCCCGGTCGCGAACGCCCCGCTCCCCGCCGCCGCCACCACCACGCTCGCCCCGGCAAGGCGTGACATCGCGCTGCCCTACGCCGCGAACGTCCCCATCGCCGCCTTCCGCCGCGCTGGCCAGTTGCTGTTCGTCGCCGCCTCGCGCGCGCCACCGCCGCCCGCCCTGCTCGCGCAACTCCACGCCACCGCGACGCCGCTCGCCTCCGGCACGGAACTCGCCATGCCCCCCGGCCTGACGCCCGTGGTGGAGCATGGCGCCTGGCACCTCGTGCATGGCGCCGTGCCCCCCGCGCTCACCGCACGCGCCGCCCACGGCCGCGTCACCGTGCCGACGGCTTCACCCGGCCCCGTCTTTTCGGTACGCGACCCGCTGCATGGCGGCCTGTTGCTCGTCGGCACCATCGCCGCCCCCGGCGCCGTCGGCTCGCCTTGGCGCACGCCGTTCTTCACCCTCCTGCCCACCAGCGCCGGCGTCGCCGTCGCCGCGCACGCCGACACGGTGCAACTCCGTGCCATCGCTGGCGGCTTCCTGCTCGACGGCGGCCCCGTGGTCCTGCCGCTCGGCGCCTTCAACGCCACCGCCTCCGCCACCCAGGGCGCGCGTCTGCTCGACCTGCCGGACCTTCCCCTCGCCACCCTGCGCCGCCGCCTCACCGAGGCGACGTTCGCTGCCGCCACCGCCCCGCCGCTCGCCCGCGGCCCCGCGCGCCTCAGGGTGGCGCAGGCGATGCTCGCCCTCGGCATGGGCGGCGAGGCGCGCGGCATCCTGCGCCTCGCCGCCAACGCCGATGCCCGCCTCGCCACCAACCCAGTCTTCAAGCTCGCAAAGAACGCCGCCGCCGCCCTTCACCCGGAGCCGCAAGCCCCCCCGGCCTCGTTGTCCACCGCCCCCTGCGCATCGGCGGGTGAGGCCTGCCTCTGGCGCGCCGTCCGCCTCGCCGCCCACCGGCGCGACCGCGCCAGCGCCGCCGGCATGTTCGCCGCGAGCCTTCCCATCCTCCAGGCCTACCCGCATCCGTTGCGCACCCGCCTGCTGCCCCTCGCCGCCGAGACCATGGTCAAGGCCGGCGACCTCGCCGCCGCGCGCACCCTGCTCGCCGCCTACCCGCACGCCAGGTCGCTGCGCCTGGCCCGCGTGATGGTCGCCGAGGCCGCCCTGCCACCCCCCACTGCCGGCACCGGCGGTCGCGGTGCCGCCGCCCGCGCCCTGGATGCGGTACTCGCCGCCTACGACCGCCTCGCCCTCTCGCGCGACCGGCTTCTCTCCTTCCGCGCCGCCTTCCGCGCCGCCCGCCTGCGTGCCTCCCGCGGCCTCGTCACCCCCGCCCGGACCGCCGCCGCGCTCGCCCGCCTCCGCTATGCCTGGCGCGGTGACCGCCGGGCGCTCGCCTTGCGCGAGGCACTCGCCGACGCGCGCGCCGAGACCGGGCAGTGGGGCAGGGCGCTCGCGCTCCTCCGCCGCCAGGCCAGCGACCCCGGCATCAAGCAGAAACTCGCCAACATCTTCGCCCGCGCCATGGCCGTGGATGTCGCCCACCCGATGCCGCCGCTGCGGTTCGTCGCCCTGGTCCAGTCCAACCCCGACCTGCTGCCCCCTGGCCCGCCCGGCGAGGCGATCCTGCGCCGCCTCGCCGCCGCCCTCGCCGCGCTCGACCTCCCGGACCAGGCCGCCCACGTCTACGGGCGGATGCTGGAATCCCTGCCCCAAGGCATCCCGCGCGCCACCGTCGGCGCCGACCTCGCCGCCCAGCGCCTCGCCGCCGCCGATCCCAGGGGCGCGCTCGCGGCGCTCGACGCCTCCGCGGTTGCCGGCGCGCTTCCCCCCGTGTTGCTGCAGAAACGCACCCTCCTTTTCGCCCGCGCCGAGGCGGG
Source organism: Pseudomonadota bacterium (assembly GCA_021847175.1). Classification (GTDB taxonomy): domain Bacteria; phylum Pseudomonadota; class Alphaproteobacteria; order Acetobacterales; family Acetobacteraceae; genus JAJXXT01. Next base: position 3,240 of record JAJZUI010000183.1, read on the forward strand.
ACTCGGGCGCATGCCAGCCGCCAGCGCGGCCCTCGCCGCCCTCGGCACCATCCCCGCGCTGGCCGAACGCGCCCGCCTGCTGGAGCGGGCAGGGGACTGGCCGGCCGCCAGCGTGGCACTCCGCGCCTACGCCGCGGCCACCGTCCCGCGCACAGGGCCGCTCGACTCCGCGGCCGCCACCACGCTCATCCGGCTCGCCACCGCCGCCGGGCGCGCCGGCGACCCGGCGCTGCTCGCCGCCCTGCGCGCCCACGATCTCGCCCGCATGGCCCCGGGCCACGCCGCGGATCTGTTCCGCATGCTCACCGACCCCGCCGCCCTCTCCACTGCGGATCTGCCCCGCCTCGCCCGTACCTGGGGCCTGCCACGAGGTATTGCCCCGGCCCTGCGCGCCGCCGGCGCCCGGCTCGTCCCGCCTCCCATCCACTAGCCCCCCACACCTGCCCCCACACCTGCCCCCACACCTGCCCCATGCAGGGGGGAGGGGCCTGCGCTGCGCCCGCCGGGCCCGCGCACGAAAATTACCCCTTGCGCCACCCCCCCTTTGACCCTATTTGCGCCGGCCTTGGCCGTAAGGCGTGCGCAGTGGGCGCGCGACCCCAAGTCCGTCTGCTGGTAGACAGGAGCTTGCGCGTTGAACGCACTCATGCCGCTGGGGATGGTCTCGGAGACTCCGAGCAGCAGCCCGAATTCCTCCACCGCCGAATTGGCTGTCGGCGAGGAGCGCACCGACTATTTCGTCCAGCGTGACGGCAAGGTCTTTGCCGGCACGCACCTGCTCGTCGACCTCTGGGGTGCCACCAACCTCGACGACCCCGGGACCATCGACGCCGCCCTGCGCGAGGCGGCGCTGACCGCGGGTGCGACGATCCTGCACGGGCACTTCCACCACTTCACGCCCAACGGCGGGGTTTCCGGCGTGCTGGTGCTCGCGGAGAGCCACATCTCCATCCACACCTGGCCGGAGCGTGACTTCGCCGCCATCGACATCTTCATGTGCGGCGCCTGCGACCCCCGCCTCGGCATCCCGGTGCTGGAGCGCGTCTTCCGCCCGCAGCGCACGGACCTGAACGAGCAGTTGCGCGGCCGGGTCGTCTAGGCCCCGCGCGGATCGATCGCGACCAGGGGCCGGGCGGTCGCGTCCGGCCCCTTTCGCATGCGAACCGGAGAGACATGATGGCGACCGATTCCTGGGTCAACGAGACGCTCTACCCATCATGGGGCCAGCGCTTCCGCGTCGTGCGCGAGCTTGCCCGCGTGCAGTCCGCCTTCCAGGACATCATGATCTTCGAATCGGAATCGCACGGCCGCGTCATGCTGCTCGACGGCGTGGTGCAGATCACCGAGCGCGACGAGTTCGTCTACCAGGAGATGCTTACCCACGTGCCCCTGCTCGCCCACGGCGACGCGCGGCGCGTGCTGATCATCGGCGCCGGTGACGGCGGCGTGCTCCGCCGCGTCCTGATGCACAGCAACGTGGATCGCGCCGTGATGGTCGAGATCGACGGCGAGGTCATCCGCCTCTGCAAGGAACACATGCCGCAGATCGGCGGCAGCGCCTGGCACGACCGCCGCGCCGAGGTCATCGTCGGCGACGGCATCGACTATGTCCGTCGCGGCGCCCCCGCGAGCTTCGACGCCATCATCGTCGACAGCACGGACCCGATCGGCGTCGGCGAGGTCCTCTTCACCGACGAGTTCTACGCCAACGCCGCGCGCCTGCTCTCCGCGGGCGGCCTCATCGTCAACCAGTGCGGCGTGCCCTTCATGCAGTCGGACGAACTGCGCGAGACCAGCCTGCGCCGCGCCCGCCACTTCCCTCATGTCGGTGCCTATGTCGCCGCGGTGCCCACCTATGTCGGCGGCTTGATGACCCTCGGTTTCGCCGCGAAGCAACCGCACCTGGACGCTGTTCCCCGCGCCGAGATCGAAGCCCGCGCCCGCGCCGCCGGCATCCTCGGCAAGACGCGCTACTGGACCCCCGCGATCCACGAGGCGGCCTTCTGGCTCCCCCCCTATATTGCCGAGCACCTGCCGCGCGGCTGACGCCTCGGCGCGCCCTCCGCGGCTAGGGCGGCACGCCTGCCCGCGGGAACACCATCATCCCGTGAAGCTGCGGATCAGGCTGCCCGCCAGCAACCGCCACCCATCCACGAGGACGAAAAACAACAGCTTGAACGGCAGCGAAACGAGGTTGGGCGGCAGCATCATCATGCCCAGGCTCATCAGCACCGAGGCGACCACGAGGTCGATCGCCAGGAACGGCAGGTAGAGCAGAAACCCCATCTCGAACGCGCGCCGCAGCTCGCCCACCAGGAACGCCGGCACCAGCGCGCGCCACGGCATCGCATCCAGCGTCGCGGGCGGCTTGATGTGCCCGAGTGCGAGGAACAGCCGCGCGTCGGCCGGGCGCAGATGCTGCGTCATGAACCGGTGGAACGGCGCCGTCGCCAGCCGCAGCCCCTCCATCGTCGAGACCGTGCCCGCGTCCATCGGCGCGATCCCCTGCCGCCAGGCCTGCTCCAGCACCGGCGCCATCACGAACCAGGTGAGGAACAGCGCGAGCCCGATCAGCACCGTGTTGGGCGGCGCGCCCTGCGTGCCCATCGCACCGCGCAGCAGCGACAGCACGATGATGATGCGCGTGAACGCGGTCGCCATCACGAGGATCGAGGGCGCCAGCGACAGCACCGTCGTCAGCGCCATCAGCTGCACGATGCCGGCCGTCGCCCCCGGCGTGCCAGGATGGCCGAGATTGATCGAAATCGACTGCGCCGCCGCCGCCGCCGGCAACAGCACCACGAACACCAGCGCGAGGCCGAGCACGCGCCTCATGCCCGGTCGACCCAGCCAAGGAACGTGTCGCTCGTCCCCGCGAGCACCAGGAACTCGCGCCCGTCGCAACGCAACAGCAACAATCGCCGCCGCGCATCGAGCGGCAGCGCCTGCACGACGGCGAGCCGCGATGCCCGCGCGGGCGAAAACCCTCCGCGCGCCAACAGCCGCGCCGCCAGCGGCTTCGCCGCCACCACGGCGGCCAGCACCAGCGCCAGGGAGGCCAGCGCCGAGGCGATCTGCCCCGCGCTCATGCCCGCCGCAGCGCCAGGGTGAGCGCATCGAGATCCCCGAGCAGCGCCACCAGCTCCGCCCGCATCCCGGCCCCCTCCGCCGGCGGCAGATCCAGCGCCTGCGCACAGATCCGCCCGAGCCTGTCGTCGAGCCCCGTGAGATCCACCTTCCTCCCCGCAGCCGCGATGCCCTCGGCGAGACGCAGCATGGCGGCGGCGGCGGCGATCGCCTCGCGCAACGAAGCCGCCGGCCCGTCGCCATGCCCGTTCCCGATGCCCAGCGCGCCGGCACGCCGGTCGGCGCGGCCTCGACCGTCCGGACCCGGTTTCCGAACTCCCTGATCGAGGTTTCCCTCGTCGGGGGCGACCCCGTTTTGGGGCTGGCCATCCGCGGCGTTGTGCATGCGCGGACCGTGCCGGTCGGAAGTTGATAAAGAATGACCAGCCCGGCGAATTTTGCCGGGCCCGATTAACGACTCCGAAGCACCCGCGCGTCAGGATGCGCGCATGGCCAACGCACCGAGCCTGTTCGACTCCAGGCTGCTCTCCCTCGCAAACGCGCGCATGCGCTACAGCGAGCACCGCACCGCGGTGCTGGCGCAGGACATCGCCAACGCCGACACGCCCGGCTACGTCGCGCGCGACCTGCCGAGTTTCGCCAGCATCCTGCAATCCATGCCACTGGCTCCGGCAAGCGCCGGCAGCTCGCTGCCGGCCGCCAACGCCGGCGCTCACGCCCATCGCGTGGCGGGGCCGACGACGCCGGACGGCAACGCCGTCAATGTCGAGCAGACGCTCGCCCGCCTCGCCAGCACCGATTCCGCGCAGCGCCTCGCGAGCCAGCTCTACAGCAAATACCTCGGCTTTTACCGCACCGCCATCGGCTGACGCGACGGAGGAAACCGCACATGGATCTCGCCAAGGCACTGGAAATCTCGGCTGCGGGCATGCAGGCTCAGTCCGGCCGCCTGCGCGTCGTCGCGCAGAATCTCGCCAACGCCGACACCACCGCCACCACCCCGGGCGGCAACCCCTACCGCCGCCGCACCGTCACCTTCGCCGATCACATCGACCGCCGCACCAACACGGAGCTGGTCGCAATCGCGGGGGAGGGGGTGGATACCTCACCGTTCCATATACGGTACGAACCAGGCAACCCGGCCGCCGACAAGCAGGGATACGTCAAGCTGCCCAACGTCGATCCCATCATCGAAACGATGGACATGCGCGACGCGGAGCAGGTCTATTCCGCCAATCTCGCGGTGATGCAGGCCGCGCGCGGGATGCTCACCCGCACCATCGACCTCCTGAAGCAGTAGCGCGGGGCACGCGATGGCAACGCCGGTGAACGCAAGCGTCGCGGGCATGCCGGTGCTGCGCGTCACCCCCGGCGAGGCCGCGGGCGCCTACGCCCGCACCATGAACGGCGGCGACGCCGCAGGGCCGGATTTCGGCGCCGTGCTGTCCCAGGCGGTGGACAGCGCCATCGCCACCTCCGCCAACGCCGAGCGGCTGGCCACCGCGGCGCTGAAGGGCAAAAACGTCTCCATCACCGACGTCGTCACCTCCGTCGAGCGCGCCGACGCCACGTTGCAGACCGCCTCCGCCCTGCGCGACCGGATGGTGCAGGCCTGGCAGACGATCATGCAGATGACGATCTGAAGCGGGCGGCGCGCGCGGCATGGACATCGGGCTGGTCGCCGCACCGCTGCGCCAGACGCTGCTGCTGGTCGCCGAACTCGGCGGCCCGCCGCTGCTCGCGGCACTCGCCGTGGGCGTGGTGATGTCGCTGATCCAGGCGGTGATCCAGGTCCAGGAACCCACGCTCGCCTACCTGCCGAAGGTGCTGGCGATCGGCGGCGTGCTCGCGCTGATGGGCTCCTTCGCCGCCGCCTCCCTCAGCCACTACGCGCGCGACATCTTCGACGCCGTGGTGATGGTCGGCACCCGTTGAACCCGGCGGACCCGGCACTTGCCGCCTTCCTCGCGCATCTGCCGCAGGGCGTGTTCGCGCTCCTC
>JAJZUI010000184.1 GCA_021847175.1 Pseudomonadota bacterium
CACGCCGCCCCCAAGCCCGCGCCCGCCGCGGCCAAGGTTGACCGATCCAATGGCTGCCATTAGTCCCGCCGGCCCCGGCCCCAAATCCCACGCAGGGGGTTCGGCCAAGGAGAAGGGAAAGACGATGGCGCTGGATGCACCGCAGGCGGAACGCAAGACCAGGGGCGCTGCCGGCGGCGGCACCTTCGCGGCAGAGGAGCTTCGCGGCTACATCGAGCGCATCGAGCGCCTCGAGGAGGAGCGCAAGGCCCTCGGCGGCGACATCCGCGACATCTACGCCGAGGCCAAGGGCCGCGGCTTCGACGTCAAGGTCATGCGTGCCCTCATCCGCATCCGCAAGCAGGAGCCGGCGGTGGTGGAGGAGCAGGAATCCCTGCTGGACGTCTACCGCCGCGCGCTCGGGATGTAGGCCTACCCCCCGAGCTGCTCCGCGTACGCCGCCGCCACCATGTGCCGGCGCACCTTCTGCGTCACCGTGAGCAGCCCGTTGTCGTGCGTGAACGGCGGCACCACGATGTGCCGGCGAATGCGCTCCACCACCGCGAGCCGCTTGTTCACGTCCGCGACCGCCGCCGCCACCGCCGCCTCGTCATAGCCCTCGGCCGCCACGACCAGCGCGCGCAGACCGGAACTGCCTTCGCCCACCACCATCGCCTGCGCGATCGCGGGCTCGTTCATCAGCATCCCCTCGATGCGCGCTGGCGAGACGTTCTCGCCGCCCGAGAGCACGATCATGTCCTTCTTGCGATCGGTGATGGTGAGATAACCCTGCGCGTCCAGCACCCCGATATCGCCGGTCGCCAGCCAGCCGTCGCGAAGCACCTGCTCCGTCTCGCCCGGCCGCCGCCAGTACCCGTCCATCACCAGGTCGCCGCGCACCATGATCTCGCCGTCCTCGGCGATGCGCAGCTCCACCCCGTCCAGCGGGGGCCCCACCGTCTCGATGCGCGTCGCGTTGGGCGGATTGACCGAGATCACCGGTCCCGCCTCCGTCTGCCCATAACCCTGCAGCAGCTTCAGCCCGAGCGAGAGGAAGAACCGCCCCACCTCCGGGTCCAGCCGCGCTCCGCCGGAAACCGCCGCCCGGAACCGCCCGCCGAACCGCGCCCGCAGCTTGCGGCGTACCAGCCGCTCCCACACCGGATCGAGCAGCCGGTCGAGCAGGGTCGCCCGCCCATCCAGCGCCCGATACCCCGCCGCCATCGCTTGCGCGAACAGGAGGCGCTTCAACCGCCGCTCCCGCGCCACCGCGCCGAGAATGCGCCCGCGGATCACCTCCAGCACCCGCGGCACCATGGTCATCAGCGTCGGCCGCACCGCCAGCATGTCCGCCGCGAGATGCTCCACCCCGCGCGCATAGGCGATCTCCACCCCCAGCGCCGGAAAGAAATACTGCCCCACCGTGTGCTCGAAGCCATGGCTCAGCGGCAGGAACGAGAGATAGACCTCGTCATTCCCGAGCCCGAGCTGGCGCGCCACCGGCAGCGCGCCGCGGCAATTGGCCAGAATGGAACGGTGTGGCAGCATCACTCCCTTGGGCTCGCCGCCGGTCCCCGAGGTGTAGATCAGGCAGGCGAGCGTCGAGGCGGGAATGATCACCGCCTCCGCCGCGATATCGTCCGGCGGCAGGGCGTCCGCCACCAGCCGGTCCCACGTCAGCGTCGCCATCCCCGGCGCCTCGAACCCCTCGATCGCCACCAGCAGGTCGAGATGCCCCGCGAGCGCTACCTTCGCCGCCAGCGTCGCGGTCGAGGTGATCGCCACGCGCGCCCCGGAATCGCGCAGCACATGCGCGTGGTCGGCGACCGTGTTGGTGGTGTAGGCCGGCACCGGCACGGCGCGGATCGCCATCAGCGCCACCTCGGCGATCGGCACCTCCGGCCGGTTCTCCGAGACGATCAGCACCCGGTCCCCAGCCGCGATGCCCGCGCGTCGCAGATGCCTGGCCAGCGAGGCCGCCTGCCGCGCGAATTCCGCCCAGCTCACCCGCCGCCACGTCCTGTCGCCCCGAGCGCCGGGCGCCTCCTCGGCGAAGGTGCGCAGCATCGGCCGCCCGCCCCAGCGGGCCGCGCGCGAAAACATCAGCGCCGCCAGGTTGGGCGCGTCGAAATCGAGCCCGCCAGCCTCATTCGCCGGCATCACGCATCCTCCCACGGGGCATGGTTCCCCGCGCCCCGCCCATCGAATCCGGTTCCTTCCCGGCCCTGGGGCTTTGACGCCGCCGGCCCTTAGCCTACATCCGGTGGCGTACGGAAGAGCAGGACGACAGACCATGCCCGATGGAGAGGCGGCCCGAATGCCGCCCGACTCGCTGCCGAACTGGGATCTCGCGGACCTCTACCCGGGGACCGACAGCGCGCAGCTCGCCGCCGATCTCGACCGCGCCGACCGCCAGGCCAGGGATTTCGAGACCCGCCTCGCCGGCAAGCTCGCTTCCGTCACCGCGGCGCAGCTCGCCGAGGCCATCGCCGAGTACGAGGGCATCGAGGAAATCCTCGGCCGCGTGATGTCATACGCCCAGCTCCTCTTCGCCGGCGATTCCACCAACCCCGCCATCGGCCGCTTCTACCAGTCGATGACGGAACGGGTGACCGCCATCTCCAGCCACCTCATCTTCTTCACGCTGGAGATCAACCGCATCGACGAGGCGGCGCTCGCCCCCAAGCTCCGCGACAAGGCGCTCGCCCGCTGGCAGCCCTGGCTGCGCGACCTGCGCGTTTTCCTTCCTCACCAGCTCTCCGACGAGGCGGAAAAGCTGCTGCACGAGAAGGAGGTCACCGGCCGCACCGCCTGGACGCGCCTGTTCGACGAGACCACCGCCTCGATGCGCGTGCGCGTCGGCGCCGAGGAGCTCACCGTCTCCGCCGCCCTCAACAAGCTCTCCGACGCCGACCGCGCCGTGCGCGAGGCCGCCGGCCGCGGCGTCGGCGAGGCCTTCGGCAGGAACATCCGCCTCTTCGCGCTTATCACCAACACGCTCGCCAAGGACAAGGAGATCGTCGACAACTGGCGCCATTACCCGCGCCCGGAAAGCTCGCGCAACCGCGGCAACATGGTCGAGGACGAGGTGGTGGACGCACTCGTCGCCGCCGTCGTCGCCGACTATCCGCGCCTCGCGCACCGCTACTACGCGATGAAGGCGCGCTGGCTCGGCCTCGACAAGCTGCAGCACTGGGACCGCAACGCGCCGCTTCCCGGAGACGACGACCGCCGCATCGCCTGGCCCGAGGCGCGCGAGACCGTGCTGGCCGCCTACGGCGCCTTCTCGCCGGAGCTTGCCGCCGTCGGCGCCCGTTTCTTCGAGCGCCCCTGGATCGACGCCGGCCTGCGCCCCGGCAAGGCGTCCGGCGCCTTCGCCCACCCTACGGTGCCGTCCGCGCACCCGTACCTGCTGCTCAACTATCACGGCCGCACCCGCGACGTGATGACGCTCGCCCACGAACTCGGCCACGGCGTCCACCAGGTGCTCGCCGCGGACCAGGGCTACCTGATGTCCGGAACGCCGCTCACGCTCGCCGAGACGGCCAGCGTTTTCGGTGAGATGCTCACCTTCCGTGCCCTGCTCGATGCGGAAACGAGCAAGGACCGCCGGCGGATCATGCTCGCCTCCAAGGTCGAGGACATGCTGAACACGGTGGTGCGCCAGATCGCCTTCTACCGTTTCGAGCAGAAGCTCCACGCCGAGCGCCGCCAGGGCGAGGTCGTCGCCGAGCGCATCGCCGAGATCTGGCTCGACGTGCAGCGCGAAAGCCTCGGCCCCACCTTCGAGTTCACGCCCGAGTACGGTGTGTTCTGGTCCTACGTGCCGCACTTCATCCACTCGCCGTTCTATGTCTACGCCTACGCTTTCGGCGACTGCCTGGTGAACGCGCTGTACGACGTCTACCGGAAGGGCCAGAAAGGCTTCGTCGAGAAGTACCTCGCCATGCTCAAGGCCGGCGGCACGCTGCGCCACAAGGAACTGCTCGCCCCGTTCGGCCTCGATGCCTCCGACCCCGCCTTCTGGCGGCGCGGCCTCGACATCATCGCCGGCTTCATCGACGAGCTCGCCGCGCAATGAGCGACAAGCCCAACGCCGGGAAACCGGCGGGCGACAGACCGGCGGACGAAACGCCGCCGAACTCGGAGGGGCCGACGCTGTTCGGCGAGATCCGCCGCCTCGCCCGCACCTCGGGCGCGGTGGGCGGCATCGCCGCGCGCGTCGTCGGCTCGCGCGCCTTCGGCATCAAGATCGACCGCGCCAGCCATGCGGAGGACCTCAAGGCCATCCTCGGCGGCCTCAAGGGCCCGCTGATGAAGGTGGCGCAGTTCCTCTCCACCGTGCCCGACGCGCTGCCCGAGGAATATGCCGAGCAACTCGCCGAATTGCAGAACAACGCGCCGCCGATGGGGGCCGCCTTCGTCCGCCGCCGCATGAGCGCCGAACTCGGTCCCGACTGGCGCGGCCGCTTTGCGACCTTCGACGAAACCGCGGCGGCGGCCGCGAGCCTCGGTCAGGTCCACCGCGCGAGCCTCGCGGATGGCACGCGCCTCGCCTGCAAGCTGCAATACCCGGACATGGCGAGTGTGGTTGAGGCCGACCTGCGTCAGGTCAAGCTCGCCATGTCGCTCTACCGGCGCATGGACAACGCCATCCAGCAGGAGGACATCTACGCCGAGTTGTGCGAGCGCCTGCGCGAGGAGCTCGATTACACGCGCGAGGCCGCGCATATGCGCCTCTACCGCATCATGCTCGCCAACGAGCCCCTGGTGCACGTGCCGGAGCCGGTCCCCGCGCTCTGCACCCGCCGCCTTCTCACCATGACCTGGCTCGATGGGCGCAAGCTCACCGCGCGCCTCGCCGAGAACCCGCCACAGGAGGAGCGCAACCGCCTCGCCGAGGCTTTGTTCCGCGCCTGGTACATTCCCTTCTACCGCTACGGCGTGCTGCACGGCGATCCGCATCTCGGCAACTACCAGGCCTGTCCGGACGGCAGCCTCAACCTGCTCGACTTCGGCGTGGTGCGCATCTTCGACGCCCGCTTCGTGCGCGGCGTCATCGATCTCTACGAGGCGGTGCGCGACAAGGACGATGCGAAGGCGGAACATGCCTACCGCACCTGGGGCTTCACCGACCTCACGCGCGAGAAGATGGAGGTGCTCAACGAATGGGCGCGCTTCCTCTACGAGCCCCTGGTGGACGACCGCGTGCGCCGCATCCAGGAGACCGACGACCCGGCCTTCGGCCGCGCCGTCGCCCAGCGCGTGCACGCCGGCCTCAAGCGCACCGGCGGCGTCCGCCCGCCGCGCGAGTTCGTGCTGATGGACCGCAGTGCCATCGGCCTCGGCGGCGTCGCCCTGCGCCTGCGCGCGGAGGTCAACTGGTCGCGCCTGTTCCGCGAGATGATCGAGGGTTTCAACGCCGACCAGCTCGCTGCCCGCCAGGCGGCAGCACTCAAACAGGCGGGTGTGCCCGGCACGGCACAGCGGGCGGCATGATCCGCGAGGACATCCTCAGGCTCGCCCTCGCCGCCGACATCCGCGAGGACGAGGCCGTGGACGGCCTGCGCCGCGTCGCGACTACGCTCGGCGCGCCGCTCGAAGCCGTGGACCACGAAATCGCCGCCATGGTCCGCGACGGCCTGCTGCACGACCCGATCCGCATCCCCGAGGGCGCTCTAAAATGCCACTGGCGCCTGGAGCCCACGCCGAAGGGCGCCGCGCTTGCGGCGCAGGGCGGCTAGGGCTATCAGGCCCCGCCCACCGGCACGCCGACGTAGCTCAGTGGTAGAGCAGCTGATTCGTAATCAGCAGGTCGTCAGTTCAATCCTGACCGTCGGCACCAGTATTTTCAATAGGTTAGAAAGGGATACTGTAGCCGGTTCGCAGGGCGCGCCAACGCGGGGATGCGGCGGGGATGCGGCAAAAGCGCGACACAACGGAACGTAACCGCGTAAGGCCGAGCGATCAGCCCTAGGCGGGGCTGGCATCACAAAAAACGACTCGGGTCGGGAGCAGGAAGATGAGCGGCGTGCAGAGCAACGGAATGCCCAGGTTTTACGTGGAACTCGATACGGACTCCGGCATCGAGTCAAACTATGCTCAGGGTGCGATCTATCCCGTCACTCTGTCCGTAGTGACGCACAATCGCCGCAGCCTAGGAGAGGCCTTCCAAAGCGATACGGCTAACTTGGTGATTTCCCTGGATTGGCAAGCGGCAAAGGCTATTTATGCGGGCATCCGGGAAATAGCCCGACAGCGGGGACTGCCATTACCTGAGGGAGACGAAGCGCCAACCTAGCGTCACTCCGGCAACCCGCCCCACACCAGCACCTTAGCCCCGAACGATGCGGCCTCCGCCAGCACGCGCGCACGCCACGCCTCCACCGGCTCGCCCGGCTCGCGCCGCCAGCACCGCCCGCCGGCTCGCGCGTGGTCATCGGGGCCGCATTCGGTCAACCCGCCGGTGACAATCACTTGCAGCATCCCTGCGCGCGCGGCGCCTTCGAGGGCGGCCACCCGTGATTGCAGCGTCATCGTTTGTTCTCCTTAGCCTCTAGTGCCGCCACCCGCTCGGCAAGGTCCGCTGTCTCCACGGCGCGCCTCTGCGCCTCCAGCACGCTCGCCACTGCCTGCCCTTCCTCCGGCGTGATGGAGCCACCCGCCACCGCGTCGGCAACGGCCCCCAGGGCGCGCACCAGGTCGCCCGGTGTCTCGATGCGCGGCATGCCCGCCAACGCGACGGGACGGCCTTTCCTCGCTGGCCAAAGGCGCGACAGTATCACCTCGGCCGCGCGCATGTCGCCACCTTGCGCAGCCTCCACGGTGCGCCGTAGCACCGCCTCGGCACCCGCCTCGCCTATGGCGTCCAGCGCCGCCAGCGCCTTGTTGCGCGAGCCCGGAGCGCGCCCGGCCGGGTTGCCGGATTCGCCCTTGCGCCAGCGCCCCGCGCCTTGCTTCGGGCTTGCAAGATCAGGATCGCCCCCGCCGCCAATCGCCGAGGCACCGATGCCGAACCCGCCTATGCCGTCGGGATTTTCGTTTGTCATATTACCCCACCACCCAGGCGGACCCGGTGTCGTAAACCGGCACCGCATCGCTGCCTCCGCCCGCAACCGTTGTGCCAAACGTTGTCACGCTCGAATCCGAAACGAACGCGCGTCGGCCGGCCGTGCCCGCAGCGGGGAGGGTCGCAACAGTGTAAACGGTCGTTTCGATTGTGCCGACAACCTGGACGCCGCCGCCCCCCTTCGGGGCGAGCAGCAAAGATATGTTCGCATCCGTTCCGGTCGCGGTAAGGCTCGCCGGGCTGCCGGTGGGGGCACCCTCGGCTAGTAGGTAGTTCGCGCTGCCGTTGCCGAGCGAGGTCGCCCCCGCAACCGCGAGCGATCCCGACAGCACCGATGCGCCGGAAACTTCCAGCGTCGCGAAGCTGCCATCGCCGTTGTAGTCCGCCTTGGCTGCAAAAAAGCTATTCCATTGCGTTGGCGTCGGAATTTGCCCGAGCAGAAAATCGGGCGTGCTGGGCGTGGTCATCCCGCGCGCCCCTGCTTGCGTGCGGCCTGCTGCGCCAGCGAAACATTGAGCATGCCCACCGCGCCCGCGCCGCAAAAGTGTTGCATCCAGGCCATTGGGTCGCCGTGATGCTCGACGATGACGCGCCCGGTAGCATCGCGCGGCCTCTCCACCGCAAAGATGCGGCCCGAGTTGTAAAGCTCGTCCGTTTGCTTCGATCCCGTCGCCGTGATTGCCTCACGCACCTGCGCAGCGCGGGCACCATCACCCCGCGCAACATAGCGGTCACGCAACGTTTCGAGCGCCGCGAGGTCGAAGGCCGAATAAGGGTTGCTCATTCCGCACCTGCATTCTTGTTCACAGTTCCGCGTGCGCCAGGCGAAAGAAATACGTCCATCCAAACCGGCTCGCGCCCGATCCATTTTGTGACCAATCGCCCAGCCGCGTCGCGCTCGCGAACCGCGCGCATCGTGCCGGCTGGAACAGTCGCGGGGTCGTAGGCCGCTGCTCGCGCGTCCGCGTAAATCATTTCCTCCGCGAACCCGAGCGCATCGCCGTGGGTGCGGGATAAATCCTTGTTCTGCCATCGGGGCGCGTGGCGTTGCACCGCTGCGAGCATCCGGCGCCGGTAATCAAGCGGCCGCTCGGTCGCCAGCGGCGGGCTGGCGGTTTCGCCCCATAATCCCAGCACCGAGTCAGCACGTGCCCGCAAGTCGTCGATTGCGGCCACCGCTGCGCCCGTGGCGGGGCCGCCCGTGCGCGCGTCCAGTCGCGCCAGGTCGGCGGCCAGGCGGTCGCGCTCTACCAATGCCTCAATC
>JAJZUI010000004.1 GCA_021847175.1 Pseudomonadota bacterium
CCGCGCACGCGCATCGCGCGCGGCGAAGGGACGAAGGTGGCGGCGGCGGGAATGGCGGGCATGCCGGTCTCGACCGGCCCACCCGCGGCGCGCCAGGCGGCCCAGCCGCCGTCGAGCACGCGCACGCGGTCGTGGCCCATGGCCGCGAACATCCACCAGACGCGCGAGGCCCAGAACATCGGGCCGCGGTCGTAGACGACGATATCGGTGTCGTTACCGATGCCGAGCGCGCCGACCAGGCGGGCGAAGCGGCCGGGCGCGGGGAGCATGTGCGGCAGCGCCGCGTCCGCGTCGGCGATCAGGTCGACATCGAAATAACGCGCGCCGGGGATGCGGCCGGCGGCGAACTCGGCCGCCGGGTTGCCGGGTTCGCCAGGCAGGTACTTCATTGATTCGAGAATCACGAGGCCGGAGCTGCCAAAGGGCGGCCTGCCGAGAGTGGACAGAAGCTCGGCGGCGCTGATGACGGGGTCGGTCATATGCGTTTCCTTGATGCGCAGGCTCACGCGAGCGCGATGGCGATGCGGCGGTTCTGGCGGCCCTTGTTCTCGATCTTGAGGACGTTGACGCGGCCGACGAGGCCCGTGCGCGCGACGTGCGTGCCGCCGCAGGGCTGCAGGTCGACGGGCTTCTCGCCGGCGCCGATGCGCACGAGCCGCAGGCGACCGGTGCCGCGCGGAGGCTTCACGGAGAGGGTGCGGACGAGGCCGGGGTTGGTGTCGAGCACGCGCTCGTCCACCCATTCGATGCTGACCGGGTGGTCGCCGGCGATCAGCGCGTTGAGGCGTTCCTCGATCGCCTCCTTCGTCGGCGGGTCGGGCAGGTCGAAATCGAGGCGGGAGCGGTCGGACCCGACGGCGCCGCCGGTCACCGCGGCACCGGGGATGGCGGCGCACAGCAGGTGCATCGCGGTGTGCATGCGCATGTGGGCAAAGCGGCGGTCCCAGTCGAGCACGGCGTCCACCGTCGTGCCCACCGCCGGGAGGGCCGAGCCAGGGGCGGGGAGGTGGATGATGGTCTCGCCCCCATTGTCCCCGTCGGCGCCCTTGATCGTGTCTGCGATGACCGTCTCGCCGCCGGCCCAGACGATCCTTCCGGTATCGCCGGGCTGGCCGCCCCCGCGGGCGTAGAAGACGGTGCGGTCGAGGACGATGCCCTCCGGCGAGGCGGCAATCACAGTGGCGCTGGCCCGGCGCAGCTCGGCGTCGGCCATGAACAGGCGTTCGGTCATGCGCCGACGATAGAGGGGCCAGGCAGCGCTGCCCAGCCCGTGTCGCGGTTGGCTGGTATCAGGCGAAGGCGGGGACGAGCGCGCGCAGCTTCGCCGCGCCCTGCGCGCCCTTGAGCGCCTCGCGCCACAGACCCTCGGCGACGCGCTGGTGCGCCGCAAGAGCCTCGTCCGCGCTGGTCAGCATCGCCACACCGGGAGCCGGGCCGGGCCCGCTGTCGCAGCGGTGCGAGTTGATCGCCAGCGTGGCGCGGTCGCGCGCGCGCAGGATCTTGAACGGACCCGGCGGCTCGACGTTGGAGAGGATGCCGAACTGCAGGCCCATCGGCTCGGCTTCCATGAGGGCGGCGATGTGCTCGACCTCCGCCGCGGCGACGTCGCGGCACTGGCGGCGCAACCGGTCCGAGAGTGGCAGCGCGCCGGCCACTCCGAGTTCGAGGAAGGAGCGGATGCGCCCCGCCGACATCATGCAGATGATGGACGGGCGGCGCTGGCCGTAGAGGCGCTTCCTCGCGGCGAGGATGCCGAGGATCTGCTCGCCGGCGGCGATGAGCGCGCCGCGCTCGGTGGTAGCCTGTGCAGCTGCCTCCTCGAAGGCGGCGGCGAGCGCCTGGTCGAACCGGTCCGTGGTGGTGAGGTAGGAGATCGGCTCCGCAATCTGGAGGATCTGGTCGGCCGTCTCCTCCGACTGGCGCAGCCGTTCGAAATAGCCGACCGGGCGCGCATAGTACTCGACGCCGATGCCGAGCAGGGAGAGCGGCGAGATCTTGAGCAGCTCCGCGAGTCGCTGGATGGTGTCCAGCTTGATGACCTCGCCCTTCTCGTAGCGGTAAAGTGCCGCGCGCGAGACACCGAGCCGGGCGGCGATCTCCTCCGCGCGCAAACCCGATTCGAGCCGGTAGGCCCGCAACTGCTGACCGACTTCCGTGAACCGCATCAAAAAGCTCCTCTACAGTGCGGCGGGCCGCGCTCCTCGGGCCCGTGCGTGTCACAACCACCTTTGACCGTCACCCGGCATTACTTGCCAGGCCGGCAGGCTCTATCCGGGTGACACCCCACCCGCACCGTCGGCGCGAAGCCCGCGGCCGCTCGGCAAACTCATGAGGACACCATAGGGGCGCGCGAAACGCTGTTCAACGGTTAATCGCAGCGGACGAGACGACTGACAAATTTATGATGCATTATTTATGGGGCGAGACCGGCCAGCGCCTCGATCGCCTTGACCAGCGCCGAGTGGTCGAGATCGGCGCCGCCTTGGGCGGTGACGGCGGAGAACATCTGCTGCGCGATGGCGGTGTTGGGGAGCGCCATGCCCATCTCGCGCGCCGAGCCGAGGGCGAGGTTGAGGTCCTTCTGGTGCAGGCGGATGCGGAACCCGGGCGCGAAGGTGCGGTTGAGCATGCGCTCGGCGTGCACCTCGAGGATCCGCGACGAGGCGAACCCGCCCATCAGCGCCTGGCGGACGGCGGCGGGATCGGCGCCGGCCTTTTTCGCGAAGGTGAGGGCTTCGGCGACTGCCTGGATGTTGAGCGCGACGATGATCTGGTTGGCGACCTTGCAGACCTGGCCGGCGCCCGCAGCCTCGCCGACATGGGTGATGTTCTTGCCCATGACCTCGAACAGCGGCTTGGCGCGGGCGAAGGCCCCCGCCGAGCCGCCGACCATGATGGTGAGGCTGCCGGCCTTGGCGCCGACCTCGCCGCCGGAGACCGGAGCGTCGAGCCACTGGCAGCCGGCGGCCTCGATTCGCGCCGCGAAGTCGCGCGTCGCGGTAGGCGAGATGGAGGACATGTCGATGACGAGCGTGCCCTTCTTCAGACCCTCGGCGACGCCGCGCGGGCCGAAAAGCACCGCGGCGACGTCCGGCGTGTCGGGCACCATGGTGATGACGACTTCCGATCCGGCGGCGACGGCGGCGGCGTCCGGGTGAACCGTGGCAGCAGCGCGCAGTTCCGGCGTGAGGCTCTTGCGTTCGGGAACGAGGAGGTCGTGGCCGGCGGCCTTAAGGTTGAGCGCCATGGGGCGGCCCATGATGCCGAGGCCGATGAAACCGATCTTCATGGAAATCTCCGGAGGTCAGGGGGGTCAGACGTTGAACTGCTGGCGCCAGGCGAGGCCGGCGACGGTTTCGGCCGCGGGGCGGTATTCGCAGCCGACCCAGCCGGCGTAGCCGAGTTCGTCCATCCGGCGGAAGATGTAGGCCCAGCCGAGTTCGCCGGTGCCGGGCTCGTTGCGGGCGGGAACGTCGGCTATCTGCATGTGGGCGATGATGGGCATGAAGCGTTCCATGCGCTTGGTCACGTCGCCCTCGGTGATCTGGCAGTGATAGACGTCAAACTGGAGGCCGGCGCGCTCGGGCCCGATCGCCGCGATGATGTCGGCGGCCTGCTGCATGGTGTTGAGGTGAAAGCCAGGCATGTCGCGGTGGTTGATCGGCTCGAGGGCGAGCCGGACGCCGGCGGCGGCTGCGCGTTCCGCGGCCCAGGCGAGGTTGCTGGCATAGAGGGCGGCGGCGGTGGCATGGGCGGTGCCCTGGGGCGGGATGCCGGCCATCATGTGCACGAGCTTGCAGTCCAGCGCCGCGGCGTAGTCGAGCGCCATGGCGACGCCGTCGCGGAACTCCTGGACGCGCCCGGGGACGGAGGCGAGCCCGCGCTCGCCCTTCGCCCAATCGCCGGGGGGCATGTTGAACAGCGCCTGGGTGAGGCCGTTGTCGGCGAGCCGCCTGGCGAGATCGGCGGCGGGATACTCGTAGGGGAAGAGGTATTCGACCGCCTTGAACCCGGCCCTCGCCGCCGCCGCGAACCGGTCGAGGAACGGCAACTCATTGAACATCATGGAAAGATTGGCGGCGAGCTTGGGCATGCGATCCCCCGGGTTTGGCGGGCGGAGGCTAGGGTCGTGAAGCGCGCGGGACAAGGGCGGGGCGCGGGCCAGCCGGACCGCCGGGAAATGGCGTCAGCCGGCGTCGGTGCGCGTGTATTCGAGGCGGTAGCGGCCGCGCAGGAGGGTGCCCGCGGCGCCGGCGGCGCGCAGGGCGGTCTCCGGCAGGAGCGTCGCCAGGGCTTCCGGGTCCGTGGCCTCGACCATCAGGAACCAGGCGGGCGGGGCCTGGATGTCGGCGCGGCCGCGCGTCTCGGTGGTGCGCTGGCCAGAGGCGGCCAGGTCCGCGGCGCAAAGATGGGCGCCGGTGACGCGAGGGGCGGCGAGGGTTTCGTGCAGCAGGGCGATCAGCGCCGCGTCGCCGGAGCCAGCGCCGGCCGCGGCTTCGAAACGGATGGTGAGGATGGCGGCGCCGGCGCCGGGGCCTTCGCTGTGGCGCACGCCGGCCATGGCGCGGCTGGTGTCGCGGAAGGCGGCGGTGGCGCGGCGCGTCCAGGGCGTCGGGGCGTCGAGGCGCGCGGCGTAGTCCGGGCCGAGCAGCACGGCCATCGTCGCGGCCTCGTAGAGGGTGAAGAACTCGGGATGGGTCGCGGCATCGGCGGCGATGTAGCGGCGGCCGCGGCGGAAGCCGGGGATCGCGGCGCGTTCCGGCATGTGTTCCTGGAGGTGCCAGGCGTAGAACTCGGCGCGGCCGTCGGGGGTGATTCCATTCCAGATCGCGACGACGGCCTGACCCCAGAGCATGCGCGAGCATAAGGCGCGCGCGGCGCGGCGGGGAAGGGCTGCTTGACAGGGGTGTGGGGCGAGGGTAGCCGCAAATGCGAAGCGTTCGCAAATGGAGGTGTCTTGTTCCGTCTTTCGCGCCGGGCCGTCCTGCTGGGCGGCGGGGTTTTGCTTGCAGCGCCGTTCGTCGCCTCGCGCGCGGCGCAGGCCGGCACGCCGCTGGTGCTCTACGCGGCGCAGCACGAGCAGGTGGTGGACATGATCACCCGCGCCTTCACGAAGTCGACCGGCATCGCGGTGCGGACGCGCTTCGGCGAAGCACCGGAGATCGCCAACCAGATCGCGACCGAGGGCCGGCATTCGCCGGCCGATGTCTATTTCACCGAGAACTCGCCGGAACTGCTGTTGCTTGACGAGCGGCACATGCTGGCGCCTGTGGAGAAAAGCACGCTGGCGCAGGTGCCGGCCAGATGGAGTGCACCCAGCGGCAACTGGCTCGGCGT
This sequence comes from Pseudomonadota bacterium, assembly GCA_021847175.1. Taxonomy (GTDB): domain Bacteria; phylum Pseudomonadota; class Alphaproteobacteria; order Acetobacterales; family Acetobacteraceae; genus JAJXXT01. The sequence continues at coordinate 5,338 of JAJZUI010000004.1, forward strand.
GCTCGCCCGGGATTCGGTACTCGCCTACAACCCGAGGCTGGTCACGGCGGACGCGCTGCCGGCCTCGCTGCTGGATCTCGCGGCGCCGGCGTGGAAGGGGCGCGTCGCGTTCGCGCCGACGGATGCCGACACGCTGCCTGTCATCGGCGCGATCGCGGCGCTCAAGGGACGCGCGGCGGCGCTGGCGTGGCTGCGCGGTATGAAGGCGAATGCGAAGATCTATGATGACGACGAGGGCGTCATCGCCGCGGTCGATCGCGGGGCGGTGGCGACCGGTATCGTCAACTCCTATTACTGGTGCCGGCTGCGCACGGAGCAGGGCGCAGCGAAGACGGCGAGCCGGCTGCATCGTTTCTCCCCCGACGATGTCGGCAACCTGATCAACGTCTCCGGCGCCGCGGTGCTGGCGTCCTCGCGCCGGCAGGCGGAGGCGCAGCGTTTCCTCGCTTTCCTGGTCTCGGCACCAATGCAGATGGCGCTGGCGCAGAGCGACATCGATTTCGAGTATCCGCTGCGGCCCGGTATCGCGGCGAACCCTCTGTTGGCGCCGTTCGCCTCGCTGCGTCCGCCGCCGGTCACCATCGCCGGGATCGGCGACGACCGGCTGGCGGCGCGACTGTTGCAAGACGTAGGGCTCGTCTGAAACGTGGGGCTCGTCTGAAACGTGGGGCTCGTCTAAGCCAGGGCATGCCTGTCGCGCTCGTTCTCGCCGCTGCCATCGGCCCGGTGCTGGTGCTGTTGCCGATCCTGGCGACGCTCGCGAGCGCGCTCGGCGCCGGGTGGGGGGCAGCGCGGGCGCTGCTGTTCCGCCCGCTGGTGGCACAGCTGCTGGGGAACACCCTGACGCTGATGCTCGCGGCGATGCTGGCGGCGGGAGTGCTGGGCCTCGCCTCGGCGTGGCTGGTGGAGCGCACCGCGTTGCCGGGAAGGCGCGCCTGGGCGGTGCTGGCGGCGGCGCCGCTCGCCGTGCCGCCGTTCGTCGCGGGATATGCCTGGGTCTCGATCGCGCCGGTGTTCGAGGGCTTCCTTGGCGCCTGGCTGGTGGTGACGCTGACCTACACGCCGCTCGTCTACCTGCCCGTCGCCGCGGCGCTGCGCGGGCTGGATCCGGCGCTGGAGGAGACGGCGATGGCGCTCGGGCTCGGGCGCTGGCGGGTTTTCCTGCGCGTCGTGCTGCCGCAGCTTCGTCCGGCGCTGCTCGGCGGGATGCTGCTGGTGGCGCTCGACGTGCTGGTGGAGTTCGGCGCCTTCGCGTTGTTGCGCTTCCGTACCTTCACCACGACGATCTATGCCGCGTACCGTACCGGGTTCAATGCCGACGCGGCGGCGATGCTGGCCTTCGTGCTGCTGTTGCTGTGCCTGCTTTGCCTGGTGGCGGAGTTCGCGGTGCGCGGGCGGGCGCGGTATGCGCGCGTGGGCAAGGGCACGCGGAGGCGCGCGCGGCCCCTGGCGCTGGGGCGCTGGACGCTGCCGGCGCTGATGGTGCTCGCGCTGCCGGTCGCGGCGGGGCTGTTGCTGCCGCTCGCGACGATCGCCTACTGGATGACCCGGCACGCCGCCGCCGCTTCCTCGCCAGCGGCGGCAAGCTGGGGGCGACTGCTGGCGGCGACCTGGTCGTCGCTGTGGCTCGGGGCGACGGGTGCCACGCTGACGGTGCTGCTGGCGCTGCCGCTGGGCTATCTCGTGGCACGGCGTCCGGGGCGGCTCGCGACGCTGCTGGAACGCGCGGCGTTCCTGGCCATGGGGGCGCCGGGGATTGTGGTGGCACTGGCGCTCTCGGGGCTCGCGGTGCGGCACGCGCGCGGGCTTTACCAGAGCGCCGGATTGCTGCTGGTGGCCTATGCCGTGCTGTTCCTGCCACTCGCCGTCGTTTCGGCGCGGGCGGCGCTGGAGCAGGCGCAGAAGGCGCTGGAGGATGTCGCGCGCGCGCTGGGGCAGGGATGGCTGGCGACCGCGTGGCGGGTGGTGCTGCCGCTGGCGGGACCGGGGCTCGGGGCGGCGGCGGCGCTGGTGTTCGTTTCGGTCTCGACGGAGTTGACGGCGACGCTGCTGCTGGCGCCGATCGGCACGCGGACACTGGCAACCGAGGTGTGGGCGAACACGGCGAGCCTGGCCTTCGCGGCGGCCGCCCCGTATGCCGCGGTAATGACGCTGTTCTCCCTGATCTCGACCTGGCTGCTGGCGCGGCGCTTCGCCGCCGCCGCGGTCTGAACGCAAGGCCCGGCACGGATGTCGGCACTCCGGATCGAGGGCCTGCGCAAGCTGCTGGGCGGGCGGGCGGTGCTGGACGGGCTGGCGCTCGACGTGCCGGAGGGAGCGCTGGTCGCGATCCTCGGGGCCTCGGGCAGCGGCAAGACGACGCTGCTGCGGCTGGTCTGCGGGTTCGAGGAGGCGGACGCGGGGACGATCGCGCTTGCGGGGCGGGTTGTCTCGGGGCCGGGGCTGCACGTGCCGGCACCGGCGCGGGGCGTGGGCTATGTGCCGCAGGAAGGGGCGCTGTTTCCGCATCTCTCGGTGGCGGGGAACGTGGCGTTCGGACTGCCGCGCGCCGGGCGGCGGGATGTGCTGCGGATCGGGCGGCTGCTGGAACTGGTGGGCCTGCCGGCCGGCTTCGCGGCGCGGTCGCCGCAGGCGCTCTCGGGTGGCGAGCAGCAGCGCGTGGCGCTGGCTCGCGCGCTGGCGCCGCAGCCGCGCCTGGTGCTGCTCGACGAGCCGTTCTCGGCGCTCGATGCCGGGCTGCGGGCCGAAACCCGCGAGGCGGTGGCGGCGGCGCTGCGCGAGGCGGGTGCGACGGCGCTGTTCGTGACGCACGACCAGGCGGAGGCGCTGTCGCTGGGCGATGCGGTCGCCGTGCTGCGCGACGGGCGCGTGGCGCAGATGGCGGACCCCGTGACACTGTATCGCAGGCCCGCGGATGCGGCGCTGGCGCGCTTCGTGGGCGAGGCGGTGATGCTGCCGGGGATGGCGACCGCGGGGCAGGCGGTATGCGCGCTGGGGCTGCTGGCGCTGGCGGAAGGCGTCCCGGACGGGAATGTGACGCTGATGCTGCGGCCGGAACAGATACGCCTGGTGGCGGAGACGGAGGCGGACGCCGTGTCCGGGCGGGTCCGTTCGGTGGTGTTCCACGGCCATGATGCGCGGGTGGACGTGGTGCTGGCGGGCGGGGCGGAAGTCGCGGCACTCGTTCCCGGACATGCCTGCCCCGCTGCGGGCGATGCGGTGTGGCTTGCGGTGCGGGGCCCGGCCGTGGCCTATGCGCCATGACGCGCGGCGGTGGCCGCGATACGTTCCGGGGGAGATGACGCTTGTCGATGACGGTCTGGTCTCGCGCGGAGGGGCGGCGGTGACGCGCGCCGTGCGTTGGTGATCGCGCAGCTCGTTTCACGGCTGCTGCAGGCAATCCCGGTGCTGCTGGTGGTGGGGTTCCTCTCCTTCGCCATCTTCACCTATGTCGGCGACCCGGTGAGCATCATGCTGGGGCAGAACGCGACGCCGGCGATGCGGATCGCGATGCGCCACGCGCTCGGGCTCGATCAGCCGTTCCTCGTGCAGTACTGGCACTTCATGGTGCGGGCGGTTCACTTCAATTTCGGGCTGTCCTACCGGCTGGCGCTGCCGGTCTCGCAGCTGATCCTCGAGCGGCTGCCCGCGACGACGGAGCTGGTGATGACGTCCGCCGTGCTGGCGCTGCTGGTGGGGCTGCCGCTTGGCGTCTACACCGGCATCAGGCCCAACGGGTTTGTTTCGCGCACGATCATGGCGGGTTCCCTGCTCGGCGTGTCGCTGCCGACGTTTTTGCTTGGCATCCTGCTGATCCTGTTCTTTTCCGTGTTGCTGGGCTGGCTGCCGAGCTTCGGGCGCGGGCACGTGGTCAACTTCACGCATTGGAGCACCGGGTTTCTCACCCTTTCGGGCCTGAAGTCGCTGATCCTGCCCTCGATCACGCTGGGGCTGTTCCAGATGACGCTGATCATGCGCCTGGTGCGCACCGAGATGCTGGAGGTGCTGCGCAGCGACTACATCAAGTTCGCGCGGGCGCGTGGGCTCGGGCCGCGGGCTATCTACTTCGGGCACGCGCTGCGCAACACGCTGGTGCCGGTGATCACGATCGTGGGGCTGCAGATCGGCGGGCTGATCGGGTTCTCGATCGTGACCGAGACGGTGTTCCAGTGGCCGGGGATGGGGCTCCTGCTGGTGCAGTCGATCCAGAACGCGGACATTCCGGTGATGAGCGCGTACCTGATGTTGATCGCGGTGGTGTTCGTGGTGATCAACCTGGTGGTCGATATCCTTTATTACGTGGTGGATCCGCGGCTGAGAGTGAAGCGATGAGCGGGGCGACGGCCTCGCCCGGGCGGCTGGCGCGCGCCTGGGACAGCGATATCGCATGGAGCTTCCGCCACTCGCCGGTGGCCCTGGTTTCAGGCTTCGCGGTGCTGGTGTGTTTCGTGGGCGCGTTTGGGTGCGGCTTCCTCGCGCCGCACGACCCGTTCAACCTGGCAAGCCTGTCGCTGTCCAACTCCTTCCTGCCGCCGGTGCCGCTCAAGGGCAGCTCCTGGAGCTTCGTGTTCGGCACCGACGACCAGGGGCGCGACGTGCTCTCCGCCATCATGTACGGGACACGCATCAGCCTGATCGTGGGCTTCGCGGCGATCGCGATGGCGCTGTCCCTGGGGATCGCGCTCGGGCTGCTCGCGGGCTATTTCGGCGGCGTCACGGACGCGGTGCTGATGCGGGCGGCGGATGTGCAGCTTTCCTTTCCTTCGCTGCTGATCGCGCTGCTGGTCGATGGCATCGTCCGCGCGCTGCTCCCGCGCGGGGCACAGAACGCGCTCGAGCTCTATGTGCTGATCTTCGCGATCGGCATCGCGCGCTGGCCGCAATTCGCGCGCACCGTGCGCGGCTCGACGCTGGTGGAGCGCGGACGCGAATACGTGATGGCGGCAAGGGTGATCGGGATCGGGCCGGTGCGGATCATGGCCTCCCACATCCTGCCCAACGTGCTGGGGCCGGTGCTGGTGCTGGCGACGATCAACCTCGGGCTTGCGATCCTCGACGAGGCGACGCTTTCGTTCCTGGGTCTCGGGCTGCCGCCGACGCAGCCCTCGCTCGGGACGCTGATCTCCAACGGCAACAATTTCCTCTACAGCGGCGACTGGTGGATCACGGTGTTCCCGGGGATCGTGCTCGCGGGGATGGTGCTGGCGATCAACCTGCTGGGCGACTGGCTGCGCGACGCCTTGAACCCGAGGTTGCGCTGATGGCGGGTGGAGCGGATGCGACGCTGCTCGAGGTGCGCGACCTGGTGGTGGAGTTCCCGACCAGGCGCGGCGTGCTGCGGGCGCTGGACGGCATAAGTTTTTCCATCGCGCGCGGCGAGGTTCTGGGCGTGGTGGGCGAGAGCGGCGCGGGCAAGTCGCTCACGGGGGCGGCGATCATCGGCCTGCTGGAGCCGCCGGGGCGAGTGGTGGGCGGCGAGATACGGCTGGATGGCCAGCGCATCGACAACCTGCCGCAGGCGGCGATGCGCAAGGTGCGGGGCAAGCGGATCGGGGCAATTTTCCAGGACCCGCTCACGACGCTGAACCCGCTGCTCTCGATCGGGCGGCAGCTGGTGGAGACGATCCGCACGCACCTGCCGCTTTCCGAGAGCGAGGCGCGTGAGCGGGCGATAAGCTGGCTGGAAGAGGTGGGAATTCCCGCGGCGCGGCAGCGGATCGATGCCTATCCGCATGAGTTCTCGGGCGGCATGCGCCAACGCGTGGTGATCGCGCTCGCCTTGTGCGCCGAGCCGGAGATGGTGGTGGCGGACGAGCCGACGACGGCGCTCGACGTTTCGATCCAGGCGCAGATCATCGCGCTGATGAAACGCCTGGCAGCGGAGCACGGCACCGCGGTGATGCTGGTGACGCACGACATGGGCGTGATCGCGGAAACCTGTGACAGGGTGGCGGTGATGTATGCCGGGCGGATCGCCGAGATCGGGCCCGTGCGGGAGGTGGTGAAACATCCCTCTCACCCCTACACCTCGGGGCTGATGGCGAGCATTCCGGCACTGGACCGCAAGGTCGCCAGGCTGGCGCAGATCGAGGGCGCGATGCCGCGCCTGACAACGATCCCCAGGGGCTGCGCGTTCAATCCGCGCTGCCCCAAGGCGATGGATGTGTGCCGGCAGGAGAAGCCGGGACTGCGGCCGGCGGGGGCGACAATGGCGGCGTGCCATCTCTACGAGGTGGAAAATGTCTGACGCCATGGCCGCGGATCGGCCGGTACTGGAGGCCGAGCATGTGACGCGCGTGTTCGACGTGTCGCGGCCAATGCTCGCGCGCCTGATGGCGGGCGAGAAGAAGCGGATGCTGCGGGCCGTCGATGACGCGAGCTTCGCGATCCGGCGCGGAACGACGCTGTCGCTGGTGGGCGAGAGCGGGTGCGGCAAGTCGACCGTGGCGCGCATGGCCGTCGGGCTCTATGCGCCAAGCGCGGGGGCGATGCGCTTCGAGGGGTGTGAGCTGTCCGCCGCGCGGCGCGATGCGGCGCTGCGGCGGCGGATGAACATGATCTTCCAGGACCCCTATGCCTCGCTCAACCCGCGCTGGCGGGTGCGCGATATCGTTGCGGAGCCGATCCGGGCGTTCCGACTCGCGCGCGGGGCCGCGGTGAGCGAGCGCGTCGCCGAATTGCTCGTCCAGGTGGGTTTGTCGGCGGCGGATGGACAGAAATATCCGCACGAGTTTTCGGGCGGGCAGCGCCAGCGCGTGTCGATCGCGCGCGCGCTGGCCTCCGAACCCGAGTTCCTGGTGTGCGACGAGCCGACCTCGGCGCTGGATGTCTCGGTGCAGGCGCAGATCCTGAACCTGATGAAGGGGCTGCAGGAGCGGCTCGGGCTGACCTACCTCTTCATCAGCCACAACCTCGCGGTTGTGCGGCACATGTCCGAGCGGCTGGGGGTGATGTATCTCGGGCGGATCGTGGAGATGGGGAAGGCGGAGGCGATTTTCTCGAAACCGCAGCATCCCTATACGCGGCTGCTGCTGGAGGCCATCCCGGACCTCGAGATGGTGGGCCGTGCGCGGACGCCGGTTGGCGGCGAGGTGCCGAGCCCGATCGCGCCGCCGCCTGGCTGCGCCTTTCATCCGCGCTGCCCACTGGCTCGCGAGAAGTGCCGTTCCGTGCGACCGGAGACGGCGCGGGCGGGCGAGGTGGAGGTGGCATGCCACGCGGTGGCGGAAGGCTGGGGCTGACGCGCGCGCCGCGCCCGGCACCGGCACCTGCGCGGCGGGAGCGTGGCCGCGGCGCCGAGCGCGCGGGGCGGGACGCGGAGGAGGCCGCGTGCCTGTGGCTCGCCGAGGACGGCTGGGAGATCTTCGCGCGGCGGGTGCGTACCGCGCGCGGCGAGATCGATATCGCGGCGGAACGCGAGGGACTGGTCGCGATCATCGAGGTCAAGCAGCGCGCCACACACGATGATGCGGCGGCAAGCATCTCGGCGCGGCAGCAGGCGCGGCTGATGGCCGCCGCGGAACTGCTGCTGGCGCGCCATCCCGCGCGGGGAAGCGCGGGCGTGCGGTTCGACGTGCTGCTGGTGGACGCCGAGGGACGGGTGGGGCGGATCGAGGACGCGTTCCGCCTGATGTGAGTCCGGCGACGCACGCGGCTGGAACGAACCGGCCCGTGAGCCATCTTGAAGCGCGTGACGGCACGGCATAGCCTCCGCGGCGGTCATACCCGCGCGACCACACCGCCGGGGGGCGGGATGGCCGCGCAGGGCCGGCCTGCCTGCGACAAGAAAAGAAAACAGAGAGGAACGTCATGGTAAACCGCCTGCTTCGTCCCCTCGTCACGGCCGCTCTGGCGCTGATGCTGGCGCCGGCAGCGATCCCGCGCACCGCGGCCGCCGCCACCATCACCGTGACGCATTACGGTGCCGCGTTCTACGGCGCGCCCTTCGCGGTGGCGCTCAAGGAGGGGTACTTCAAGAAACACAACGTGGACATCACCGGCTTTCTGACCTCCTCCGGAGGCGGAACGACGGTGCGCAACACGCTCGCCGGCGGGATACCCTATGGCGAGGTGGCGCTGTCCGCTGCGGTGGAGGCGATCAACGCCGGCCAGCCGCTGGTGATCATCAATGGCGGCGTCGACACGATCGCCGACATCCTCTGGATCGCCAAGCCCGGGTCGCCGCTGCACTCCGTAAAGGACCTGGCCGGCAAGCGCGTCGGCTTCACGGAGCCCGGATCGGTGACCAACATGCTGATCCTGATGGCGCTGCAGCGCGCCGGGATGAAGCCGAGCGACGTGAAGCTGGTTTCGGTTGGCGGCATCGGCGCCAACCTTTCCGCGGTGCTGAACGGGGCGATCGACACCGGCATGACCGGCGAGCCGGTCTGGTCGGAGAACGAGAGCAAGGTCCAGCCCGTCTTCTGGGTCAAGGACGTGATGCCGCCGCAGATGATGCAGTCGGTGGGCATCACCACGCGCGCCTACGCCAAGGCGCATCCCGAGGTGCTGCGCGGGATCATCGCCGCGCGGGAGGATGGCGTGCGGTTCATCTATGCGCATCCGAACCAGGCCGCGGATATCGTGGCCGCGGCGTACCACGGCAACGCCGAACTCTATCGCAAGGTGTTCCACAACTTCGCAGCGATCCATTACTGGCTGGAAGGCGAACTCGACTACGCCGGCATGAACCGGATGGTTGAAGGGCTGCAGATCATCGGCAAGCAGAAGGGGCCGGTGGACTGGAAGAAGGTGGTCGACACCGCCTTCCTGCCCAAGGACCTGCAGCTGAAGTCGAAGTGATGGCCGACGGCTTGGCGGGCACGGCCTCGGTGCCTGGCGCCGCCTCGCTGGCCGCCCCAGGCAGCCCGCACGCCTCCATGCGCGGGGTGACGCGGGTCTACCCCGGGGCGGCGCCGGTACACGCGTTGGGACCGATCGATCTCGACTTGGCGCGCGGTGAGTTCTTCTCTGTGGTGGGTCCGTCCGGATGCGGCAAGTCGACCCTGATCGACGTGCAGGCAGGGCTCGCGGTGCCGAGCGCGGGCGAGGTGACGTTCGAGGGCAGGCCGGTCTCGGGCAAGGTGCCGGACGGAATTGGCGTGGTGTTCCAGGAGGACGCCTCGTTTCCCTGGCTCACGGTCACTGACAACATCGCCTTTGGGCTGCGTCGCGCCGGCGTCGATCCGGCGGAGGTACGCAGGCGGGTGGAGTACGCAGTTGGCTTCATGGGGCTGAGGGACTTCGCGCGCGCCTATCCCGTGCAGCTCTCCGGCGGCATGCGCCAGCGCGTGTGCATCGCCCGCACACTGGTGCTGCAGCCGCGGCTGATCCTGCTCGACGAGCCGTTCGGCGCGCTCGACCAGCAGACCAGACTGCTGATGGGCGACGAGCTGCTGCGGCTGTGGCGGGAGACCAGGGCGACGGTGCTGCTGATCACCCACGCGCTCGACGAGGCGGCGATGCTGTCCGACCGGGTGGGCGCGATGTCCGCGCGGCCGGGGCGTTTCGTCGACCTTCTGGAAACCGGCTGGCCGCGCGAGCGCGACAGCAGCCTGGTGGCGGAAGCCGGGTTCGGGGCGATCACGGCCAGGCTGTGGTCGCATCTGCGCGCGGAATCCCTCAAGGCGATGGGCGGCGCGCCGCCATGAGCCGCGGGCGCGCCGTGCTGGCGAGCCGGGTCGGCCTGATCGTGGGGTCGATCGCGTTGCTCGAGATCCTGTGCCGCACGGGCGTGATCAACCCGCTGACCCTGTTGCCGCCGAGCGAGATGGCGGTGGCGATGGTGAACCTGCTTGCCTCCGGCAAGGTGGCGCCGGACATCGAGCGGACCTTCTCGACGGTGGCGATCGCCTTCGCGCTCTCAGTCGTGGTGGGGATCGCGGCCGGGGCGGTTCTGCATGCGATACCACGCCTTCGACGCGCGCTCGATCCGCTGCTCGCGTCCTACTATGCGGTTCCGTTCTTCGTCTTCTACCCGGTGCTGGTGGCGTTTTTCGGGCTCAACGAGATGCCGCTGGTGGCGATTGGGTTTGCCGCCGCCATGGTGGCGATGGCGATCAGCACGCTGAACGGACTCGACCGCGTGCCGCCGGTGCTGATCAAGGTGGCGCGCATGCACCGGCTCGGGCGGTTGCGCACGCTCTTCCTGGTGGTGGTGCCGGCGGCGGCGGCGTCGCTGATGACGGGGATGAAGCTGGCGCTGGCCTATGCCTTCATCAGCATCATCGCCGGGGAGTTCATCCTCTCCGGCAAGGGGCTCGGCTACCAGATCGCCTACGCCTATAACAGTTTCGATAACAAGACGATGTACGGGTTGATGCTGTTCGTGCTGCTGGTGGCGACGGCAATGAACTCGCTGCTGCACATGTGGGAGCAGCGGCTGCTGCGCCGCAGGAGCCGGGCATGAGCGCGGCACTGGCCCGCCCTGGGCGGCCGCGCGGCCTGGCACTCGACCAGCCGCTGATCGTGCTGGCGCTGCTGCTCTGCTGGCAGGGGGCCTATGCCTACGCCGGGTCCTCTGCGATCACCTCACCCCTCGCCACAATCGCCTACGCGGCCTCGATGCTGCAGCAGGGCTGGTTCTGGAGCAACGTGGGGGCGACGGCACTGGCGTTTTTCTATTCGCTGGTGATCGCCTCGCTCATCGGCGTGCTGGCGGGGCTGGGGCTCGGGCTGTGGCGGTTCGCGGGCGACGTCACGGAGCCGGTGCTGGCAGCGCTCTACACCATTCCGAAGGTGACGCTCTATCCGCTGATCCTGCTGCTGTTCGGGCTCGGGCTGCCGGCGAAGGTGGCGTTCGGGGTGATCCATGGCGTGATCCCGGTGACGCTGTTCACCCTCGCGGCGGTAAAGGGGCTGCCGCCGGTACTGCTGCGCAGCGCGCGCGCCATGCGCCTCTCGCCGCGCCAGACGCTCCTGCACGTGCTGGCTCCTGCGGTACTGCCGGAAATCTTCACCGGGCTGCGGGTCGGGTTCTCACTCACGCTGCTCGGGGTGCTGATCGGCGAGATGTTCGCCTCGCAGAAGGGCATGGGGTTTCTCATCCTCAACGGCATCAACCTGCACAACGTCAAGCTCACCACCGCCGTCGTGCTGATCGTCGTGGTGACCGCGATCCTGGCCAATGCCGGGTTGCTCGCGGCCGACAAGCGCCTGCGGCGCCAGCGATGAGACCGACGGCGGAATGGAACGCCGGCCGCGCGCGGCTTGTCCACGCGCGGCCGAATGCCTAACCTCGAGCCAGAACAAGGGGAAACGCCGATGCCAACCAGTCATGCCGCACGCCTGCGTGCCCTGCTCAGCGAACAGCGGACGATCGCCGCGCCCGGTGCCTTCGATGCCATCGGCGCCCGCCTCATCGTGCAGGCCGGGTTTCCCGTGGTCTACATGACCGGGGCGGGGACGGCGGCGACGCTCGGCTTCCCGGACTACGGCCTGGTGACGATGAGCGAGATGGTCGACAACGCCGCCCGCCTGGTGCGCGCCGCCAATGCGCCGGTGATCGCCGATGGCGACACCGGCTATGGCAACGAGCTCAACGTGGTGCGACTGGTGCAGGAACATGCCCGCGCCGGCACCGCGGGGATCCATATCGAGGACCAGGTCTCGCCCAAGCGGTGCGGCCATCTTGACGACAAGGAGATCGTTCCGCGCGAGGACTGGCTGGCCAAGATCCGCGCCGCGGTGGCGATGCGCCCGGACCCCGATTTCGTGGTGATCGCGCGCACCGACAGCCGCGCCGTCGCCGGCTTCGACGAGGCGGTTGGGCGCTGCAACGCGGCGCTGGCGGCCGGCGCCGACATCGCATTCCTGGAGGCGCCGCGGACGATGGAGGAGGTCGCCGCTGTGCCGCAGCGGGTGAACGGCCCGTGCCTCTACAACCTGGTGAAGGGCGGCAAGAGCCCGGACGTGACGCTCGATGAGGCGGAGGCGATGGGCTACCGGCTGGTGATCGTTCCGGGGCTGCTGTTCAAGACCATGATGCATGCCTGCGACGGCGCGCTGGCGGCGCTGAAGGCGACGCGCCGGCACCCGGAAGTCGGCGGAATGACGGTGCGCCAGGCTTTTTCGCGCGTCGGCGCGGACGAGTGGGATCCGCTGCGCACGCGCTTCCGCGACGCTTCCGTGCGGGAGGCCGCGGAATGAGCGCGCCGCAGTCGCTGTTCGACAAGATCTGGCAGCGCCATGCCGTGGTAACGCGGCCGGACGGGGCGGTGCTGCTGCTGGTAGGGCGGCACCTGCTGCACGACGGCTCCGCGGCCGCGTTCCGCTTCCTCGACGAGCGCAGGCTGCCGCTGCACGACAAACGCCACACCTTCGGCACGCCGGATCACTATGTTTCCACCGCCGGCAATGATCTTGCGTCCATCGGCGAGGCGTTCCGCCGCGACCTGGTCTCGGGGATGGCGGAGAACGCGAGGAAGCACGGCTTCACCCATTTCGGGCTCGGCGATCCGCGCCAGGGCATCATCCATGTGATCGGGCCGGAGCAGGGGATCACGCTGCCCGGCATCACCATGGTTTGCGGCGACAGCCATACCTCGAGCCACGGCGCGCTCGGGGCGCTGGCGTTCGGCATCGGCGCCTCGGAGGTCGCGCATGTGCTGGCGACGCAGACGCTGTGGCAGTCGCGCAAGCCGCAGAGCATGCGCATCAATGTGGAGGGAAAGCTCGGCACCGGCGTGACGGCGAAGGATGCGATCCTGGCGATCATCGCGCGGATCGGCACCGCCGGGGGGACGGGCAAGGTGATCGAGTATGCCGGCCCCGTGTTCCGCGACATGTCGATCGAGGGGCGGCTCTCCGTCTGCAACATGTCGATCGAGGCGGGAGCGCGGGCCGGCATGGTGGCGCCGGACGAGAACACCTTCGCCTACCTCAAGGGGCGGCCCTACGCGCCGCAGGGCGCGATGTGGGAGCGGGCGGTGGCGTTCTGGCGCACGCTGCCGAGCGACGCCGGCGCGGCGTTCGACGCCGAGGTGACGCTGAACGGCAACGCGATCGAGCCGATGGCGACCTGGGGCACGAGCCCGGAGCACGCGAGCGCGGTGACCGGCGCGGTGCCCGACCCCGCGGCGGCACCCACCGCGGAGCGGCGCGAGGCGATCGCCAGCGCGCTCAACTACATGGGGCTGAGCCCGGGCATGCGGATGGATGAGATCCCGATCAACCGCGTCTTCATCGGTTCCTGCACCAACTCCCGCATCGAGGACCTGCGCGCCGCTGCCGCGGTGCTGCAGGGGCGCAAGGCGAAGGTGCAGGCCTGGGCGGTGCCGGGATCTGGCCTGGTCAAGCGCCAGGCCGAGCAGGAGGGCCTCGACAAGGTCTTCAGGGATGCGGGGTTCGAGTGGCGCGAGCCGGGCTGCTCGATGTGCGCCGGCGTCAACGGCGACCTGGTGGAGCCTGGCGTGCACTGCGCCTCCACGTCCAACCGCAATTTCGTCGGGCGCCAGGGGCCGGGCGCGCGGACGCATCTGATGAGCCCGACCATGGCGGCTGCCGCGGCGGTGACCGGCCACATCACCGATGTGCGTCGCCTGATGGCGGGAGAGGCATGATGGAACCTTTTTCGACCGTGGACGCGAAGGCCATGCCGCTCGACATGACCAACGTGGACACCGACCAGCTCGTGCCGGCGCGGTATCTCTGGCGCCCCCGCCAGGACGGCTACGCGGAGATCCTGTTCCACGACCTGCGCCGCGAGCCGGGCTTTCCGCTCGACGCGCCCGCGCACAAGGGGGCCGCGATCATGGTGGCCGATCGCAATTTCGGCTGCGGTTCCTCGCGCGAGCATGCCGCCTGGGCGCTGGTCGATTCCGGCTTCCGGGTGGTGATCGCGCCGTCCTTCGGCGACATCTTCTACTCCAACAGCTTCAAGAATGGGCTGCTCCCGATCGTGCTGCCCGAGGCGCGCTGCGCGGAGCTGCGGGCAGCGCTGGCGCGCAACCCTGGGACGCATCTGGTGGTGGACCTGCCCGCGCAGACCGTGACCGGTCCGGTCGGCGTGAACGACGGGTTCTCGGTGGACAGCTTCGCCGTGGACCCGCTGCGCAAGGAGTTGCTGATCGCCGGACAGGACGAGACCGGGCTGACGCTCAGCCTCGCAGCCACGATCAAGGGCTTCGTCGCCGGCTACGCCGAGGCAATGCCCTGGGTCTGACCGCGGCTTCCCGCCGGGCTCGCTGATGCGACGCCGCTGGCGTGACGGCGCGCTGGGCGGCGGCTATGAAGGGTGCATGATCGCGTGGATGCGCGCCGGGCGCGGACGGCGGGGGCTGATGGGTCTCGCCCTGCTGGCGCTGTGGCTGAAGGTGATGCTGCCGCCGGGTTTCATGCCGGCGACGGGCGGTGGTGCCTTGCTTGCGATCTGCACCGGGCACGGGCCGCCGGCGGCGGCCAAGAGCGGCAAGGCCCTGCCGGCGGGCGAGGCAGGCAAGCCCTGCGGCTTTGCCGGGCATGCGCTGGGTCCGCCCGGGCCGCCCTCCGCGCCCGTGCTGGCAGCACCTCGCGCCGTGTTCCTCGCCGAGATGGGCGGGCCGACATGGCGGGTGGTCGCACCGGGGCGTCGCCTCGCGGCGCCGCCCCCACCGGCGCAGGCGCCTCCCGTTCGTCCCGTCTGAGAGTTGGGTATCGGCCCCGCGTGGCCTGGTGTTGGCGCGCCCTTTGGGGCGTAGTTTCGGACAGGGAACGAATCATGACGAGGATGACGCGCGCGCTGGCGCTGGCCGGCGCGATGATGGTGGCGGGTTCCGCCTATGCGCAGCCGGTGAAGCTGGGGGCGCTCACGATCACGTCGCCCTGGGTGCGGCCGACGCCGCCGGGTGCGCCGTCGGCCGCCGGGTATCTGAACATCGTGAACCACGGTTCCGTGACGGACCGGCTGGTGGGGGCTACGACGCCGGACGCGGCGAGCGTGCAGGTGCACGAGATGTCGATGACGAGCAATGGGGTGATGAAGATGCGCCCGGTGCCGGGCGGGCTCGCGATCCCGCCGGGCAAGACCGTCGCGCTGGCGCCGGGTGGCTACCACCTGATGATCATCGGGCCGACGCAGGAGTTCAAGGCGGGCGAGAGCGTGCCGGTGACGCTCATCTTCAAGCACGCGGGCAAGGTGGCCGTGTCGTTTCCAGTGGCGAATGGACCGGCGAAGCCGGCGGGCGCAATGGGCGCGATGCCGGGGATGACGATGGGAGCGATGCCGGGCAAGGCCCCGGCGAAGCCATGAACCGGCGGATCTTCATGGGTGCCGGGGTCGTGGCCGCCGCGGCGCTGGTCGGTGTGGGCGAATATCTGATGATCTCTCGGACCGAGCCGCCAACGCCGCTCACCGGGGGCGTGGGCGGCGCGTTCAGGCTCATCGACGACAACGGCAAGCCGTTCACCAATCGCGATCTGCTGGGCAAGCCGGCGATGATCTACTTCGGCTACACGTTCTGCCCCGAGGTGTGCCCGACGACGCTCACGCATATGAGCGCCTGGCTGCACGCGCTGGGGCCCGAGGCGGGGAAGCTGCGGGCGGTGTTCGTGACCATCGACCCGGCGCGCGACACCGCGGTGAAGATGAAGGAGTATCTTTCCGGGTTCGATCCGAACATCATCGGGCTCACCGGGACGCCGGCCGAGATCGCGACGATCGCCAGGGATTACAAGGTCTATTACAAGAAAGTGCCCATCCCGGGCGGCAGCTACACGATGGACCACTCCTCGTTCATCTACCTGATGACCGCGAAGGGAGACCTCGCGGGGCTGATCGACTACGGCGAGCCGGACACCAAGGCGATGGCCGCGATACGGCGGCTGCTGCGCAGCTAGGCGCGGGCAGCGGGCATGCGCGGGGCAGATGGTCCGCCCCGCGCCGCGACGACGGCGCGCGATCAGGGCCGCGCGACGGTCCAGGCGCCGTTGAGGAAGCCGTTGCCGGTGGTCTGGCCAGGCTTGCTGTCGCCCACCCAGGTGTAGAGCGGGTGGCCCTTGTAGGCCCACTGCTTGGAGCCGTCGGCACGGGTGATCACGCTCCAGTTGCCGGAGGCGGTGCCGCCGTTGTCGAGCAGCGGCGGCCATTTCTGCGCGCATGGTCCGTTGCAGGCGGACTTGCCGCCGGCGTCCTTGGCGAACTCGTACAGCGTCATGCCCTTGGCGTTGACGAGCACCTTGCCGATGGCGGTGTTCCCGACATTCGCGGGGGCCGCGGCGAAGGCGAGCGGGGCGAGGCCGGCGAGAAAAGCGGCGGCGAGCGGAAGGCGGTAAAGCGAGCGCACGGAAACCTCCCTGATGCTGGTTGCGAAAATTTCATCTTTGGTGGTGCCGCGTCGTGACGGCCGCGGTAGATGCAGCGTGGCATGTCCACGAACTTCGGGCAACCAGAACCCGGCCGCGGGCCTCGTCGGCGGCGTCGCCACGGCGCTAGGATGCTCGCAAGCCGAAGGGGACGGGCAGATGAGCGATACGGGTATCGAGCGGTGGAACAAGCGCTTCGCGCAGGATGAATACGTGTTCGGCGAACGGCCCAACGCGTTCCTGGCGCGGCAGAAGGAGCGGCTGGCGGGCTGCAGGAGCGCGCTGTCGGTGGCTGACGGCGAAGGGCGCAACGGGGTGTGGCTCGCGGAGCAGGGGATCCGGGTGACCGCGGTCGAAGGCTCGCCTGTGGGGCAGGAGAAGGCCAGGCGGCTCGCGGCGAGGCGGGGCGTCACGCTGGATTTCGTGCTCGCCGATCTCGCGACGTGGACCTGGCCGGAGCAGGCTTTCGATGCGGTGGTGGGCATCTTCATCCAGTTCGCGGGACCGGGGCTGCGCGAGCGGATCTTCGCGGGGATGCGCCGCGCGCTGAAGCCGGGCGGGCTGCTGCTGCTGGAGGGCTACCGGCCGGAACAGATCGCTTACGGAACGGGTGGACCTAAGGTGGAGGAGAACCTCTATACCGAGGCGTTGCTGCGCGAGGCGTTCGCGGGCATGACGATCGAGTTGCTCGATGCCTACGACGCGGAAATCGAGGAAGGCAGCGGGCACGCCGGGATGTCGGCGCTGATCGACCTGGTGGCGCGCGCGCCGGGTTAGGATCGCACCAGGAGAAGCAGGGGGCGAGGAACGATGGTCGATCCTGTGAATTCCAGCCGTGTCGCGATCGTCACCGGTGGCGGGCGCGGGCTGGGGCGGGCCATGGTGCTCGGGCTGGCGGGCGCGGGCATCCATGTGGTGACGACAGCCGCGCGCGAGGATGCCGAACTTGACGCGCTGCTCGCGCAGGCGGAGCGGATGGAGGCCGCGGGGCAGGTGGTGCCGATGCTCGCCGACGTCACGCGAGAGGACGATTGCCGGGGCGTGGTGGCGGCGGCGGTGGACGCGTTCGGGCGTCTCGACATCCTGGTCAACAATGCCGGGCGCGGCATGAAATATGTCAGCCGGGATTTCATGACGGCGCCGACACGGTTCTGGGAGGTGGAGGCCGAAACGTGGCGGCTGGTGATCGACACCAACGTCAACGGGCCGTTCCTGATGGCGCGCCACGCCGTCCCGTGGATGCTGAAGGCGGGGTGGGGGCGGATCGTTAACATCTCGATGAATCGAGAGACGATGCGCCGGCGCGGGTTCTCGCCCTATGGCCCGTCGAAGGCGGCGCTGGAGTCCGAAACCGCGATCTGGGCGCGGGACCTTGCGGGGACGGGGGTGACCGTGAATGCGCTGCTGCCGGGTGGGGCCACGGCGACCGGCATGATCCCCGATGGCGTGGCGGAAGAGCTTCGGGCGAAGCTGCTCGACCCCGCGATTGTCGTGGCCCCGCTGTTGTGGCTCGTTTCCGCGGCGGCGGACGGGGTGAGCGGCAAGCGCGTGACGGCGACGCGCTGGCCGGTGGATGCGGGCGACGTGGGGGCGCTGGTGGAGGCGATCGAGCCTGCCGGCTGATGGAGATTCCTGGCTTCCTGGTTACGGACGCGGCGGCCGGAGCTGCAGGTTGACGTTGCCGTAGAGGAACGGCCCCGGAGCGGACGGCATGGCGTAAGGGCCCCGCATCGGGCCGATATTGAATTGGATGTTGCTCACCACGCAGGCGAGGTGAAGCGATGTTTGCAGACCGACACAGAGCTTTTCGGCGTCGGCGAGCATGGCGGCGCGGGCGGCGTTGGTGTCGCCGCTGACGACGGGCTCGCGCAGCCGAACGTTGACGAAGGCGGACACCACCGGCGAGGCGGGGGTGGCCGGGGTGGCGGGCAGCGCCGCGGGCGGCGCGGCGAGCGCGAGGCCGGGGAGAGCAAGGACGAGAGCGGCGGGAAGCAAACGCTTCATGGTTCGGCTCCAACGCTGCGAACAGGCGGCAATTCGCGAGGACAATAGACGATCCCGTGCGACGGGACCATGGTGCGTCGCTGTCGGCCGTGGCGGCGAAGCCCGGCATGGCGAGGCGGACAGGAGGAGGAGCGTCATGGCGGAACGGCGCGTGGGCGTGATCATCAACGGCGCCACGGGGCGGATGGGCACGACGCAGCACCTGGCGAACCTCGCGGCGATCGCGGCCGAAGGCGGGCTCGTGTTGCGCGATGGCGACCGGCTGATCCCCGAGCCGGTGCTGGTAGGGCGCGACGCCGGGAAGCTGCGCGCGCTGGCCGAGGCGCATGGGCGTTTGCGCTGGACCACGAGCCTCGATGAGGCGCTGGCGGGACCGGCGGCGATCTTCATGGATTGCGCCAATACCGCGGGGCGGCCGGAGCGGGTGCGCCGGGCGATCGCCGCGGGCAAGCACATCCATATCGAGAAGCCGACGGCGCCGACGGTTGAGGAAGCCATGGCGCTGGCGCGGGCGGCGCAGCGGGCAGGACTGAGGCATGGGGTGATCCAGGACAAGCTGTTCCTGCCCGGCTTCGCCAAGCTGCTGATGACGCGGGAGGCTGGGTTCTTCGGGCGGATCCTGTCGATCCGCATCGACGCCGGGTCGTGGATCTTCGACGGCACGACGCGCCCGGGTCAGCGACCGAGTTGGAACTACAGGAAGGACGATGGCGGCGGGCTCGCGCTCGATATGATGGCGCACTGGCGCTACATGGTGGACCGGCTGGCGGCGCCGATCACCGGGGTTTGCGCGCTGATGGCGACCGCGATCCCTGAGCGGGTGGACGAGCAGGGGCGGCGCTACCGCGTGGACGTGGAGGACACGTCGCACGCCTTGTTACGGCTGGAGAACGGCGGCGTTGGCGTGATCACCAACTCCTGGGCCACGCGCATCCGCCGCGACGACACGATGGTGGTGCAGATCGACGGCACGGACGGCTCCGCGGTGGCGGGGCGGTATCGCTGCTTCACGCAGACGGCGGGGGAGACGCCGGATGCGTTCTTTGGCGGCGGGCAGCGGGCGACGATGGATTTCGCCGCGCAGTGGCGGGAGGTGGCGGACACGCAGCCCGTGGGCAATCCGTTCCGGCGGTGCTGGGAGGCGTTCCTGCGCCATGTCGCGGAGGATGCGCCCTATGTGCCGGACCTGGTGGAGGGAGCGAAGGCAGTGCAGCTCGCGGACCTCGCGTATCGCAGCGTGGCCGAGGGGCGGTGGATGGCGGTGCCGGCGCTACGGCTTTGATGCCGCGGCCGGAGGAACGGCATCGCCAGGGACCGGGTTGGCAAGAGCCCGGCGGCGGGAGTGCCGCGGGCGGGCGACAGGCCGTGTTGCCGCGCGCACGATTCATTCGTTAGCACTTCAAACTCAAACATTGAATTCGAGGGCCGGGCGCCCACGGGGGCGTTGCGGCCGCCAGCGGCGAGGGCCGCAAGGGGGCAGTACGATGACGACCATCACCGTCAGTTCCGGTGTCATGCGCACCGGCCTGTCCATTGCCGGCGGGACCACGCTCATCGTTCTCTCCGGCGGAACCGCGGTGGGCGACGTGGTGCTGAGCGGCGGCATCGCGGTCGCGCAGAACAATGGCTGGCTGCAGAGCACCACGTTCGACGGCGGCACGGGGCTGATCGGCGCCAGCGGCTTCGCGCAGTCCGAGGTGGTGGAGAACGGCGGCGTCCTGACGGTGCAGTCCGGCGGGACTGCGGACCTCGTTACGGTGAGCAGTGGCGGCAGCATGACGGTTGCGGCCGGCGGCGTGGTGACGGGGACCACGGTGGGCGCGCAGGGGACGGTGAGCGTTCTGGGGCTCGACAACGGCGGCACGGTGCTGAACGGCGGCGTGGAGATCGTGGCCGCGGGCGGCACCAGCGAGGCGACGCTGGTCAACCTGGGCGGCACGGAGACGGTGCAGTCCGGCGGTCTGGCGGTCGTTTCGTCGGGGCAGGTGGATTACGGACTGACGGCGAGCGGCGGAACCATCGCGGTCTCCTCGGGTGGCACGACGAGCGGCGCCGTGCTGCTCGCCGGTGGGCAGGAGGTCGTGTCCAGCAACGGCTCGGCCCTCGCACCCACGATCAGCGGCGGCGGCACGCTCGACCTGCTCCCGGGCGCGGTGGTGGGCGGGGAGATCCTGTTCGCGGGCGGGAACGCCACGCTCATCATTGGCGACACAACGCCGCCAGTCGTCCCGATCGGCGGATTTGTCGCCGGTGACACGCTCGACCTGACGCAGCTCCTGTTCTTCGGCACCACGAGCGTCGGCTTCGACACAGCAACCGACGTGCTGACCGTGACCGAGGGTGGCACCCAGGCCTCGGTGCAGTTAGCCCCCGGGAACTACAGCGGCGTGACCTGGAGCGCCCAGGCCGATGCCGGTGGCGGGACCCAGATTGTCGCGTGCTTCGCGGCGGGCACGCGGCTGGCCACGCCGGCAGGCCCGGTCGCGGTACAGGCGCTTCGCCCGGGCGACCATGTCGTTGCCCTTTCAGGACGGCTGGCGCGGGTCCGGTGGCTCGGGCACCGGCGGATCCACCTCGCGCGGCATCCGCTCGCGCACGAGGTGATGCCGGTGCGGGTGCGCGAAGGCGCGTTCGCCGACAACGTACCGTCACACGACCTGCTGCTGTCGCCGGATCACGCGGTCTTCGTCGCCGGGGCGCTGGTGCCGGTGAGGCACCTGATCAACGGCGTATCGATCCTGCAGGAAAGCCGCGCGGCGGTGACGTACTGGCATGTGGAGCTGGACCGGCACGACGCGGTTCTCGCCGAGGGGCTGGCCTGCGAGACATATCTCGACACCGGCAATCGCGATGCGTTCGAGAACGCCGCGCCGGCAGTGCAGTTGCACCCGGTGTTCGGGCACGGCGCGGACCCGATGGACGCCTGGCACGAGCGCGGCTGTGCCGCGATCCTCACCGATCCAGCGCAGCCGGCGCTGCGCGCCCTGCATCTGCGGCTTCTCGCGCGCGGGTTGAGGGTGGCGCAGGTGGCATCCAGCTCCGCGCATTCGAAGTAGACGACGCAGCCGGAATCCGAAGGCACGGCCGCGACCTGGTGGAGCGCGCCTGACCCGAATATGCCGTTATTGCTATCCCGGAATCATCGCCGCTGGCTATGATACCGATAGTGAATTCCGGCTGGACCCGATCGATTGGAGCGGCATCTATGAGGCCCCCGACCACGAGGCTCGGATGCCACGCGATCAGATCGAGTATTCGCAGGCGATCGGCGACCAGGTCGCCTATACGACCTGCTATATGTGCGCCTGCCGGTGCGGCATCAAAGTTCACCTGAAGGACGGCAGGCTCCGCTACATCGAGGGCAACCGCGACCATCCCGTGAACCAGGGCGTGCTGTGCGCCAAGGGTTCGGCGGGAATCATGAACGTGCTGTCGCCGGCGCGGCTGCGCAAGCCGCTGAAGCGCGTGGGGCCAAGGGGCGCGGGCGAGTTCGCCGAGATCGAGTGGGACGAGGCGATGGCGATCGTGGCCGAACGGCTGCGGCGCATCCGCGAGACCGATCCGAACCAGCTCGCCTTCTTCACCGGGCGCGATCAGTCGCAGTCGCTGACCGGGTATTTCGCGCAGATGTTCGGCACCATGAACTTCGCGGCACATGGCGGGTTCTGCACCGTGAACATGGCCGCGGCCGGGCTCTATTCGGTGGGTGGCGCGTTCTGGGAATTCGGCGAGCCGGACTGGGACCATGCGAAGCTGTTCCTGATGATCGGGATCGCGGAGGACCACGATTCCAACCCGATCAAGCTCGGGCTCGGCAAGCTCAAGGAGCGCGGGGCGAAGGTCGTCGCGGTCAACCCGGTGCGCACCGGCTATGCCGCCGTCGCGGACGAGTTCGTGGCCATCACGCCGGGCACCGACGGGCTGTTCGTCTTCGCGCTGATCCATTGCCTGCTGGAGAGCGGCAAGGTCGATCTCGAATTTTTGGTCCGCTACACCAACGCGCACTACTTGGTGATCGATGCGCTCGGCGCGGCGGACCACGGGCTGTTCGCGCGCGATGGCGAGGGCAGGGCGCTCGCGTGGGACCGCGCGACGGGAGCCGCGGCGCCCGCCGAGGACGCGGGTATCAATCCGCAGTTGCTGGGCCGCTATGCGCTGGCCGACGGGCGGGCGGCGCGGCCGGCGTTCGCGCTGTTCGCCGAGCGGTTCCTGGCACCCGAGTATGCGCCCGAGGCGGTGGCGGCGACCTGCGGGGTGCCGGCAGAGACGATCCGGCGGATTGCCGCCGAGATCGCCGAGATCGCGTTCAACCAGCCGGTGGTGCTCGAGCAGCCTTGGACAGACAGCAACGGGCGACGACACGAGACGATGGTTGGCCGGCCGGTGGCGATCCACGCGATGCGCGGGATTTCGGCCCATTCCAACGGGTTTCACACCTGCCGGGCGATCCATCTGTTGCAGATGCTCATCGGTGCCGTCGATACGCCCGGCTCCTGGCGGTACAAGTCGCCCTATCCGAAGCCGATCCCGGCGGGGCCGGTGCCTGGCGGCAAGGTGCGCAGGGAAGACGGATCGCTGGCCACGCCGCCGATCGGGTTTCCCAAGGGACCGGAGGACCTGCTGGTCGATGAAGCGGGCGAGCCGATGCGCATCGACCGCGCGTTTTCCTGGGAGGCACCGATCGCGGTGCACGGGCTGATGCACCTCGCGATCGGGGAGGCGCATGCGCAGACGCACCAGAAGATCGACACGCTGATGATCTACATGGCGAATGTCGCGTGGAACTCGGCGATGAACCCGGGCGATGCGATGCAGATGCTGACCGACCAGAACGAGGACGGCAGCTATCGCATCCCGTTCGTCGTCCTGTCCGACGCCTTCTTCTCCGAGACCGTGCCCTACGCCGACCTCGTGCTGCCGGACACGACGTATCTGGAGCGTTACGACTGCATCTCGCTGCTCGACCGGCCGATCGGTTCGGCGCACGGACCGGCGGATGCGATCCGCGTGCCCGTGTTGAAGCCTGACCGCGATGTGCGGCCATTCCAGGACGTGCTGATCGACCTAGCGGGAAGGCTTAGGCTGCCGCATTTCGTCGACGCGGGCGGCAAGCCGCTCTATGCATCTTACGCCGACTACATCGTGCGCCACGAGCGCAAGCCTGGCGTGGGCCCGCTCGCGGGGTTCCGCGGCGCGGACGGGAAGGTAGTAGGTCGCGGTGCGCCGAACCCGGATCAGCTGCGCCGCTACGAGGCGAACCGCAGCTTCTGGCGCCACCACCTGCCGGCGGAGCAGCTCTATTTCAAGCATTCCAACCGCGCCTATCTCGAGGGTGCGAAGGCGATGGGGCTGATCGACGACGCGTCCAAGATCACGCTGCAACTCTACAGCGAGACGCTGCAGAAATTCCGGCTCGCGGCCGAGGGGCATGGCGCAGTGCAGCCGCCCGAGCGGCTGCGCAAGCGTGTGGCGCGCTACATGGATCCGCTGCCGATCTGGTACACGCCGATCGAGGAGACGCTGGTGGACCGCGCGCGCTATCCGCTGCACGCGATCACGCAGCGGCCGATGGCGATGTACCATTCCTGGGGCTCGCAGAACGCCTGGCTGCGCCAGATCCTCTCGGAGAACCGGCTCTACGTGAACCGCGAGACCGCGGCGCGCCACGGCATCGCGGACGAGGACTGGGTGCGCGTCGAGAGCCGCAAGGGGTCCGTGCGCTGCCGCGCACGGCTGATGGACAACCTCAACCCGGACACGGTGTGGACGTGGAACGCGATCGGCAAGCGTTCCGGCGCGTGGACGCTCGACCGGGACGCGCCGGAAGCGCGCACGGGCTTCCTGCTCAACCACGTGATCTCGGAGTATCTGCCGCCGGACGAGGAGGGCAGGCGGCTTTCCAACAGCGATCCGGTGACCGGGCAGGCGGCGTGGTTCGACCTCACCGTCAGCATCACGCGCTGCGAGCCCGACGAGCCGGAGGTGACCGCGCCACAGCCGGAGGGGCTCAAGGCGCCGTTCGAGACCAGGCATCCCGCGGTCCTGCGCTTCGGCGAGGAGGCGCGCCGGTGACGAGCCTTCCCGAGCCACAGCCGGGCGGCAAGAAGCTTGGCCTCGTTATCGACCTCGACACATGCGTCGGGTGCCATGCCTGCGCGGTGAACTGCAAGGAGTGGAACACCGGCGGACACCACGCGCCGCTGCCGGACCACAACCCGTATGGCAAGGAACCGCACGGCGTGTGGTTCAACCGCATCCACTCCTACGAAGCGGGGTGCGGCAGCACGAGCAAGACGGTGAACTTCCCGCGCTCCTGCCTGCATTGCGAGACCCCGCAGTGCGTGACGGTGTGCCCGACCGGCGCGTCCTACAAGCGCGCAGAGGACGGGATCGTGCTGGTCAACACCGATATCTGCATCGGATGCAAGCTGTGCTCCTGGGCGTGCCCCTATGGCGCGCGGGAGTTCGACGAGGACCAGGGCGTGATGAAGAAGTGCACGCTCTGCATCGACCGCATCTACAACGAGGCGCTGCCCGAGGCGGAGCGCGAGCCAGCCTGTGTGGCGACCTGCCCCTCGCGGGCGCGGCACTTCGGCGACTTCAACGATCCCGACAGCAAGGTTTCGCGGCTGGTGGCGGAACGCGGCGGCGTGGCGCTGATGCCCGAACTCGGCTACGCGCCGGTCAACCGCTACCTGCCGCCGCGCAAGGCGACGATCCCCGCGAAGCCGCTCGAGCGGCAGCATGGCGGGAGCGTCAACGCGTTGCTGAAGATGCTCGACATGGTGCTTTCGCGATGACTCCGGCCGGCTCTGTCCTGCTGCTGACCACGCTGACCGGGTTCGGCTACGGGCTGATCGCCTGGCTGGGGACGCTGGCCGGGCTCGGCTTCCTGCCGGCGGCGCCGTTTTTCCTTCCGGTTTGCGTTGCGATCGGGCTTGGGTTTTCCAGCGCCGGGCTGGTGGCGTCCACACTGCATCTCGGGCATCCGGAGCGCGCCTGGCGGGCGTTCAGCCAGTGGCGTTCCTCCTGGCTTTCGCGCGAGGGCGTGGCGGCGATGGCGACGTTCCCGCCCGCGGTGGCTTTCGCGGGGTTGTGGTGGCTGCTCGGCGCGGGGGCGGTGGCGACGCGCGTCGCGGGGGTGGTCGCCGCGGTGCTGGCGTTCGTAACGGTGTTCTGCACATCGATGATCTATGCGAGCCTCAAGCCGATACGGCAGTGGCACAATCCGCATACCGCACCGGATTACCTGATCTTCGCGGTATTCTCCGGCGCCGTGCTGCTCGCGGCGCTGTGGGCAATCTGGTTCGGCGCGGCGAAGGGGCTGGCGGTCGCGGCGCTGGTCGCGGCGCTGGCGGCGCTGGGCGCGAAACTGGCTTATTGGCGCTTCATCGATACGCAAAAGCCGCTGGTCTCGCTCGCCTCCGCGACCGGGCTGTTGTCGTTCGGCACCGTGCAGCCGCTCGACCGGCCGCATTTCACCGAGAACTATGTGCTGCGCGAGATGGGCTACCAGATCGCGCGCAAGCATGCGGTGAAGCTGAGGCGGATCGCGGCCGTGCTCGCGTTCCTGCTGCCGGCGTTGCTGGCCCTGGTGGCCTCGGAGCGTGTCCTGCCGGCGGTGGCCACGACTGCGGCAACGCTTTCGGCGCTGGTGGGACTGCTGGTGGAGCGCTGGTTGTTCTTCGCCGAGGCAACCCATGTCTCGACGATTTATTATGGGGTTTGATGGCTGTTTAGCCTGAACGACGGCAAGGCTTCTGGCGCCGCTGGGAACGGCAGCGCGCCCGGTCAGGTCAGCGTCCGCACCAGGTTGCCGGCAGTGACCGCCGTCACCGGCGGCGGATCGGAGAGCGCCCGGGCGAGGCGCGGGCGGTTTGCCAGCCGGTCGGCGGCCTGCGCCGGCGTGAGCCCCGCCTGCGCCAGCGTGCGAGCGAAGGTGGCCTCGGCGCGCGCGCGCGCCTTGAACAGCGCCATCTGCACCCGACTGTAGGCATTGGTGGCGCCGTCGCCGGAGGTTTCGATCGGCAGGAAGTTCGCCTCCGGCAGTCGTGCCGTCACCAGCGCCTGAATGCCGTCCGACACCGAGGACGACGGCATGCAGCCGAACGGCTTCACGCTCACGACCAAGTCCACCTTGTGGTTGCGCGCCGCCGTGATCAGCTTGCCGACTTCGAGATGGCCTTCGCCGCCGCGCAGCTCCGTCGGGTAGAAGTCGTTGCTCGCGTCGGCAAGTTCCGCCATGTCGGGCAGTGGGCAATGGCGCAGTCCGATCGCGCGCGCGGCGAGCGCGAAGGCAGCGCGCACCAGGCGGGCAGCGAGGCGCGCGAGGAACAGGGTGCGCAGCGGCGCCGCGCTGTCGCTCGGATGGCGCTCCGAATCGCGGCGCGGCAGCAGCATGCGGCGGCGCGTGTCGTTCTCGACGCACCAGATGTCGTACAGCACCCAGGCGGTAAGCGGCTCGATCACCACCTCGGCGCCCTCCGCCTCCAGGAAGTGCTGCAGTCGGTAATTGCCGTCCCCCTCGGTGGTCATTGCCCAGAACTCGCCGATCAGCGCGACCTTTGGCTTTACCCGCAGGCGGTCGACGGCGATCGCCGCGAATTCGCGGCGGCAGCGGCGCAGCGCGCGCAGGATGCCGCGACGCCTGGCGAGCGCGTCCCGCAGGATCACGAGGCTGCGCGCGACCGCGGCGTCGGTTGCGCCTGGCACGCGCTCGTAGGGGCGGATGCGATAGGCCAGCCCATTGAGGACGTCGCCCGCGATCACGCATGCGAGGCCGGTGAGGTAGAAGCGCGCGTCCAGCCGCAACGGCGCGTCGGCGCCGATCTGTTCCGCTCCCTCCTCCTGCCTGATTCCGATGACGCGGAAGCCGGCGAAGCCGGCATCGCGCAACGCCTTGCGGTACTCGGTCGTATAGGTTCCGAAACGACACGGTCCGCAGGCGCTCACGGTGACGAACACGTAGCGGTCGATGATGGCGGCCGGGCTCAGGCCCTGTTCGTCGCGCAGCGCGAACAGCGTGCGCAGCAGGTTGCCGACGGTGAAGTAGGTCGGGTTGCACTGGCCGCGGTTGCCGAATTCCTTGCCGCATTGCAGCGCCGCATGGTCCGCGCAGGGGAGCGCCTGGGCCCGGTAGCCTAGGCCGGCGAGTGCGGCGGCGATGAGCGCGTCGTGGCAGGCGGTGAGCCCGCCGAAGAGGATGATGGGCCGGCTGGTGCCTGGCCGCCGCGGGGCGGCCAGCGCAGGGTCGCGCCACTGCTCGGACGGTGCTCCCTGGGCCGGGGCGGCGCGGAACAGGGCTGCGCTGTCCATGCGAGCATCTCCCGTCAGGCAAACGCCAGGGCCGGTTGCGCTTGCGTCGCAGCCTCCGTCGCAGGCCGAGGCGACGCGCGCCGGTGATCCGCCAGGCGTTCCTGATAGCGACTCAGCGTGTAGGCAAAGGTCTGCACGCGGATCTTGATCGAGCCGCCCGGCTTGTTGGCGTCGAGGTCGTGCAGCGTGAGGCAGGGGGTGCGGCCGGCGGCGAGGATGCGCTCGACCAGCCCGTAGGCGGGCGCGTCGTTGCCGCATTTGAAGCTGGAGAGGTCCAGCACCGCGACGTTGGGGTGCCGCGCGGCGAACTTCGCCGCCCAGACCTTCTGCACGCTGGCGGCGGCATAGTTCTCCGGCCAGACGTCGCGCACGTCGAACACGTCGGCGATGCGGCGATCGGCGAGGTCGGCGCGGAAGAAGCGGGCGAGATATGCCTCGTCCCTGGGGATCGCGGCGATGCTGAGGACCGGGTAGCCGAGCGCCTGGAACTCCTCCAGGACGCGGTGATTGAGGCCCGGGTCGGCATGGTAGGGACGGGCCAGGACAAGCAGCACGATCCCGTCGTCGCGTTCCGCCGCGTCCAGCATCCGCCGGCCGTGGCGCTGCAGCTCGGCCTCGAAGACCCGCTGCGCCTTGAACCCTTCCGCGACCGCCCAGGCGTTCTCGTGCGCGGTGATGCCGAGACGTTCCTGCCAGGTCTCCAGCAACTGCTGGCGCAAGAGGTGGGGCACCTCGAAGTCGAGCACGCCGGTGACGTAGCCGACGCCGGCGGCGGCGAAGCGATCCGTCTCCCTGGTCAGGGCCGCGGCGACCACTTTCGGGCTGCCGGCCACCACCGGGCAGCTCGACGCCGAGATGGTGTGGGAGACGAAGCTTTCGATGCTGTTTACCGCCGGAAACCAGATGTAGTCGAGCGGTTTGCGCGCGTGCGTGTGCGTCAGCAGGTCGTGCACATGCGCGAGCGCCACCTTCGAGGGGAAGCAGGGGTCCACGGTGCCGTAGCGCCCGCCCCGCGCCCACAGATCGGCCGAGGTCTCGTCGGAGAACACGATCCGGCCGGATGGCACGCCCAGCGCCTCCAGGTAGGCGCGCAGGAACGGTGCAAGGCGGTAGGCGTCGAGCACGCGCGGGATGCCGATGCGCAGCGCCGCGCGCCGTGCGGCCACCGCTTCCGGGCTGCGGCTGAACGGGCGAAGCCCCGGCCGGCGCACGACCGGGCCATAGCCGAACCAGCGGCGGTGGACCGCAACGTCCTCCACCGGCGTGCCGGCCTCGGGCAGCGGCGCCGGCTGGCTGGCGCGGCGGAACGCGGCATCGGCCGCGAATTCCACCAGGTTCGGATAAAGTTCCTGCAGCCGCTTGCGGTTCTGGCTGACGGCGATCACCGCCGACTTGGTTTCGACCGTTCCCTTTTCGCAGGAGAATCCGGCGACGTAGCGGGCCGCGCGCCCGTCCGGGGTGCTGGTGTCGATGAAGGTGCGTGGGCACTCGTTGGCGCAGAAGCGGCAGCGCGTCGTCTCGTCGGTGCGCGTCCGGTAGCGCAGGTCGATCGCCGCCTGCAGGCCGATGAAGCGCGAGTCCCCGCGCCGGCGGACGACGCGGCGCGCTTCCAGCGCCGCGCCCAGCGCGCCCGCCTCGCCGCAATGCGGGTGGACGATGATCCGCGCGCCCGGCACGCGCGCGGCGATGTAGTCCATCTGTGCCTTGACCGCGGCGAGATTGCGCTGCGTGCCGCCCTGCAGGACGAACACGCGGCCGAGCTCCGCCATGCGCGGGATCTGCACCACGTACTGCCAGATGTTCTTGGGCAGCACCGTCGCGAGCCCGGCGAACAGCTCGTCGCGGTTGAAGCCCTCCTTCTGGAAGTTCACACGGTCGGTGTCGAGGAACACCGCGCAGCCGTATGAGAAGCGGGGGCTGAGCTCGGCCTGGAAGGCATGCGCGGCGAAGTCCTCGATCGGCACGCCGAACTGGTCGGCCATCGATTGCAGCAGCATGCCATTGCCGGCGGAGCACTGGTTGGACAGGCGGAAGCCCTTGATCGTTCCGTTCTCGAGGAACAGCACCTTGATGTCCTGGCCGCCGACGTCGCAGATTACGTCAACGTCCTCGCCGCAGCAGTGCTGCGCGCTCAGCATGTGCGCGACAGTCTCGACCAGGTTGGCGTCCGCGTGCAGGGCGGCATCGAGCACGTCGCCGGCATAGCCGGTGGCACCGAAGCCCAGGACATCGAGGCCGCAACCCTGGGCGGCGACACGGTCGCGCAGGCGCGCGAGGATCTCCTTGGCGTCCTGGATCGGGTTGCCACCGGAGATCACGTAGTCCTTGGCGACGAGCGCACCGTCCTCGTCGATCAGCACGGCCTTCGAGGTGGTCGAGCCGCCGTCGAAGCCGATATACCCAGCGACCCGGCCGCCGGGCTGAAGGCGTGGCGGCGAGAAGGGCGGCGGCAGGACGGCACGGGCAACGCTGTCCGCGTCCTCGCCCGGCGCGAGCAACGGCGGCCCGGCCTGGTGCATCAGGCGCGCCTTTCGTCCATGGGCGATGAACGGCTCCAGCCCCTCCAGCCCGCGATAGGCGGGGCCATCGGCGGCGGACGCGGCGCCGAACAGCGCGGCGCCGGCGGCGGCGAAATATTGCGCGTTGGGCGGAACGAGGATCTGGGCATCGGCATCGCCCTGCGCCACGGCGACGCCACGCTCGCGCCACAGCTCGGCGATGCGCCGTCGCCAGCTCTCCTGCAGGAACGGCAGGAAGGTGTTCGGCCCGCCGAGCAGCAGCACCTTTGGGTGCAGCGTATGGCCGCGAGTAAGCACGGTGAGGTTCTGCAGCACGATCGCGTCGGCGAGCGAGTTCATCACCTCCTCGGGCGGCACGCCGGACTTGAGCAGGTTGACGACGTCGGTCTCGGCGAACACGCCGCACCGCGCGGCGACGCGGTGCAGCCGGGCGGGATCGAACCGGAGCCGGCCGAGCGCATCCGATGACATGCCGACCTTCAGCATGCATTTGTCGATCGTGGCCCCGGTGCCGGAGGCGCATTTGTCGTTCATCGAGGTGATGACGCCGCGTTCCCCGGTGGCGGGATTGTTGCGAAAGAGGATGATCTTGGCGTCCTGGCCGCCGAGCTCGATCACGCTGCCGGCATCGGGGTAAAGCCGCTCCACCGCGACGGTGACAGCGTTCACCTCCTGGACGAAGCGCGCGCCCAGCGGCTCGGCGAGCGGGCCGGCACCAGAGCCTGTGATGAAGGCGCGGACGGCCTCGGTACGCACGAGCCCGAGATCGCGCGCGATCGCCGCCAGCATCTCGGCGACCTTTTCGGCCTGGCGGGTGCCGTGGCGCTCGTAGCGTTGCCAGCGCAACAACCCCGTCCGCGGATCAACGACGACACATTTGACTGTGGTCGAGCCGACATCGACGCCGATGAAAACGCCTGGGTCTGCTGCCTGCATATCGATGCGACGACTATGGAAAGCAAATGGATCGCGCTTACCCGCTAATCCCGTCCGAGCATGAAGTCCTTGATTCAGGTCAGTCCCCGGACCGCCGGCCAGGGGGCATGTCGTCGCCATGTTCGCCACCTGTAGCGCTGCCTGCCGCCGGGGACGCCAGACCCGCTGCTGCGGAGCGACAAAGACCCGTTGTCCTGGCAGGCCGGGATGGAATGGCAGACATTCCGGACACGGACGCGGTATATTCGCGCGACGCCTCGTTGACGCGGGCCGATGCGCTCGCCGTGTGCTGATGCTATTCGTTTTGATGGAAGAATCGCGTGTGGATGACACGACCCTTCCCGATGGGAGCGGAGCACGGCATGCGGGCTAAGGATTGGGGGACGATCGAGGGCGGGGGCGGGGCCGGTGCGGGGGGCGCCGTAGAGGCTGGGCCCGGCGAGGAGTCCCTGTTCCTCTCCGCCGTTCCCGCCTCGCCGCTGCAACAGCGGGCGGCCGCGGTCTTCTTCCTGGCCTCGCTGCTGGGGTTCGTCCTCGCCACCCCCTTCGCCCGGGTATCGCTGCCGCGGCTGCCGGCCCTCGTCGCGATCGACGAGGCGGTGCTGATCACCGTCGATCTCATCACCATGGTCCTGCTCTACGGCCAGTTCCTCGTCGTCCGGTCGCGCGCGCTGCTTGTCCTCACCAGCGGATACCTGTTCGAGGCGCTGATAACGTCGCTCCACCTCCTGACATTCCCGGGCGTGTTAGCGCCGACCGGCCTGCTCGGCGCGGGGTCCCAGACCACCGCGTGGCTCTACTGGTTCTGGCACAGCGGGTTCCTGATCGCCGTGATCGGCTACACGCTTGTCGATGGCCCGGTACGCGGGCACCCCATACCTATCCTTTTCGGCGCCGTGCTGGCCGTGGCCGCCGCGGCGGGCGGCATGGCGCTGCTCGCCACGGCCGGCGCGCCGTACCTGCCCCGCATCATGGTGACCCTCAATCAAAGCGGGCGGCTCAACGTCCTTCCGGCATGGGGGGACACGGCCCTGGGGCTGCTCGCGCTTGCCCTGCTGTTGCGGGCGGGGCCGCGGACAATGCTCAACCTCTCGCTCATGGGGGTGGTGTGGGCGTCGATGCTCGACGTCATGCTGGCCGGGTTTTTCGCCACCGCCCGTTTCCAGGTCGCCTTCTATGTCGGGCGGGTCTTCGGCCTGCTTGCCTCCAGCCTGCTGCTCATCGCACTGGTGACGAACATCGGCCTGGTCTATCGCCGCGCGGTGGCTTCGGCGCGGGCCGCCGACGAGGCGAACCGGTCGAAGGGCCGCTTCCTCGCGGCGGCCAGCCACGACCTGCGCCAACCCTTGCAGTCGCTGTCGCTCTTCGCGGGAGCTCTGCGCGGCCTGGTCTCGGACGAGCGCGCCGCGATGGCCGTCGCCGGGCAGGAACAGGCCGTCGCGACGATGACCGAGCTGCTGGACGCGCTGCTCGACATCAGCAAGCTCGACAGCGGCAAGGTCAACCCGCTCATCACCGATGTCACCCTGGGCGAGCTGTTCGACCGGCTTCGCGTCGAGTTCGCCGGTCTCGCGGCGGCGAAAGGGTTGCGGTTCGAGGTAACCGGATGCACAGATGTGGCGCGAAGCGATCCGATCCTGCTCGGCCGGATCCTGCGCAACCTCATCGGCAACGCCATCCGCTACACGGAGAGGGGCACCGTCCGCCTGGGGTGCGAGCGCGAAGGCAAGTCTCTGCGCATCGAGGTGGCAGACACCGGCATCGGCATCGGGCAGGAGGACATGCGACATATCTTCGAGGAATTCTACCAGGTTGGCGTGCCGCCGAATGCCACGCGCGAGGGCTATGGCCTTGGCCTCCCCTGGGCGCAGAGGGCGGCGCGGGTGCTCGGGAGCGAGATACGCGTCCGGTCGCGGCCTGGCGCGGGCTCGGTCTTCTCGATCGTGCTGACCGGCGGCTCGCCTGAGGGCGTGGCGTAGATGCCGGGCGGCTCGGGAAGCCCCGGTTCCGCCGGGCAACCACGGCCGCATGTCCTGGTGGTCGAGGACGACCCAGGCGTGCGCTCCACGATACGCCTGGTCCTGGAGATGCAGGGCTGCCGCGTCAGCACGGCGAGCAACCTGGCCGAGGCCCTCGACGAGGCGCGCGCGAATCGCGGGATCTCGGTGATGGTTGTAGATTACAACCTGCGCAACGACGAACGCGGCACCGACGTCGTCCGGTCCGTCCGCACCATCCTCGGGCCAGGCGTCAAAGCGCTGCTGCTCACCGGCGACACCACGAACGCTGCGGACGAGGCCGCGCAGGGCCACGGCCTGCCGATGCTTCGCAAGCCGATAAGTCTCGACCAGCTGTTGGATTTTGTGCGCGGCGCGCCGGGAAACGGCCGCGGGGATTTGTATTAGTGCGAAATGAAGAGGCCCGCCAGGAACGCGCCGGCTGAGCGAGGGCAGAGGCGCCATTGGCGGATGGGGTGGGATTCGAACCCACGAGGGGTTGCCCCCTGGCGGTTTTCAAGACCGCTGCCTTAAACCGCTCGGCCACCCATCCGGCGGCGGGAAACTAGCCAGCGGGGCGGAATCGCGCCAGCGCCTGCCGCGCGGAGTTTGACGCACGTCAAGGACGGCGGGGAGTGCCCGGATCAGGCTGTTTTTAAGCGAGACGCGGTACAGGGCGCGCGATGTCCCGCGGGGTCGTCCTGGAGGGGAGCGGGTTCGGCGATCCCAGTATCCTGACCGGCCAGTTGCGCCTCGCGGACTGGTCGGTGTTCCGGGTGATGTTCACCGCGATCGCGGTCTGCGCCGCGCTGCTCTATGGCGCGCGGGCGCGGGGATCGGGATGGCGGTGATCATCGCCGCGGTGGGGTGGCTGACCCGTGCCGTGGAACCATAGCCTTGAGGAGGCGCTGAGATGAGGAAGAAAGCGAAGGCCGCGACAACGCGGCTCTCCGCCCTCGCACTCGCGAGCGCCGCGACGCTGGCGCTGCCGCCGGTGGCGGGCGCGGCCGCGCCGGCGATGGCGCAGGCGCAGAACCCGTGCGCGCCGGCCTGAAGGCGGCCCCGGCACCTCGTCACGGCCCCGCAACGTCCGGGCGCCCGGGCGTGATGCCCAGGCGGTATCGTGCCGCTAGAAGGCGTAGCGCCAGGCCAGCGTGAAATCGTACTGGTACATCGACAGCTTGATCGTGCGTCCCGTCGGGCCGAGCCCAGGCACCACCTCCGGCCCGCTCACGCTGTGCCAGGGCACGTAGGTGCCGGCGAAATCGATCGTCGAACGCTGGTTCACCTTGTAGCTGAAGCCCGCGGAGATGTGATCCGTCACGACGCCGGGGGCGAGGATGTTGAGCGTGACGTCGGAAGACGAGATCGGGTTGGTGTTGTGGGCGTAGCCGGCCCGCAGCGTCCAGGCCGGGTCCACGCGCCATTCCGCGCCGATCGCCACGACATCGACGTCGTGCCAGCCGAAGCCGGGTCCGTTGGCCGAGCCGAACGGCGCACCGACGAACGCGGAGGGGGTGCTGATCGATTTGATATCGGAATAGAAGATGTGCTTGTAGTCGAGCATCACCGTCCAGTCCGGCGCCGGATCCCAGGCCACGCCGACGCCGACATTGGCGGGGATGTTGAACGAGCCGTGGTCCGCGAACAGGCCTTGGTACTTGTTGAACTTCGTCATCCAGATCGGCGTCGCGCCGGAGACGGAGAAGCGCAGCGTGGGGGTTACGCTCAGCAGCGCACCGACCCGCAGTCCGCCGCCGTAGGACATGGCCTGGCCGTTGTCGGTGAGGTTCGACGGCGAGCTGG
Organism: Pseudomonadota bacterium; assembly: GCA_021847175.1. Taxonomy (GTDB): domain Bacteria; phylum Pseudomonadota; class Alphaproteobacteria; order Acetobacterales; family Acetobacteraceae; genus JAJXXT01. The sequence goes on from JAJZUI010000004.1 coordinate 40,193, forward strand.
AAAGGGGCGAGAACGCGCCAAGGCCATAGGCACTGAACATCTGCACCGCGAGGACCGGCGCGACGCCGATGGCGATGTTGCCAAACCGGCGGGCATAGCTCGGGCTGATGAACATCTGGCTCAGGTTGACCCCGGCCTTGCCGCCACAGAAGACGCCGTCGCCGCCGGGACAGGCGGGGTTGGCGATGAAGCCCGCGTAGTCCGTGTTCATGCCGCCATTGCCGTAGAGCGCGATGCCCCAGGCGGAGTTCGCGTCGATCTGCTGCGAGTATGCGAAATTCGGGATGACGAAATTGTTCCAGGTGCTGGTGACGGTGCCGGGAGCAACGAAGCCGAAGCCTGGCGGCACGGAATACCGGCGATGCGGGGAGAACAGGGAGATGCCGATCTCGAACCCGGTGCCGACGGAGAGTAACCCCGCGGGGTTGGTCGCGACGGTCATCGCGTCTTCGGGATTGGCGGTTCCGGCGCCCGCCGTGGACTGCTGCACGGCGCTGTAGCCGTGCTGGAAATATCCCTCGGTCGCCCGGGCCTTCGGTCCGGCCCCGACCACGGCCGCAATCGTGGCCATTGCAACGACGACCGTGCGGCCGGCAAACCTCTTTCTTGTCATTTCCTCCCCGTGAGATTTTACGCTAGGTCACGTGTTTGATAACGAAGCGAAACACTTTGCCCTCCTGCGACTGTTCCACCATCTCGTTGCCCGTGGTGCGGCAGAAGGCAGCGAAGTCCGCGACGGCGCCGGGATCGGTCGCGAGCACTTCGAGCGTTGCGCCCGTGGGAAGTTCCTTCAGCGCCTTCTTCGCCCGCAGG
>JAJZUI010000185.1 GCA_021847175.1 Pseudomonadota bacterium
GTGTTCACCTCCACGGCCCGCTACCTCTCGCGGCTGGTGGAGGGCGCCGCGCTGCACGTGCCCTTCGACCGCGCGGCGGACCCGGCGGCGATCGCGACGATCGCTGGCCTGCCGGTAGCGCGCGCCCGCGCACCGCTGAAGCCGGCGGCGCTGCGCCATTTCGCCTGCGGCCTCACCATCGCGCGCCGGCCGGAATTCCGGGCGGCGGACCTGGTCTACACGCGCAACCTCTGGGTCGCGTGGAATGCGCTCAGGGCAGGCCAGCGCGTCGCCTTCGACCATTACCGCCCCTGGCCGGACCAGATCCCGCCGCTGCAACCCTGGCTGCTGCGGCTGATGAGCCACCGGCACTTCCTCGTGCACATCTGCCACTCGGACTACACGCGGCGGACATACCTCAAACTCGGCGTGCCGCCGGAAAAACTGGTCTGCATCCATAACGGCTTCGAGCCGGCGCGCCTCGCCGCCCCCATCCCGGCTGCGGAGGCAAAGGCGCAACTCGGCATCCCGCCCGAACGAAAGACGGTCGTCTACACGGGGCGGATCAACCACAAGAAGGGCCTGCACCTGATGGTCGAGGCGGCGCGCCGCCTGTCCGACCTGCTGTTCATCCTGGTCGGCTCCTACGGCGAGGGCCCGATCGAGGCGATGGCGCGCGACGTGCCCAACATCCGCATCGTGCCGTTCCAGCCGGAGGCGGCGCTCGCGCCCTATGTCTTCGCCGCCGACGTGCTGATGATCCCGCCCTCGCTGCAGCCGCTGGCGACGTTCGGCTCGACCGTGCTGCCGTTGAAGCTGTTCTTCTACCTCGCCTCCGGCCGCCCGATCCTCGCCGGCGAGACGCCGGAGGTGCGCGAGGTGCTGGAGCACGGGCGCAACGCCTATCTCTGCCCGCCCGACCGGATCGATGCGCTGGTGGAAGGGCTCTCGCGCCTCACCACGGATGCGGCGCTCGCCGCCCGCCTCGCGAACGCGGCCGAGGCGGACAGCCGCTCCCTCACCTGGGCTTCGCGCGCCACGCGCATCGCGGCCCTGCTGGAGCGCCGGCTTGCCGCCGTGCCGCCCGCGCCCGTCCGCTGGGACCGCGCCCGCTCCGCGGGCTGGCGGGGGCAGTCGGCGCGCTGGCTGCTGCACCTGCTGCGCACCCGCTCCTGGGTCATGCCGCCGGAAATCCTGCCACCGGCCGGGGCGCGCCCCTCCGCCGAGTGACGGCGGTTCAGCCGAGCCGCCGCCGCGCCAGCAGCGCCGGCACCCACGGGCGCAGCCGCGTCACGTCCAGCAGCGTCTCGCCGGCGAAGGGGCGGCGGGCGGCACCCGCCGCCTGGGCGTAGAACACCTCCTCCGCCGGCCAGCGGTGGAAGGGTGACCAGGTCCGCGCGCCGTGGCGCCGGTAATGCCTGGCGAGGCGGCGCGCCAGCGCCACGTCCGGCGCCATCGCGCGCCGCGCGCTCCACCCCGTCTGCGCCGCGAGCCTGCTCGCCAGCGCCCAGCTTCGCGGCCCGACATAGTTGGAGAACCACAGCGTGAAGCCGAGTTCCGCCTGCAGCGCCGCCACCGCGCGGTGCACCTGCAGGTGCTCGGTGTGGCCGTACTCGCCCCACGGGTTGTGCGTGTAGACGTCGCGGCAGCCGGTGAGCGCCGGACGCAACCGTTCCACGAGCACCGGGAAGTTCGCCTCGTAACGGGCCCCGGCCGCAGCGTCGGTGATGGCGATACCGCTGGGTGTGAGGCGCGGCGCCGCCCAGTCCGCCATGAACCGCGCGCCGCTCTCCGGGATGTCCAGCGCCACCAGCCCCGCGAGCGGCAGGGAGGCGACGGCGCGGCGGCGCCCGGCCGAGATTTCCGGCCGCCAGAACGAATCCCCGTAGCAGAACACCACCCGCCCCGCCGCGCCGAGCATGCCGCTCAGCCACAGCATCTCGTCGTCGGGATGCGCGACCACGACCGCGATGTCCTCGGCCTCCGCCGGATCAGGCGCGGCCGTCGAGAAGTCCATCGTACATCTCCTCCAGCGCCGCGGTCTGGCGGCCGAGGTCGAAACGAAGTTCCGCGTGCGCCCGCGCCGCCGCGCCCATGCGTGCGCGCAGGTTGCGGTCGTCGAGCAGGGCCGCGAGGCGTTCCGCCAGCGCCGCCGGGTCGCGCTCGGGGACGAGGAAGCCGGTCTCGCCGTCCGCGATGCCCTCCGGGATGCCGCCGACCCGCGAGCCGATCGCGGGCACGCCGCTCGCCGCCGCCTCCAGCAGCACCATGCCGAGCCCCTCCTCGCGGCCGGTGCTCGTGCGCACGCTCGGCAGCACCAGCACCGCCGCCTTGCGCATCAGCGCCAGCACCCGCGCGTGCGGCAGCGCGCCGAGGAAGCGCACCCGCTCGCCGATGCCGAGGCGGGTGGCGAGCACCTCGAGCCGGTGGCGCAACGGCCCGTCCCCCGCGACCAGCAGCGTCGCGCGCGCATGCCGCGCCGGCAGCAATGCCACCGCGCGCAGCAGGAACTCCGTGCCCTTCACCTCGACCAGGCGCGCGACGTGCAGGATCGCCGGCGTCTCCTCCGCCATCGCGCGCGGGCGGATCGCGGCGCAATCCACGCCGATGTAGTGCAGCCGCGTGCGCGCCGGCGGAAAGCCGAGGCCGAGCAGCCGCTCGCGGATGAAGCCGGAGGCGCAGAGGAACAAATCGCCGCGCTCAGCAAGGCGGCGGCGGAACAGCGGGTAGTTGGCCCAGGCCGGCGAGGTGAGCAGTGCCGCGGTGGAGAGCGTGGCGTCGAAGCCATGGAACGTGGTCACCAGCGGCACATCGAGCCGGCGCGCCAGTTCCATCGCGTAGACGCCCTCGATGCCGAAATGGGCGTGGATCAGCGCCGGCCGCCGCTCGCCCAGCAGGCGCAGGAACGGGCGCGGGTCGCGCGAGAGCATCTGCCAGGCGACGGCGGGCAGGGTGCGCGGGGTCAGCCGGTTCGCGATCGCCAGCGATTGCGCGCCATCCGGCCCGGCGCCATGGCGCAGCCGCCCTAGATAGAGCGGCCGGTAGCGTCGGAGCTTCTGCGCCTGGCCGGCGATGAAGGGCTCGGAGACGCGGAACAGGTTGTGGCGGAAGATGGCGATCTCGCGCAGACAGGGCTCCCTTTCGCTGGCTTCGTGCCGGCCATTCCGGATCACGCTATGCGCCGGCCCAGGGCCGGGCAAGGCAGGGCCGCGCTCGGCACGCTTGCCCCGGCCGCGGCGGCGGCGATAGAAACCGGCCCGTATCATTGACGGCTTGGACGCTTCCACCGCGAGGGGGCGCGGTGCCGGCCGGGAACGAGACGAACGAGACGAACGAATGGACGTGACTTTCCGTGCCTTCACGGCGCGTGCCTGGTTTCCTGTGGCGGCTTTTCTCCTGACGCTGGCCGGATTCGCCCCGGCCTCGCGGGCGGAGCCTGCTCACGCCTGCAAGCCGGGCGACCCCGCCCCGGTGCGGCTCGACATCAGCGTCAGCGGCGCGCGCTCGACCAAGGGCAACATCACCATCGCGATCTACCCCAACGACGCAAAGCATTTCCTCGACGGCAAGTACAAGCTGGCGCGCCAGGCGCTGCCGGTGACGCTGCCGGTGACGCATGCGTGCTTCGCCTTCGCCGAGCCCGGCTACTACGCGGTGGCGCTGTTCCACGACCACGACAACAGCGGCAAGTTCAAGACCACGATGCTGGGCCTGCCGGCCGAGGGCTACGGGTTTTCCAACAACCCGAAGCTCGTGTTCGGCCCGCCGGGGATCAAGCGGGTGCGCTTCAAGGCGCATCCCGGCGTCAACCGCGTCGTGGTGCAAATGCAGCATTACGGCGGCTGACCGGGGAATCGATCCCGCTCTCCGCCAACCCGCTCAGCCCGCCGCCCTCGCCCGTTCCGGAGCGATCAGCCCAAGCTCGCGGCCGACGGCGGCGAACATGTCGAGCGCGCGGTCGATCTGTTCCGGCGTGTGCGCGGCGCTGACCGAGGAGCGCAGCAGCGCGAGCCCGCGCGGGGTGGCCGGCGGCAGGCTGACATTGGTGTAGAGCCCGGCCGCGAGCAGCCGCGACCAGAAGGCGAAGGCGATTTCCGGCCCCGGCATGATCGCCGAGACCACGGGGTTCGGCTCCGGCCCCAGCGTGAAGCCAAGGTCCGCGAGCCCGGCATAGAGCTGGCGCGCGTTCTCCATCAGCCGCTGGCGCAGCGCCGGGCGGGCGCGCAACTGGCGCAGCGCCTCCAGCGTCGCGGCGATGACCGAGGGCGGCGGCGAGGCGGTGAACATGTACGGGCGGCTCACCACCCGCAGGATGTCGAACCCCTCCATGTCGCCGACGCAGAAGCCGCCGACGCCGCCGAGGCTCTTGGAGAACGTGCCGACGATGAAGTCGCACTCGGCCTCCACCCCCGCCACCTCCGCGAGCCCGCGCCCGCTGGCGCCGAGCACGCCGAGCGAATGCGCCTCGTCCACCACGAGATAGGCGCCGAACTCCCGCTTCACCGCGGCGAAGGCGGCGAGCGGGGCGGTGTCGCCCAGCATCGAGTAGATGCCCTCGACGACGATGACCTTGTCCCCCGGCGTGTCGGCCAGCCGGCGCAGCCGGGCCGCGAGGTCGGCGGGGTCGTTGTGGCGGAACCGCGTCACCTGCGCCTGGCCGAGCTTCGCGCCGTCGTAGATGCTGGCGTGGCAGTCGGCGTCGAGCAGCAGGTGGTCGTGCTTGCCGGCGATGGCGGAGAGGATGCCGAGGTTCGCCTGGTAGCCGGTGGAGAACACCATGGCGTGTCTGCGGCCGTAGAAGTCCGCCAGCGCGCGTTCCAGTTCCCGGTGGCCCTGGTAGCTGCCGTTGGCGATGCGCGAGCCGGTGGTGCCGCTGCCGAGCGCCTGCAGCGCCTCGACGGCGCTCGCGACCACCGCCTTGTCGTAGGTCAGGCCGAGATAGTTGTTGGTGCCGAGCAGCAGGATCTCGCGGTTGCCGATCAGCGCCTCGGTGGGTGAGACCACGCGGTCGAAGACGATGCTGAACGGGTTGTCGCCCGCACTCTCATGGCGCTCGTAGGCCGCACGCAGCGGCGCGAACTTGTCGAACAGCGCCATGCGCTTACGCGCTGACCTTGAGCCCGCCGAGGGTGCTCACGAGATCGCCCAGCGTCTCGATCTCGGCGATCTTGTCGAGCGGCACCGTGATGTCCAGCCGGTCCTCGATCTCCATCACGAAATCCATCACCGCGACGGAATCGAGGCCGAGGTCGGCGACGATGCTGGTGGCGTCGGACAGCTCGGCCGGAGGGTTGGGGGACGCGCGCAGCACGTCGAAGACGACCTCGCGGATATGCTCGACCGATGTGTCCATGTACCCCGCCGCCGGCCCGAAAGGCTTACGATTGACCCGCGCGCCGCCCCCCATACCGCGCCCCCGGCGCCGGCCCGAAGAGGCCGCGCCAACGGGGCGAACATTGCCGGAATCTCAGCGCCACGTGAACGAAACTGATGACGTGGCGGTGACACCGCGTCAAGTTGATTGCGCGGGGCGGGGCTGGGGCGCCCACGCGGAAGCGGGGCCCCGCTTGCCTTGCACGCTGGCGGGCCGCATAGAGCATCGTTACAATTCAGGGACGCGGGCGCGCGGCAAAACCGCCCGAATCAGGTGGAATATGGCTAAAAAAGGCGGCATCCGCATCGCGATCGCGGGGATCGGCAACTGTGCCAGTTCGCTGATCCAGGGCATCCATTACTACACGCCCGAGCGTTGCCGCGACGGCGTGGTGGGGCTGATGCACCGCGAGATCGGCGGCTACCTGCCCTGCGACATCAGCGTGGTCGCCGCCTTCGACATCGACGCGCGCAAGGTGGGCCACGACCTCGCCGAGGCGATCTTCGCCAGACCCAACTGCACCAAGGTCTTCCAGCCCGACATTCCGCCGACGGGCGTGATCGTGCGGATGGGCCAGGTGCTCGACGGCATCTCCGAGCACATGGCCGACTATGCCGAGGACCGCACCTTCGTCCGCGCCGGCGCGCCCGAGCTTTCCAAGGCGGAGATCGTGGCCGAACTGCGCCGCAGCGGGGCGGAGATCCTGCTCAACTATATGCCCGTGGGCTCCGAGCAGGCCGCGCGGTTCTACGCCGAATGCGCGCTCGAGGCCGGGTGCGCCTTCATCAACAACATGCCGGTGTTCATCGCCAGCGACCCGGCCTTCGCCGAGCGCTTCCGGGCACGCGGCCTGCCGATCGTGGGCGACGACATCAAGAGCCAGGTGGGCGCGACCATCACCCACCGCGTGCTGACGGATCTGTTCGCCAAGCGCGGCGTGAAACTGCTGCGGACCTACCAGCTCAACACCGGCGGCAACACCGACTTCCTCAACATGAAGAACCAGCGCCGGCTCGCGTCCAAGAAGACGTCCAAGACCGAGGCGGTGCAGGCGGTGGCGAAGAAACGCATCGAGGACGAGAACATCCATGTCGGCCCGAGCGACTACGTGCCGTGGCAGAACGACAACAAGGTCTGCTTCATCCGCATGGAGGGGCTGCTGTTCGGCGACGTGCCGATGGATTTGGAACTGCGCCTCTCGGTCGAGGATTCGCCCAACTCCGCGGGCGTGGTCATCGACATGATCCGCTGCTGCAAGCTCGCGCTGGAAAACGGCATCGGCGGCATTCTCGAGGGCCCGGCCGCCTATTTCTGCAAGCACCCGCCGGTGCAGTACACCGACGACGTGGCATACCAGATGACCGAGAACTTCATCCGCGCGAGCAGCATCAAGCTCGCCGTGCGATGAAGTGCCTGATCGTCGCGGCCGGCCAGGGCACGCGGCTGCGCGAGAAGGGCGAGCTCAAGCCGCTGATCCCGATCAAGGGTGCGCCGCTCATCGGGCACGTCATCGCGCGCGCGCTGGCCGCCGGCATCGATGAGTTCGTCGTCGTCAGCGGCTGGCGCGGCGAGGATCTGCGCCAGACGCTCGACGCCATCGCCGCGCGCGAGAAGGTCCGCCTCACGCACGTCGTCAACGACGAGTGGAACCGCGCCAACGGCGTCTCCGTCCACAAGGCGAAGGTGGCGCTGGACGGGCCGTTCCTGCTCACCATGTGCGACCACCTGGTGGACCCCGGCATCTTCCGCGCCCTGCTCGCCGCGCCGCGCGAGCCGGACACGGTGACGCTCGCGGTGGACTTCAAGACCGGCAGCGACCTGCACGACCCCGAGGACGTGACGCGGGTGAAGTGCGAGGACGGGCGGATCCTGCACATCGGCAAGGTGATCCGCGACTTCAATGCCTTCGACACCGGCGTCTTCCTCTGCACGCCCGCGATGTTCGCCGCCCTGGAGAAAAGCCAGGCGGAGGGCGACGACAGCATCTCCGGCGCGATGAACGTGCTGGCACGCGAGGGCAAGGCGCGCGTCTTCGACATCGGCGAGCGCCTGTGGATCGACGTCGACGACCCGGCGGCCTTCGGCAAGGCCGAGCGGCTGCTGCACGCGGGGCGACTCTGAACGAAACCGCAACGAAGCCGGCGGCGGAGCCGGCGCGCCGGGCGGTGGAGATCGAGGAGTTCTCCAACCGCTGGCTTATCCACCCGCTCTCGGCGCGGCTCACTCCGCTTCTCGCGCGCGCGGGCGTGCACCCCAACGCGGTCTCGCTCGCGGGGATGGCCTGCGGCGTGCTCGCGGGCCTCGCCTACCATGGCTACCAGGAGACGTGGCGCGTGCTGGCGGGCTTCGCGCTGATGCTCGCCTGGCATGTGCTCGACGGCGCCGATGGCCAGCTCGCACGCCTCACGGGCAAGCAGTCGCCCACGGGAAAGTTGCTCGACGGCGTCTGCGACTACGTGACCTTCACGGCCGTCTACGCGGGGCTGGCCTCCGCGCTGCAAGGCCGGCTCGGCGCCTGGGCCTGGGTGCTCGCCGTGGCGGCGGGGCTTTGCCACGCCGTGCAGGCGGCGGCGTATGAAGTGCAGCGGCAGGAATACAATTTCTGGGGCCTCGGCCGCGCCTCGGCGTCGTTCGCCTCCGCCGGGGCGCGGCGCGAGGGGCTCTCCGGCGGCCTGCACCGCGCCTACGAGCGGCTGCAATTCGCGGCCTCCGGCACAAGCACGGAGTTCCATGCGCGGCTTTCCGCGGCGCTGGCGTCGGGGCCGGACGGCGGGGC
>JAJZUI010000186.1 GCA_021847175.1 Pseudomonadota bacterium
CTCGGCTCGCGCGCGGCATCGGCATGAAGGTGCTGGCGTGGAACCGCACGAAGCGCAGCGCCGAGGGCGTGGACTTCGTCGACCTGGACACGCTGCTTGCCGAAAGCCGCGTGCTGTCGATCCACCTGCTGCTCAACGACGAGACCCGCGGCTTCCTTGATGCCGGGCGGCTGGCGAAGCTGCGGCGCGACGCGATCCTGGTGAACACAGCGCGGGCGGCGCTCGTCGACGAGGCGGCGATGATTGCGGCGCTGCGTGAAGGCAGGCTGGCGCATGCGGCGCTCGACGTCTTCCTCGAGGAGCCGCTGCCGCCGGGCCACGTGCTGGCTACGCTGCCGAACGTCACGCTGTCCGCCCACTCCGCCTTCCGCACGCCGGAGGCGAGCGAGAAGCTGGTCCGCATGGCGCTCGATATTGCGTGCGAGGTTGGCGCCAGGGGATAAGCGGCGCGCTATGTCCAGGGCTGGGCCCGCCTGGCGGAATGGCAGACGCAGCGGACTTAAAATCCGCGGCCCTTTGGCGTGGGGGTTCGAGTCCCCCGGCGGGCAGGCTCCTGGCGATGGATTTCCGCTGTATCGGGCGCCTGGGCGGCTGCCCGCCGGGCGGCGGGTCTATGCGGTCGGCGACATTCACGGGCTCGACGAGCGGCTCGGCGCGCTGCATTCGCTCATCGCGGAGGATCTGCGCGCGCGGCCGGCCGCCGCGGCCACCGTGGTGCACCTCGGCGACTACATCGATCGCGGGCCGGATTCCGCCCTGGTGCTGGCGCGGCTTGCCGGCCTCGGGCGGATCGGCAAGGCTCGCGTGGTCAACCTGATGGGCAATCACGAGCGCACCTTCCTCGACGCGCTCGCTGGCGACGCGCCGGCGGCAACGGATTTCCTGTACAATGGTGGTGATACGACGCTCGCGAGCCTCGGTATCGATCCCGCGACGCCGGCGGCGGCGTGGGGCGCGCGCATGCCGCAGATGGCGCTCGGCTTTCTGCGTGGGCTCGCGCTCGTGCACCGCGAGGGCGGCTATCTCTTCGCGCATGCCGGCATCCGGCCTGGCATCGCGCCCGAAGCACAGGCGCCCGCCGACCTGCTCTCGATCCGCCAGCCCTTCCTCGCCTCGGAAGCCGAGCTCGGCGCCGTCGTGGTGCACGGGCACACACCGGGCGAGGCGCCGGTGATCCGCGCCAACCGCATCGGCGTCGACACCGGTGCGGTCTATGGCGGGCCGCTCACGGCCGCCGTTCTCGAGGCCGAAACCGTGGGATTTCTCGCCGCCTGAGGCGCCGCGCGAGCGGGTCCGCGCGGTTTGACCCGGCTCCGCACGCAGCCTAGCGTGACGCCCTCATTGTTCTTGGGGAGAAACGCAGCATGGCCAACAACGTCAAGAAACGCTGGGCGGACGGTAAGGCAGTCGTCAACGGGTGGCTCGCCATTCCGTCCGGGTTCTCGGCGGAAGTGATGGCGCAGTGCGGCTTCGACTCCGTCACCGTCGACCTGCAGCACGGCGTGCAGGACTACCTCTCCATGGTGTCCTGCTTCCAGGCGATGCAGCCGCACCCGGTGACGCCCATGGTGCGCGTGCCGTGGAACGAGCCTGGCATCATTGGCAAGGTGCTCGACGGCGGTGCCTATGGCGTGATCTGCCCGATGGTGAACACCAAGAAGGAGGCCGAGGCCTTCGTCTCCGCCTGCAAGTATCCGCCGATGGGCACGCGCAGCAACGGCCCGATCCGTGCCGCGATGTACGGCGAGGCGACCAACTACCAGAAGATCGCCAATGGCGAGACGCTGTGCATTCCGATGATCGAGACCCGCACGGCCGTGAAGAACCTCGAGGCGATCCTCGATGTCGAGGGGATCGCTGGCGTCTATATTGGTCCATCCGACCTCGGCTTCTCCTACGGGCTCGTGCCCAAGCTTGACCGCGAGGAGCCGGAGATCCTCAAGATCTACGACAAGATCATCAAGGAATGTGGCAAGCGCGGCATCCATGCCGGCATCCACACCGGCGGCGCCGCCTATGCCGCGCGTGCGATTGGCATGGGCTTCCGCCTCGTCACCATCGCCAATGACAGCGGGCTGATGGCGATGGCGGCGCGGGCGGCGGTCGCCGAGACGCGCAAGGGGAGCAAGGGCATCGCCTGAGTCGAAAAGGTGCAAGTCGAGAAGGGGTAAGTGATGGCGCCGCCGCTCTTCATCCGTCTCAACGATAGCGACGGCGTCGTCATCGCCCGTGCCACGCTGCTGCCGGGAACCGAGGTCGCGGGCGTCACCGCGACCTCGCGCATCCCGGCGGGGCACAAGGTCGCGGTGCGGGCGCACGACCCGGGGGAGCCGATCCGGCGCTACGGGCAGATCATCGGCTTCGCCACGCAGAAGATCGCGCCCGGCGAGCACGTGCACGTGCACAACTGCGCGATGGGCGATTTCGCCCGCGACTACGCCTGGGGCGTCGATGCGCGTCCCACTGCCTATGTCGAGAAGCCAGCTCACTTCATGGGCATCAGGCGCCCGGACGGACGGGTTGCCACGCGCAACTACATCGGCATCCTGACGAGCGTGAATTGTTCCGCCCATGTGGCGCAGCTCGTTGCCGATGCGTTCCGGCGCGGTCCGTTTGGTGGCGCCGATCCGCTGGCGGATTATCCTAACGTCGACGGCGTGGTGGCGCTGACGCACAAGACCGGCTGCGGCATGACGCAGAACGAACCGCTCGCGCTGCTGCGGCGCACGCTCGGCGGCTATGCGCGGCATCCGAATTTCGCCGCCGTCGTCGTGCTTGGCCTCGGCTGCGAGGTCAACCAACTGGGCGGCCTCGTGCAGGAGCAGAAGCTCGCCGGGCGGCTGCGCAGCATGGACATTCAGGAGATGGGCGGCACCCGCAAGACGGTGGAGGCGGGCATCGCCTTCGTGCGCGAGGCGCTGGCGGACGCCAACAAGGTCCACCGCGAGAGCGTGGCGGCCGCGCATCTCACCGTGGCGCTGCAATGCGGCGGCTCGGACGGGTATTCCGGCATCACCGCGAACCCGGCGCTGGGCGCGGCGAGTGACCTCCTCGTGCGGCATGGCGGCACCGTCATCCTCTCGGAGACGCCGGAGACCTATGGAGCGGAGCATCTGCTGACCCGCCGGGCCACCAGCCGCGAGGTCGGCGAGAAGCTCGTCGGCCTGATGCGCTGGTGGGAGGACTACACGCGCCGCGAGGGGGCGGAGATGAACGCGAACCCGTCGCCCGGAAACAAGGCGGGCGGGCTCACGACCATTCTCGAGAAATCGCTCGGCGCCATGGCCAAGGCGGGCAGCACCAACCTCGTCGATGTCGTGGCCTATGCCGAGGAGGTCAAGGCAAAGGGCTTCGTGTTCATGGACACGCCCGGCTACGACCCGGTGGCGGCGACGGGCCAGGTCGCGGGCGGGGCGAACCTCGTCTGCTTCACCACCGGGCGCGGCAGCGTGTTCGGCTGCAAGCCCGCGCCCTCGATCAAGCTTGCCACCAACACGCCGATGTTCCGCCGCATGGAGGAGGACATGGACGTGAACTGCGGCACCATCGCCGACGGCGACGAGAGTGTCGCGGTCTGCGGCGAGCGCATCTTCGAACTGATGCTGAGGGTCGCTTCCGGCGAGCGGACGAAAAGCGAAAGCTTCGATTTCGGCGCCGACGAGTTCGCGCCGTGGACTCTGGGCGCCACGATGTAGGTTGGGACCGGGACCGCGGCCCTACGGCCACTTCGTCAGGTCGTACCCCAAATACAGCGGCACCACGGTGCGTCGCCCTGCGGCCTCGATCGTGACCGGCGGCAGAATGGTGAACCGGCGGAACAGTCCCGAGTAATTCTCCACGGCCCATTCGCTACCTGTGCCGGGCGCGATCAGCAGGACGTCGTGGCCGAAATTGTTGCGCGTGCCGGGCCGCAGCGCGTCTGGCCAGAAGGAGAACTCGCGGCAGTCGATGTTGAAGCAGAGCGTGCGCATGTGCGGGCCCAGAGCGCGCGCAACCTTGCCGGCCACGATCCAGTTCGTTCCCGCCACGATGGTGTTCGGCCGATGCAGCAGTCCGCGTTCGGCGAGTTGGGTGCGCAGCCCATGCCAGTCCGTTACATGCAGCCGTGCGCGCTGCGGCAGCACCCCGGCGTGCACGACGATCACCCAGCCCATGACCAGCACGCCGAGGAGCGCCGTGCTGCGGGTGAACCAGGCGCGCTCGCGGCCCGGCGGCATGAGGCCGAGCAGCGGGATCAGGAACAGGTAGCCGGGCGCCGGCCAGTGCACGAGCACACCGCGCGAGAACAGCGCCACCAGCGCGAACAGCCCCACCGACGGCACCGCGATGCCCACGCAGAGCCGCCAGCGCGGGTCGCGCCAGGCGTGCGGCAGGCGGCGGACGATCCACCACCACGTCCAGGGCAGCAGCAGCCCGAGGCCACTGCCGAGCAGCAGGACCGGACCCAGCGGGTTGAAATGGTGCCCGTCCGCGCGCCCACCCTGGAAGGCGAAGCTCGCCCAGTGGTGGCGCGCGTTCCACCAGATCACAGGCGCGAAGACGATCAGGGCCATGGCCGCCGCGAGCCACGGATGCGGCCGGCGCAGCCAGCGCCGTCCCGCCGGAGAGGTGGCGAGGTAGAACAGCACGCCCAGCGCCGGCAGGAGGGCCGAATATTTGGCGTCCGCCGCGAGCCCGAGCACCGCGCCCGCGCCGAGCCACCAGGCGAGCCTGCCGGTGTCCAGCGCGCGGAGGAACAGGATCCCCGAGCCGAGCAGTGCTGCGATCAGCGGCCCGTCCGGCAGCACCCAGGTTCCGGTGGTCACGCCAAACAGGGGGGCGAGGTTAAACCACGCCGCCGCCCGCACGCCGGCCCAACGCCGCGCCTCCTCCTTGCCCGTCGCGAGGTCGTGCGTGAAGCGCGCCATCAGCCAGGTGGAAAGCGCGAAGAGCAGGATGAACGGCGCGCGCACGACCAGCGACGCCTCGCTGCCCGCCAGCCGTACAGCGGCCGTGACCGTCCACCAGGCGAGCGGCGGATGGTCGAAATACCCCCATGCCGGCACCCGTGCCGCCGAGACCATGTAGCTCTCGTCGACGCCGAGGCCGGTCGTGGCGGCGAGGGCAAGCCGCGCCAGCGTCGAGCCCGCGATCAGCAGCAGCAGCGCGCGGGCGGAGGTGAGGCGCCCGCTGGCGATCAGGCCGAGACCACCTTCTGCGTCTGCACGCCCAGGCCCTCCACTGAGAGCCGCATCGTCTGCCCGGGCTTGAGGAAGACCGGCGTCGGCTTCTTGCCCATCCCCACGCCCGGCGGCGTGCCCGTGGCGATCACGTCGCCCGGATGCAGCGTGATGAAGTGGCTCACGTAGCTCACGATCTTCACGACGTTGAAGATCATCGTCCTCGTCGAGCCGTCCTGCATGCGCACGCCGTCCACCTCGGTCCAGAGCCGCAGATTCTGGGGGTCCGGCACCTCGTCCTTCGTCACCAGCCACGGCCCGGTGGGGCCGAACGTGTCGCATCCCTTGCCCTTGTCCCAGGTGCCGCCGCGCTCGATCTGGAACTCGCGCTCGCTGACATCGTTGACCACGCAATAGCCGGCGACATGCTCCATCGCCGCGGCTTCGGTCACATACCGTGCCGTACTGCCGATGACGATACCGAGCTCCACTTCCCAGTCGGTCTTGCTGGAACCGCGCGGAATGCTCACGTCGTCATTGGGACCGGAATACGCCCCGAGCGACTTGAGGAAGATGATCGGCTCCTTGGGGATCGCGGCTCCGGTCTCGGCCGCATGGTCGGCGTAGTTCAGGCCGATGCAAATGAAATTGAGCGGCCGGGCGACACACGGGCCGAGGCGCGGGGCGCCCGCGACCAGCGGCAGGCTCGCCGGGTCGAGGGCCGCGAGCTTCGCCAGGCTGGCGGGCGAGACGGCGCCGGCGTCGATGTCACGCACATGCGCCGAGAGGTCGCGCAGCTTCCCCTCGCGATCGAGCATGCCCGGCTTTTCGGCGCCGGCCGGACCATAGCGAAGCAGCTTCATGTCTCTATCCCCTTCGAACCAATGATGCGCGGATCCCCCGATAAGGCGGGACCGCGCGGATTACAGCGTGAGGCCCCCGTCGATCACCAGCGCCTGGCCGGTGACGAAGGTGGCGGCGTCGGAGGCAAGATAGACCGCCATCTCCGCGATCTCCTCCGGCGTGCCGAGCCGCCCCATGGGCTGGCGGGCGACGAAGGCGGCACGCGCCGCCTCGACACTGCCGGCCGCGGCCGCGTTCGCCTCGATGCGTTCGACCAGCGACGGGCTCGCCACCGTGCCGGGGCAGATGCAGTTGCAGCGCACGCCTTTGGTGACGCAGTCCGCCGCGACCTGCTTGGTGAGCCCGATCACCGCCGCCTTGGTTGCGCCATAGATCGCGCGGTTCGGCAGGCCTTTCACGGAGCTGCAGACCGAGGCCATGTTGATGATTGTGCCGTGCCCGCGTTCCAGCATGCCGGGCAGAAAGGCGCGGATGGTGCGGAACATGGACTTCACGTTGAGGTCGAAGCCGAAATCCCACTCCTCCTCGCGCGCATCGAGGATCGTGCCCTGGTGCACGAAGCCGGCACAGTTGAACAGGATGTCGATCGGCCCCGCGTGACGCGCCGCCGCGACCACCGCCGGCCCGTCGAGAACGTCGAGCGCCGCCACGTGCAGCCGCTCGTGCTTGAGCGTCGCGAGCTTCGCCGCCGCGATGTCGGTCGCGATCACTTCCGCCCCCGCCTCGGCGAAAGCGAGCGCCGTTGCGCGGCCGATCCCCTGGGCGGCGGCCGTGACGAAGGCCCGTTTGCCGGAAAGCGCGTTGTTCATGGCGACCGTCAGTGATTGTGGCGGCTCTCGCCGCGCGTCTCGAGAATGTTGAGATAGAGCGTCGCCGGCTCCAGGCAGCCACCGGCGCCGAGTTGGCCCACCATGGAGCGGTAGATCTCTTCCCATGGCGTCTTGTGGTCCAGCTTCGGCGGCGTCCAGGCGGCGCGGCGCGCCTGCAGCTCGCCGTCGGCGAGCAGCACGTCGACGCGGCGCGTGTTGAGGTCGATGCGCACGCGATCGCCGGTTTTCAGCAACGCGAGCCCGCCGCCCACCGCCGCCTCCGGCGAGACGTTGAGAATGGAGGGCGAGCCGGAGGTGCCGCTCTGCCGCCCGTCGCCCATCGTCGGCAGGGCTGAGACGCCGCGCTTCAGCAGGGCGGCCGGCGGCTGCATGTTCACCACCTCGGCGCTGCCGGGATAGCCAACCGGGCCGCAGTTGCGGATCACCAGCAGCGAATCCTCGCCGATGTCGAGCGAGGGATCCTCGATGCGGGCGTGGTAGTCCTCCGGCCCCTCGAACACCACGGCGCGGCCCTCGAACACGTTGGGGCGGGCGGGGTTGGAGAGGAAGCGCGCGCGGAACTCCTTGTCGATGACGCTGGTCTTGATGACCGCGCTGTCGAACAGGTTGCCGGAAAGCACGACGTAGCCCGCTTCGTCCTTGAGCGGCGCGCCGTAGGGGCGGATGACCTCGCGGTCGGGCTCGGGCTGGCCGGCGAGATTCTCCTCGAGCGTGCGGCCGGTGACGGTCATGACGTTGCCGCGCAGCTTGTCGGCGGCCAGCAGCTCCCGCATCACCGCAGGCACGCCGCCGGCGCGGTGGAAGCGCTCGCCGAGGAAGCGGCCGGCGGGTTGGCAATCGACCAGCAGCGGGATCTCGGGCCCGAGGCGCTGCCAGTCGTCGAGCGTGTGATCCACGCCCATGTGCCGCGCGATCGCGACCATGTGGATCGGGCAGTTGGAGCTGGCGCCGAGGGCGGCCGCCGTCACCACCACGTTCTCGAACGCGGCCTTGGTCATGATGTCGGAGGGGCGCAGGTTCTCGTGCACCATGGCCACGATCCGCCGCCCCGTCTCGAAGGCCATCTGCCCGCGCTCGCGGTATGGGCCGGGGATCGCGGCGCAGCCGGGCAGGGACATGCCCAGCGCCTCGGCCAGCGAGTTCATCGAAAGCGCCGTACCCATGGTGTTGCAGTGCCCCACGGAGGGCGCGGAGGAGGCGACCATGGTCATGAACTCCTCCCAGTCGATCTTGCCCTCGGCATGCAGCTTGCG
>JAJZUI010000005.1 GCA_021847175.1 Pseudomonadota bacterium
GCGAGGCGGCGGCGGGCGATTTCGCCCACCGGCTCGACGCGATCTCGCTGCCGAACGAGCGCGGCTGGAAGGTGGTCGCGGACAGCGACGGCCTGTCCTTCGCGCGCACCGTGCGCGGGGTTGCCGAGAAATACCGGCTCGATGCCGCGAGCCTGCGCAGCAGCGAGGCGCGCTGGCTCGCCGAGCAGGCGCAGGCTCTCGCGGCGCGGTTCACCACGCCCGCCCGGCTGCGCTTCGGACAGCAGGACGTCGCGGTCGCGGGACCGGCGAGCGCCTACGAGCGCATCCTCGCGCAGGGAAGGCGCGGCCTGACGATCCAACGGTTCAAAGGCCTCGGCGAGATGAACCCCGAGCAGCTCTGGACCACGACGCTCGACCCCGCGGTCCGCACGCAGCTGCAGGTGCGCGTCGGCGATGCGGAGGATGCTGCGCAGGTGTTCGCGACGCTGATGGGTGACGTGGTGGAGCCGCGGCGCGACTTCATCGTCGGCAACGCACTCAAGGTCGCGAACCTCGACGTCTGACGGCGGGGGCCATCCGGTCCCTGGGGCCGCCATCGGGCCCGTCAGGCCCCCGTTTTTCAGGCCAGCGGCAGGCGGATGGTGAACCGCGCGCCGCGGACGCGGCCGTCGGCGTCGCGGATGTTCTCGGCGCTGATCGTGCCGTGCAGCGCCTCGACGATCTGCCGGCTGATCGAGAGGCCTAGCCCGGAATGCTGGCCGAAGCGCTCGCCTTGCGGGCGTTCGGAATAGAAGCGGTCGAAGATGTGCTCGAGCCGTCCCTCCGGGATGCCCGGGCCCTCGTCCTCCACGGTGATCACGGCGCTGCGTCCGATGCTGCGCACGTGCAGCCGGATGCGCCCATCCGGCGGCGAGAAGCTCTGGGCGTTGCCGATCAGGTTGCGCAGCACCTGCACCAGCCGGTCCTCGATGGCGCGCACGGCGACGGGCTCGTGGCCCGGCGCCAGCTCCAGCCGGGGCGCGCCCGGCCGGCGCGTCGCCTCGTCGAGTTCCACGAGGGTCGCGAGGATGGGTCGCACGGCGACCGAGGCCGCCGGGGCGCGCGACAGCTCCGCGTCGATGCGCGAGGCGTCGCTGATGTCGGAGATCAGCCGGTCGAGCCGGCGCACATCCTCGGCGATGATGGTGAGGAGGCGGCGCTGCTGCTCCGTGTCCTCGATGCGCGTGAGCGTCTCGATGGCGCTGCGGATCGAGGTGAGCGGGTTCTTGATCTCATGCGCGACATCGGCGGCGAAACGCTCGGTCGCGTCCATGCGCTTCCATAGGGCGCGCGCGGAATCGGAGAGCGCGTGCGCCAGCTCGCCCACCTCGTCGCTGCGCGCGAGCAGGCCCGAGGGCACGGTGCCGGTGCGCCCGCCGCCCTCGCGCATCGCGTCCGCCGCCTGGGCGAGGCGCAGGATGGGCCGCGCGATGGTGAGCGAGAGATACCAGGAGAGCAGCAGGCTGAAGACCAGCGCGGTGCCGAACAGGCCCAGGATCGAGAGCCGCACGGCAAGCAGGGAGCTGTCGATCTCCCGCGCCTCGCGGGTGAGCAGCACGATGCCCACCGTTCGGCGGTCGCGCACCACCGGTTCCGCCACGGTGATCAGCAGCCGGTTGTCCTGGGTGCGGCGGATATAGGGTGGCATCTCGCGCGAGGAATCCGAGCCGGAGAGCTGGATTTCCTCCTTGACGTTCGGCTGCCAGTCGAGCCCGCCGGCGCCGGGGCCGCTTTGCAGCGCCGGCGCGCCGCCGCCATGCGGCATCAGCGACAGCAGCCAGTCGTAGAACTGGCCGATGGCGCCGAGCACCCGGCCAGGCTGCACCGGCGGCGGCAGCGGCTGCGCCTCGACCGCGCCAGCTATACCCTGGCGCATCCTGGAATCGGCGATGATCGAGCCATCCGGCGCATAGACCTTGGCCTGCGCGCTCGGCGTCGGCGCGGTGAGGCGGCGCAGCAGCGGCTGGGCGAGCCTCGCGTCGAGCCGCGGCTGGCCCTTGGCGTCGAGCTGCACGGCGCTCTGGCTCAGCGCCGCGGCGTAGATCCGCGCCTCCTCGCGCAGCGTGCCGACCTCCGTCTCGAGCAGGCCGTTCTGGTACTGGTCGAGGTAGAGCAGGGTTACGACCAGCAGGCCGAGCGGCAGCGCGTTGACCAGCAGGATGCGGCGCAGCAGCGGCGAGGCCAGGCGCCGTCGCCGCGGACGCTCCCGCGTCCGTGTCTCCTCCGTCGGCAGGACGCCGCTGTCGGGCATCAGGCGCCGCGCGGGAGGGAGGTGACCAGGGCTCAGCCCTCCTTGTAGCGGTAGCCGATGCCGTAGAGCGTCTCGATGGCGTTGAAGTTCTCGTCGCTGGAACGGAACTTCTTGCGCACGCGCTTGATGTGGCTGTCGATTGTTCTGTCATCGACATAGATATTCTCGCCATAGGCGGCGTCGATGAGCTGGTCACGCGACTTCACCAGGCCCGGGCGCGTGGCCAGCGCCTTGACCAGCAGGAACTCGGTGACGGTGAGCTGGATGTCGACGCCCTTCCACGTGCATTTGTGCTTGTTCTCGTCGAGCACGAGGTCGCCGCGCGTCAGCACGCCCGCGGGCAACGCGCCCGATCCCTCGGCGCGGCTCGCCTCGTTGCGGCGGAGCAGCGCCCTGATGCGCTCGATCAGCAGGCGCTGGGAGAACGGCTTGGTGATGAAGTCGTCGGCACCCAGCCGCAGGCCCATCAGCTCGTCCACCTCCTCGTCCTTGCTGGTGAGGAAGATGATGGGCAGCGAGGACGTCTTGCGCAGCTTCTGCAGCAACTCCATCCCGTCCATGCGCGGCATCTTGATGTCGAGCACCGCCAGGTCCACGGGACGCGCGGTGATTCCCTGCAACGCGGTCTCGCCGTCGGTGTAGGTGCGGACCTGAAATCCCTCCTGCTCCAGCGTCATCTGCACCGAGGTGAGGATGTTGCGGTCGTCGTCCACGAGGGCGATGGTCTGCTTCATCGGGATGCTCCTTCGTCCGTTGAATGGAACATCACCATTATGGCGCAACAGGGGTAGAAAGAGAACGCAATATGGCAAACGCCGAGACGGTATGGGCGGCGAGGCTGCTGCTGCGGGCGGTGCGGCAGGGCGTGCTGGCGACGGTGAGCGAGGGGCAGCCGCACGCGGCGCTGGTGACGCCGGCGACGGCGCCGGACCTGTCGCCGCTGCTGCTGCTGTCGGGGCTCTCCGTGCATTCGAGGCAGCTGCGCGAGGAGCCACGCTGTGCGCTGCTGGTGGCGGGGGCAGCCGTCGAGGCCAACCCGCAGACGGCGCCACGGCTCTCGGTCGAAGCGGTGGCGCATCAGGAGCCGGACGAGGCGCTCAAGGCGCGCTGGCTGGCGCTGCACCCCTACGCGCAACTCTACGCGGGTTTCGCGGATTTCACGTTGTGGCGCCTCGAGGTGAGCGGCGCGCAATGGGTCGGCGGCTTCGGGCTCGCGGCGCGGGTCTCGGCGCGCGACCTGCTGCCGGCCGCCGCTTCGGTCACCGCGGTGGAAGCGGCCGCCCCCGGCATCATGGCGCACTGCAATTCGGACCATGGCGCTGCGATGGCCGCGATCGCGGGGATGGCGGAGGCGCGGATGGTCGGGGTCGACGTGGACGGCTGCGACCTCGCCGCTGGCGAGCGTGTGGTCCGCGTGGCTTGGCAACAGCCGGTGGCGGACGCGAACGGCGTGCGCGAGGAGCTTGTCCGCCTGGCGCGCGCTACCAGAGCGGGTTCTTGAGCTTGGCCACGAAATCCGCGTGCGCCGCGAGCGCCTCCGCGTCCGGCTCGATGCGGCGCGGCGTGCGCGGCTTGCGGCCGGCGTAGTCGAGGCCCGCGCGGGTAATCTGTGCCGCGCCGAGGTCGAGGCCGCGCTGCCGCCCGCCGGTCAGCTCGACATAGACCTCGGCGAGCAGCCGGCAATCGAGCAGCGCGTTGTGCGTGGTGCGCTCGGAAAGGTCGATCGCGAAACGGCGGCACAGCGCGTCGAGGCTGTTGGGCAGGCCCGGGAAGCGGGCGCGCGCGATCGCCAGCGTGTCCACCATGCGCGCGCGGTCGAGCGGCTCGCGGCCGACGCGGGTGAACTCGGCGTCGAGAAACGCGAAGTCGAACGCGGCGTTATGCGCGATGAGCGGGCCGTCGCCGAGGAAGTCGAGCAGCTCGTCGGCGATCTCCTCGAAGCGCGGCGCGTCGCGCAGGTGGTCGGAGGTGATGCCGTGCACGCGCACCGCGTCCTCCGGCACGTCGCGCTCGGGGTTGATCAGGCGGTGGAAGCTCTTGCCGGTCGGCAGGTCCCCATCCAGCTCGATGCCGGCGACCTCGATGACGCGGTCGCCGGTGAGCGGGTCGAGGCCCGTCGTTTCGGTATCGAACAGGACGCCGCGTTTCATGCCTCCTCCTTTCGTCCAGCTTCTTCCCGCAACTGGCGCACCAGGCGTCGCAGCCGGCGCTGGCTCTCGTGGCGCGAGAGCCCGGTGCGGACGACGTAATGGGCGCGGCGGCGCTTCTCGGCATCCGGCATCTGGCGCGCGAGGATGGCGGCGATCTCGGCGTCGCTGCGGCCGCGGGCGCGCACACGCGCGCGCTGCACCGGTCCGGGTGCGGAGACGACGACGACGATGTCCGCGCGGTCCTCGCCCCCGGTTTCGAACAGCAGCGGAATGTCGAGCACCGCGAGAGGGTGGCCATGCGCGCGGGCCTGCGCGAGGAAGCGACGCTCCGCCGCACGCACCATCGGGTGCAGGATCGCCTCGAGCCGGCGCAGCGCCGTGGGATCGGCGAGCACCGAGGCGCGCAGCGCGGCGCGGTCGAGGCGGCCGTCGCGCACGGTGCCGGGGAAGGCACGCGCGATCTCCGGCAGCGCGGCACCGCCGGGCGCCTGCAGCCGATGCACCGCGGCGTCGGCGTCGAACACCGGCAGGCCGAGGCGACGGAACATCGTCGCGGCCGCGGATTTGCCCATGCCGATGCCGCCGGTGAGGCCGATGACGCGCATGCCGCTTTGTGGCCGCGCGGGATTGCCGGCGCAACCGGGACGGGGTCTCATGGACGCATGACGGATGTGACGACGGGGGATCGCGTGACGACGAGTGATCTTGAAGCGCGGCTCAGGGTCGCGATGCGCCTGGTGGAGGAAGCGGGGCGCATGGCGCTGGCGATGCGCCCCAAGGCAGGGGCGCCGGCGGCGACGCTCAAGGGCGTGCAGGACTGGCTGACCGAGGCCGATGGCGCGGTCGAGCGGTTCGTCGGCACGGCGCTTGCCGAGGCCTTTCCACGCGACGGGTTTCTCGGCGAGGAGGGCGGACGCCGGACCGGTGCACTGACCTGGGTCATCGACCCGATCGACGGCACCGCGAATTATGCGCGCGGCAGCACGCGGTTCTGCGTCTCGCTCGGGCTGATGGCGGGCGACGAGGCGCTGCTCGGCGTGGTCGCGGCACCGGCGCTGGGCGAGACGTACGCCGCCGCGCGCGGCCTCGGCGCCACCTGCAACGGCGCCCCGATCCGCGTCGCGGCCACCACGGCGCTGGAGCGGGGAACGGTGGAGCTCGGCTGGTCGCTCCGGCGGCCGAACGCGATGTTCCAGGCCATGCTCGCCGCCGTGATGGCGACCGGCGCCGCGGTGCGGCTCGGCGGTTCCGGCGCGCTCGCGCTCATGGATGTCGCGTGCGGCCGCACGGATGCCTATGTGGAGCTGCACTCCAATCTCTGGGACGTCGCGGCGGGGCTCGCGATCCTGGCGGAGGCGGGGGCGCGGATCTCGCCCTTCACCGCGGGTCCGACGATGAGCGAGGGCTGCCCGATCCTCGCCGCCACGCCCGCGGTGGCGGGGCCGCTCGCCGCCTCGATCGGTGCGGCGATCGAGGCGGGAGCCCTGGGTTTGCCCGCGGATTGGCGCTAGAGCAAAGCCATGAGCACACCGAAACAGATCCTCTTCGCCAATGCCCGCATCATCGACGCCACGCGCGCCGAGCCGCTCGAGGGCAACGTCCTCGTCGAGGACGGAACGATCCGCGACCTCGCGGCGCGTCCCGTCGCGTCGGCGGACCGGCTCGTCGTCGACCTCAAGGGCCGCACGCTGATGCCGGGCCTGATCGACTGCCACGTGCATGTCGTCGCCTCGATGATGAATCTCGGCCAGAACGCGCAGCTGCCGGAAACAACGGCGGTGCTGCGCTCGCTGCCGATCATGAAGGGGATGCTGCATCGCGGCTTCACCACGGTGCGCGACGTAGGCGGCGCGCCGTTCGCGCTGGCCGAGGCGGTCGAGGCCGGGCTTGCCGAGGGGCCGCGTCTCGTCGTCTGCGGCAAGGCGCTGTCCAAGACCGGCGGGCATGTCGATCTGCGGCCGCGCAACGACTGGCACGACCCGCATCGCTGGCGCCGCAATTTCGGCTCGCTCGGGCGCGTCGCCGACGGCGTGGACGAGGTGCGCCGCGCCGCCCGCGAGGAGCTGCGGGAAGGGGCGATGTTCATCAAGATCATGGCCAATGGCGGCGTCGCGAGCCCCACGGACCCGATCACCTGGCAGGGGTATTCCGAGGCCGAGATGCGCGCCGCGGTGGAGGAGGCGGCGGACGCCGGAACCTACGTCTCGGCGCATCTCTACACCTCGCCCGCGATCGCGCGCGCCGTCGCCGCCGGCGTGCACAGCCTCGAGCACTGCAACCGCATCGACGCGCCGACGGCGGCGCTGGCCGCCAAGGCCGGCTGTGTCGCGGTGCCGACGCTGGTGACCTACGAGGCGCTGGCGAGCGACGGGCCGCGCCTCGGCCTGCCACCGGCCTCCATCGCCAAGATCGAGGATGTGCGCGGCGCCGGCCTCGCCAGCCTCTCGATCCTGCGCGAGGCCGGCGTGCGGATGGCGTTCGGCACCGACCTGCTCGGCGAGACCCATGTGCGCCAGAGCGAGGAATTCGCGATCCGCGCGCGCGTACTGCCGGCGCGCGAGATCCTCGCCGCGGCGACCACCGAGGCGGCGAAGCTGATCCGCATGCAGGGCAGGCTCGGTGTCGTGGCGGAGGGCGCCATCGCGGATCTGCTCGTCACCGGCTGCAACCCGTTGGAGGACGTGACGCCGCTCGCCCAACCGGAGCGGAATATTCCCGGAATCGTGCAGGCGGGACGGGTGGTGCGGATGGCCCTCTAGACAGCGGAACCGTGATGCTTGATGGCACAAAAATCGCCGCAATTGACATTTGCTCACATTTGCGGGCATTTTACCTTGGCAATCGAATCTTGGCTCGGCTTGCTGCGCGACCCGGCACTTCGTCCGGTGCCTTCAAGAGACCAGAGGCACGGTTGTTTCCAGCCCCGCGCTGTTGCGGGGCGAAAATGACGGAGTGACGGAAATGGCGACCGGGACGGTCAAGTGGTTCAACACCACGAAGGGTTATGGGTTCATCATGCCGCAGGACGGTGGGAAGGACGTTTTCGTCCACATCACCGCCGTGCAGGCGGCCGGCCTGCGTGGGCTGAACGAGGGGCAGAAGGTTTCCTACGACACCGCGATGGAGCGCGGCAAGGCGGCGGCGACCAACCTCAAGCTGCTCTGACCGCAGCAAACAGCCGAAGCTGATACGCGCCGCCGGAGCGATCCGGCGGCGTTTTCATTTTCCCGGTTTCATTTTCCGGCACCGCTACGCCGGCTTCTCGTGCAGCAGCGGCAACAGAATCGCGAGGTCACGCTCCGCGCACGCGAGGTTGCTGCCGGGGAAGCCCTCGCCATCCAGCGGCAGCAGCACCAGCCCCAGCTCCCCATAGACCGGCGCGAGCGCG
The DNA here is from genome assembly GCA_021847175.1 of Pseudomonadota bacterium. GTDB lineage: Bacteria > Pseudomonadota > Alphaproteobacteria > Acetobacterales > Acetobacteraceae > JAJXXT01. The sequence goes on from JAJZUI010000005.1 coordinate 7,790, forward strand.
CTGCCGGCGTGCAACACCGCGACATCGCGCCCCTCCTCGACGGCGAGGTCACGCAGCCGGCGCAGCGCGGAAGCGCGGTCATCCTCCGCGCCGCCCGGATCGCCGAGGCCCAGCAGCACGCGGTCGCGGCGGCGGAACGCGATCGCCGCGCGGCGCCCCTCGCCCCAGATGATGCCGTCGGCGCCAGCGGGTTCGGGTGAACCGAGGGCGGCGAAACGCGCCGCCGTGGTGCTGTTCCACGGGTCGTAGGCGACGCGCGCGGGCCGCACCAGGCGCCACAGCGCGATCAGCGCGATCACCGTGGCGAGCCCCACCGAGGCGCGCACGCCATGCGGAATGTCGTCCGAGGCGACGATGCCCCAGAAACTACCCCCGCCACGGCCGATGCCGGCATGGGCGAAGGCTCGCACGCGCTGCGCGGTCGAGGCCAACACGCCGATCCCGACCGCGAGGGCGACCAGCGAGAGGGTCGTTGGCGCATCGAACGGACCCGCGAGCAGCCGGGAGCGGCGCGAGAAGAGCGGGCGGAACGGCGCCACCACTCCCGCCGTCGCGGCGAGCCAGAGCACGATCCAGCCGGGTTGGCCCTGCGCCCAGGTGAGCGCGGCGGCGGCCACCAGCAGCACGAGCGCCGCGCGCCAGGCGAGCACGACGCGCTGGTTGAGCGCGAGCGCGATCACCAGCAGCGCCGCGCCGAGCAGGCTCGGGGCGAACTGGCTGGCGCCGAAGAGCAGGGAGGCGATATCGAAGCCGGGGCGGACGATCGCGGGGCTGTGCTCCAGCGCCCCGAGCGAGAGCAGCAGCGCCGCGGCCAGGCCGACGAGGCCCGCGATCAGCCCCACCGCCATCTCGGGCTGCACCCACCCGCCCGCGGTGCCGCTGGCGGGGCGGCCGGCGAGTTCGCGGCTGCGCACCAGCGCCTCGTGGCCCGCGAACAATCCGCCGGCGATGAAGAGCGGGATCACGTAGTAGTAGAGCCGGAAGATGAGCAGCCCGCCCAGCACCGAGGGCGCCTTCAGCCAGGGCGCGAGGCCGAGCAGCATGCCGGAGTCGAAGACGCCGAGCCCGCCCGGGACGTTGGCGATCAGCCCCGCCGAGTAGGCGGTGAGGTAGACGCCGAGGAAGCGCAGGTAGGTCAGCCCCGGCGCTGGCGGCAGCAGCACGTAGAAGATCAGCGCGGTGAACGCCACGTCGACGGTCGCGAGCAGGATCTGCGCGAAGGCCATGCGCAGGCCCGGCAGCTCGATCTCGGTGCCGAACAGCCGCACCCGGCCCAGCGTGCGCGCGAGCGTCGCGTAGGCGAGCACCGTCGCGAACAGCGCGAGCCCGACGCCGCGCAGCGCCCAGCCGGGGACATGGGCGCCGATGAACGGCACCGTCGCGGGCTCCCAGACCAGCACGATGCCCGCGAGGACCAGCGCGCCGAGGGCGAAGGTGAGGCCGCAGAAGGCGGTGACCTTGCCGATCTGCACCGGCGTCAGCCCCCACAGCGCGTAGAGCCGCAGCCGCACCGCCGCCCCGGACAGCGCCGGCACGCCGAGGCTGTGCGCGAGCGCGTAGGCGCAGAAGCTGGCAAAGGCGACGCGCAGCGTGCTCACCTTCCGTCCGGCATAGATCGTCGCCAGCCGGTCGTAGAAGGTGAGCAGGCCATAGGAGACGACGGTCAGCGCCGCCGCCAGCAGCACCGTATGCTGCGGAATCGCGGCAAGCGCCCTGTGGATGTCGCCGGGCTTGAGGTGGCGCAGCTCATGGCGGATGCCGAAGAAGGCGGCGATCAGCAGGCCGAGCCCGAGCAGGGTCGGCGCCAGGCGCAGCAGTCGCTTGCTGGTCTTCTCCCTGCCGCCGGAAGGGGTCATCGCGAGAGGCGATCAGGCCGCGTCGGCGGGGCGGTCGAGCGCGGTCTCGATGAGCGCCACGGTCTCGGCGACGCCGTAGAGGGCGACGAACGGGCCGAAGCGCGGCCCTTCCTGCTGGCCCAGCAGCACCTGGTAGAGGCAGGCGAACCAGTCGCGCAGATTGGCGAAGGCGTGGCGCTTGCCGACCTCGTAGAGCAGTTCCTGGATCGTGTCGCCGGGCTCGGAGGCGGGCAGGTCGGCCAGCGTGCGGGCGAGGTCGGCCAGCGCCCCGCGCTCGATCTCGTTAGGCTGGCGGAACGTCTTGCCCGGGCGGATGCGGTCGCGGTAGTAGGCCACGGCGTAGTCCACCAGGCGGGCGAGGAACGGCATCTCCTCCGGGCTCGCGCCGGGGACGTAGCGGCGGATGAAGCCCCAGAGGATGTCCGTCGATTCCGCGTTCACCACGCTCGCGAGGTTGAGCAGCATGCCGAACGGAATCGGGCTCGCGGCGGATTGCGGCACATGGCCGGCGTGGATGTGCCAGGCGGGATTGGCGGTGTCGTCCTGTGCCGCCATCGCCTTCTGCGCGTTGGCGACATACTCGTCCGTCGCGCGCGGGATGACGTCGAAATAGAGCCGCTTGGCGCGCTGCGGGGCCTGGTACATGAACTGCGCCAGGCTCTCCGGCGGCGCATAGCGCAGCCATTCCTCCACCGAGAGCCCGTTGCCCTTGCTCTTGCTGATCTTCTGGCCGTTCTCGTCGAGGAACAGCTCGTAGGTGAAGCCGACCGGCGGCTCGGCGCCGAGCGCGCGGCAAATCCTGCTGGAGAGCTTGACGGAATCGATGAGATCCTTGCCGGACATCTCGTAGTCGACGCCCAGCGCCGCCCAGCGCATGGCCCAGTCCGCCTTCCATTGCAGCTTGCAGGCGCCGCCGGTGACCGGCGTTTCGATCGCGGAATTATCCTCCGGGTCGCGCCAGACCACGGTGCCGGCATCGGGGTCGCAGCGCTCGATCGGCACCTGCATGACGATGCCGGTGCGCGGATGGATGGGCAGGATCGGCGAGTAGGTGGCGCGCCGCTCGGGCCCGAGTGTGGGCAGGACGAGGGCGAGGATCGCGTCGTGACGCTCCAGCACGCGCCTGAGCGTCGCGTCGAACGTGCCGGCGAGGTAATAGTCCGTGGAGGAGGCGAACTCGTACTCGAAGCCGAACGCGTCGAGAAACGAGCGCAGCCGCGCATTGTTGTGCGCGCCGAAGCTCTCGTGGGTGCCGAACGGGTCGGGGATGCGCGTCAGCGGCTGGCCGAGATAGCGCGCCAGCATCTCACGGTTGGGCACGTTGTCCGGCACCTTGCGCAGCCCGTCCATGTCGTCGGAGAAGGCGATCAGGCGCGACTTCCTGCCGGTGAGTCGCGTGAAGGCATGGCGGACCCAGCTGGTGCGCGCGACCTCGCCGAACGTGCCGATATGCGGCAGGCCGGAGGGGCCGTAGCCGGTCTCGAACAGGGCCTCGTCCTTGCCCGCGGCGGCGATGCGCTCGGCGACCTTCTTCGCCTCCTCGAACGGCCAGGAGGAGGGGGATGGCGCGGACGTGCCTGATGCGGGAGCCTGTCGGGTGGCCTGTGACATGGGGGCGCAACCTATGGACGGGTCCGGCGAGGGTCAATGCGTGGCGACGCCGGCTTGTGGCGGGCCTGGGAGTGGAGAGATTCGCGGCGTGATGGATGATCGGCCCTCCGGGGAGGCAGCGCCGGCGCTGGTGGCGGGCGCCGGGCGCGCCGTGCTGCTCGATGCCTCGGGCGAGGTGATGCTGCTGCAGCCGCGCGAGGCGCTGCGCGCGCTTCGCGACCGCGCGCCCCCGCTGCTGGTGCACGCCCCGGCGACCGCGCGGCGGCTGGGCTCGCGCGGCTTCGCCTGCTTCGACCTCTTGGAGCTCTTCGCCTTCGTGCATCCGGCGCGGCCCGCTGCGCCCACGCCGCGCGGGCTCGCGCTCGCCCTCGGGTTCGAACCGCCGGAGGGGATGGAGGCGGCAGCTGCGATGCTCGCCGACATGGCTGACCTCCTGCTCGGGCATCTCGCGCTGCTGCGCGGGACCGAGGCCGGGCGCGATGCCGGGGCGATCGCGGCGCGGATGGCGGCGGCCGGATGGAACTGGGGCAGCGCCGTGCTCGCGGCCCTAGGCACCCGGACGGAGCCCGGGCCGGATGCGCTGCGTGTCTGGAAGCGGCTGGCGGAGTGGGAGGACGCGGCGCCGCGGCCGCAGCCCACCCAGCATGCCGTCGCCCCGGAATCGGCGCGTGCGCGGCTCGCCGCGATGCTCGGCGGCGGCGCCGAGCCGCGCCCGATGCAGGCGGACTATGCCGCGGCCGTCGCCGCCGCGTTCGCGCCGAGGGAGGCACGCGGCGACCCGCACGTGGTGCTCGCCGAGGCCGGTACCGGCACGGGCAAGACGCTGGGCTACATCGCGCCGGCCACGCTGTGGGCCGAGACCAACGGCGCGCCGGTCTGGGTCTCCACCTACACGCGGCACCTGCAGCGCCAGGTGGAGGCGGAGCTGGCGCGCCTCTATCGCGATCCGAACAAGCGGCGCGCCCGCGTCGTGGTGCGCAAGGGGCGGGAGAACTACCTCTGCCTGCTCAACTTCGAGGAGGCGGTGGCGGGCGGCGGCGCGGATATCGCGCTCGGGCTGATCGCGCGCTGGATCGGCGCCACGTCCGATGGCGACATTTCAGGCGGCGACCTGCCCGGCTGGTTCGCGGAGCTGTTCGGCCCGGCGCGCATCGCGTCCCTGGTGGACCGGCGCGGCGAGTGCATCCACGCCGGCTGCTTCCACTGGCGGCGCTGCTTTCCGGAACACGTCATCCGCCGCGCGCAGGGGGCGGACATCGTCGTCGCCAACCACGCGCTGACCATGGCGCAGGCAGTCTGGGGCGGGCTCGACGACCACCTGGTGCCGACGCACTACGTGTTCGACGAGGGGCACCACCTGTTCGACGCCGCGGACTCGGCCTTCGCCATCGCGCTCTCGGCGCAGGAGGCGGCGGAACTGCGGCGCTGGCTGCTCGGCGCGGAGGGCGGGCGCTCGCGCGCGCGCGGCCTGCGGCGGCGCATCGAGGAACTGGTGCTCGGCCGCCCGGCGCTGGAGGGGGCGCTGGATGGCCTGCTGCGCGCCGCCCGTGCGCTGCCCACGCGCGACTGGATGGAGCCGGACGGCACACTGAGCGGACCGCTGGGCGCCGGCGCCGCGGGGCCTGGCGAGGCGTTCCTCGCAGCGTTGCGCGCGCAGGTGCTGGCGCGCTGCGAAGGCGAAGAGGGTTCGCTGGAATGCGACCTCCATCCGGTCGCCCCGGCGCTCGCGGCCTCGGCGGGCGAGTTCGCACGGGCGCTGTCGCGCATCTTGGAGCCCGCGAAGGAGCTCGCACGGCTGCTCGACCGCCGCCTCGACGACGAGGCCGAGGAGCTCGACGCCGCGATGCGCAACCGCATTGAGGCCGCCTGCCGCAGCCTGGCGCGCCGCGTGATCCTGCCCCTCACCGCGTGGGTCGACATGCTCGGCGCCGTTCAGGCCACGCCGCCCGAGCCCGGCGTGCGGCAGGAGCAGGTGTTGTTCCTGCGCCTTGAGCGACGCGACGGCACGGAGCGGGACGCGGCCCTGCTGCGCCACTTCCTCGACCCGACCATTCCGTTCGCGATGAGCCTCGCGCGGCCGGCGCAGGGCATGGTGGTGACGTCGGCGACGTTGCGCGACGCCGGCGAGGCGGATGTGGAGACGGCGTGGCTGGACGCGGAGGCGCGCGTGGGCGCCACACACCTGCCCTCTCCCGCGATCCGCGTGGTGGTGCCCAGCGCCTTCGACTACCGGCGCCAGACGCAGGTCTTCGTCGTGACCGACGTGGCGCCGGAGCTCGACGCGGTCGCCGCGGCGTACCGCGAGCTGTTCCTCGCGGCCGGCGGCGGCGGGCTCGGCCTGTTCACCGCGATCGCGCGGCTGCGCGCGGTGCATGCGCGCATCGCGGCGCGGCTGGAGGCGGCGGGCATCCCGCTCTACGCGCAGCACGTCGACGCGATGGACAACGCCACACTGGTCGACGTGTTCCGCGCCGAGCCCGAGAGCTGCCTGCTCGGCACCGACGCGATGCGCGACGGCGTCGATGTGCCGGGCCGCGCGCTGCGTCTCGTCGTGTTCGAGCGCGTGCCGTGGGCGCGGCCCGACATCCTGCATCGCGAGCGGCGCATCCACCTCTCGGGCGGCGACCCGCAGGCCTACGACGCGCGGGTGGCGCGGATGCGGTTGCGCCAGGCCTTCGGTCGCCTGATCCGCGCGGAGGGGGATCGCGGCGTGTTCGTCCTGCTCGACCGCCGCACGCCGTCGCGCCTGCTTTCCGCCTTCCCGGTTCCCGCTCGGCGCGTGGGCCTGTCAGAGGCGGTGGCGGCGACGCGCGCGTTCCTTCTGGAGGACAATACGCTTCAGAAGTAGAACGCGCGGCCCAGCCGGCCCCCGCCTTGCCGTGGCGTCTCGTCTTGAATGCCCCGCGATGTGCCTTTTTGTACTCGACTCGGGGCGCCATCGTTCCCACTCTGCGCGCGATGACGGAACCGAAGCCGGACCCGGCACCCCTCGACGGCCTGCTCGAACACGCCGACCGCGAGGGGGTCGGCGGCTGGGCGCGCGACCTCGCGGCGCCGGAGTTCCCGGTCGAGCTCGACATCGTGCTGGACGGCGTGCGCGCGGCGCGGATAGAGGCGTCCCAGCATCGCGTGGACCTCGACGGGGCCGGCATCGGCCCGCACGCCTTTCTGCTCCGTTTCCCGCCGGGGTTGCGGGCCGCCGAGGTGGCGGTGCTGCGCGCCGGCACGGAGCAGCATCTTGCGGGGTCGCCCAAGCGCCTCCCGCCCGCGACCGAGGAAGAGGACCCGGCGGCCGCCCTGACCGCGGCGGCACTCGCCGCCGCCGAGGAACCCGCCGAGGCCGCGTCGCTGGCCGCCGACCTCGCCGACCGACTCGCGGCCAGCCTCGCCCGGCCCGACCTCCGCCAAGCCCGGCTGCTCGCGCGCTGGGGGCATGGTGCCGCGGCACAGGGCGCCAGCCCGCGCGCCGTCGCGCCCCGTTCCATCGCCATCGACCAGGGCGTGCCGGACCCGGCGCGCGATGCCGGTTCCAGCGCCGTCCTCTCGCACCTCGAATCGCTGCGCCGGCTCGGCTACGCGGTGGAGTTCGCGGCGGCGCACAGCCTGGCCCGCGTCCCGGCCCATGACGGCATCGAGGCGCGCGGCATCACCGCCTGGCATGCTCCCTGGATTGCCTCGGTCGAGGAACTGCTCGCCGCCGCCGGCGAGACCGCGGACGTGGTCTATATCCACCGCCTGCCGGTGATGCGCCGCTACGCCGCGCTGGCGCGCGACTGGTGCCCGAACGCCCGCCTCGTCTTCTGCATCGCCGACCTCCATCACCTGCGCGCCGCGCGCCAGTACGCCATCGAGGCCGCGGTGCCGTTCGAAGCCGCGCTGGCCACGCCACGGATCGCCGCCCTGCGCGCCCAGGAACTCGCCGCCTGCGAGGCCGCCGATGCCGTCATCGCCCACTCGCAGGCGGAGGCGGCGATCATCGCCGCGGAAGCCCCGGACGCCGTCGTCCACGTCATCCCCTGGCACGTCCCGGTCGAGCCAGCCACGACGCCCTGGGCGGAGCGGCGCGGCGTGGCCTTCGTCGGCTCCTACGGCCATCCGCCCAATCTCGACGCGGCCCATGTGCTGCTCGACACGGTCATGCCGCTCGTCTGGGCGAAGGCGCCGGAGCTGCGCCTCGTGCTTGCCGGGTCCGACCTGCCGGCGAGCCTCGCCGCACGCGCCTCGCCGCTGGTCGACGTCCTGGGCCAGGTCCCCGACCTCGCGAGCCTGTGGAACCAGGTCCGCCTCACCTGCGCGCCGTTGCGTTTCGGGGCCGGGCTGAAAGGCAAGATCCTCTCCTCGCTCGCGGCCGGCCTGCCCTGCGTCACCACCCCGGTCGGCGCGGAGGGGATCCCCGCCGCGGCGCTGCCCGGCAGCATCGCCGCCGATCCCGCCGGGCTCGCCGCCGCCATCCTGCGCCTGCACGAGGACGAGGTCGCGTACCGTTCCGCCTCCGAGGCGGGGCTTGCTTATGCCCGTTCCGCCCTGTCGGAGGCCGCGATCGACGCCGCCATGCGCGACGTCTGCGGCCTGGCCTGACCCCGCTCGGCGCCGCGCGCCGCGGGAGCGCCTGATTGTTCCGACATGATCTTTCCCCGAATCCAGCGCCGCGCCTAAGCTGATTGCAACGGAGTTCCGCGCCAACAGGAGCATTCGATGGCGACAGTGCCGACGGCAACCATCACCGGCAATATAACCACCCCGATTAATCTGGCTGCGGGGAACTACGCGGATCCCGTTACCAACGCCGGAACAATCTCGGTGTCGTCCGGCCCCTATGCTCTCGGCGCGACGAGCAACTGGACCCTCGTCAACGACGGCACGATCCTGGGGGCGGTGGCGAGCGGCGACTACGGCGTGTACCTGAACAGCGGCGCGATCACCAACGCCGCAGGGGCCATGATCGCTGGCGGCGGCGCGCTGGAGATCAAGTCCGGCGCCGGCGTCGTTCTCAACAGCGGCGTCCTCGCCGGCTCGTACCTGGGCGGCGCGTTCCTCTACGGTGGCGGCTACCTCGCCAACACCGGCACCGGCAGGATCACCGGCGCGCAATACGGGGCAGGCTTCAAGACCGCGGCCGGGACGGTCGTGAACCACGGCCTGATCTCGGGCGCCAGCAACGCAGGCGTGGTGCTGGCCAAGGGGGGCGACGTCGAGAATTTCGCCGGCGCAACGATCTCCGGGGGCTCGTACGGCATCCGGGCCGGGCACGGCGCGGGCACCGTCCAGTCCGCCGGCACCATCGTCGGTGGCAATGGCACGGCGGTTTCCCTCGCATACGGCTACCACAATCGCGTGGACGTCGCGCCGGGCGCCGTCTTCCAGGGGATCGTCGACGGCGGCAACACCATCGGCTCGCCCGTGGAGAGCACGCTGCAGCTGGCCTATTACGTAGGCCGCCCCACGGGCACGCTCACCAACCTCAACGCCAGCTTCGTCAATTTCCAGCAGATCTCGGTCAAGGGCGACTGGGTGTTCGGCGCCAACGACACGCTGCTGCCGGGCGTGACGCTGACGGATGCGGGCGCCGGGACCAAGAGCCCCGCCGGCACCATCGGCGGCTATGGGCTGATGCTCAATGCCAACGACGCCGTGACGGTCGAGCCGGGCGCGCTGGTCTCGCGAGCCAGTTCCACGACGCCGTACACGGCCGGCATCTTCGCCCTGGGCAACGCCGGCAACGTCTATGTCGCCAATGCCGGCCTCGTTACGAACGCCGCCAACAACACCGCCGCGGGGATCGCGCTGTTCGACGGCGGCACCATCGTCAACGGGCTGACGAGCGGCGGGGTCTTCACGGCGACCGGAACCATCGTCGGCCACGATGTCGGCATCTACGCCACCGCAGCCGCGGGCATCGCCGCCACCATCGTCAACCCCGGCATCATCCAGGGCATCTACAGCAGCGGGGTCGATCTGAAAGCCGTCGCCGCCGTGGGTAACTTTTCCGGCGGCACGATCATCGCGCCGCAGAACGGCCTGGTCGCCGAGGTCGGGGGTACGGTCGTCAACGCCGGCCTTATCGCCGCGACGAGCGCGAGCAACTCGCAGGGCGTCTATCTCAATGGCGGCGCGGTCACCAATCTCGCGAGCGGCACGATCTCGGGCTGGGTCGGCATCCAGGCGGGTTTAACTGCCGCGCCGATGACCGTGGTCGATGCCGGAACGATCGCGGGGTCCGCCTATGCGATCCAGTTCCGCGCGGGTGCCAACAACGCCCTGGTGCTCGATCCTGGCGCGTATGTGCATGGGACGGTTGGCGGCCAGAATACCCTCAACTCGGGCTTCGTCACCTCGCTCGAACTCGCCGCCGGCACCGGGACATTCAACAGCTCCATCACCACGCTGCGCGACGTCTATCAGATAGACGTCAACAGTGGCGCGAACTGGGTCTGGACCGGGTCGGGCGCCACGCTCGCCGCCGGCGCCGTTCTTTCCGATTTCGGCGCCCTCACGCTCGCCTCCGCGCTCGCGGGGGCCGGCGACATCTCGCTTGGCACGAACGCGACCCTCGCCGTCATGCCCGGCGCCACGCCCGCGCCGACGATCACCAGCTTCGGCGGCCATGAGACGATCGAGGTGGTCGGCGGTTCCGCCACCGGTCTCACGCTCTCGGGCTCGCAACTCACCATCGCCGGCACGGGCGTCACGCTCAATGTCAACACGGCTCTGCCGGCACGTGATTTCGGTTTCGTCACGAGCAACGGCAACACCTACATCACCGCCTGCTTCGCCGCGGGCACGCGCATCGCCGGTGCGTTCGGCAAGGTGCCGGTGGAGGCGCTGCGCGAGGGTGACCGGGTGCGCACCGCCTCCGGCCGTCTGGCGACGGTACGCTGGCTCGGCCATCGCCGCACCAACCTGCGCCAGCACCCGCGCCCGCACGACGTGATGCCGGTTCGCGTGCGCGCCGGCGCCTTCGGCGACCGGCTGCCGAGCCGGGACCTGGTTCTTTCGCCCGATCACGCGGTGTTCATGGACGGCTACCTCGTGCCGATCCGCCACCTCGTCAACGGCCAGAGCATCGTGCAGGAGACCCGCGATGCCGTCACCTACTGGCATGTGGAGCTAGAGAGGCACGACGTGCTGCTCGCCGAGGACCTGCCCTGCGAGTCCTACCTCGACACCGGCAACCGCGCCGCGTTCGAGAATGCCGAGGGTCCGATGGAACTGCACCCCGACTTCGCCCGCCGCGTGTGGCGCGAGCAGGGCTGCGCGCCGATCCTGGTGGACCCGGCGGAGCCCGCCCTGCGCGCGCTGCATATGCGCCTGCTCGCCCGGGCGCGTTTCGTGGCTACCGCGCGGGTGACAAGCGTGTCAGCATGACCCCCTGACGAGGAGGGGGTCCAAGACATGAAACGTCGTGCCTTCATGGCGTCCGGCGCCGCGACCGCGCTTGCCGTGCCCGGTGTCACGCGCGCCGCCACCAGCACGCTGAACCACATCCCGATCGCTGATCCCGGTTCGCTCGACCCGGTGTGGACCACCGGCGATCCCACGCGCAACTTCTCGCTCGCCGTCTATGACACGCTCTACGGCAACGACGCGAACTTCGTTCCGCATCCGCAAATGGCGGCCGGGCATACGGTTTCGTCCGACAAGCGCACCTGGACGATCACGCTGCGCGACGGACTGAAGTTCCACGACAACGCGCCGGTCACCGCCGCGGATTGCGTCGCCTCGCTCAGGCGCTGGGCGCAGGTCGATGCGTTCGGCATCACCGTCGGCGCGTTCGTGGACAGCTTCACCGCGCCCAACGACAAGACGCTGGTCATCAAGCTCAAGAAGCCCTTCGCGATGATCCCCAACGCGCTGGCCTTCTACAGTTCCTGCATCATGCCGGCGCACCAGGTTCCGGCGAACCCGCGCGACCAGATCCGCACGGCAATTGGCAGCGGCCCCTTCGTCTTCAACGCGGCCGAGCGGGTGCCCGGCGCCAAGCTCGTCTTCGAGAAATTCGCCGGCTACGTCCCGCGCGGCAGCGGCACGCCCTCGTTCATGGCCGGCCCGAAGGTCGCCTATTTCGACCGCGTTGTGTGGACGGTGATCAACGACTCCGCCACCGCCGCCGCGGCGCTGGAATCCGGCGAGCAGGACTGGTGGGCGTTTCCCGACATCGACCTGATCGCCGCCCTCCAGGCGACGGGCAAGATCAAGACACGCGTCACCGACGTGACCGGCGAGATCGGCTGCCTGCGCTTCAACTGGCTCTATCCGCCGTTCGACAAGCCACAGATCCGCCGCCTCGTGCTGCGCGCGATGAACCAGAAGGAGGTGATGGCCGCCGTTGCCGGCTCGCAGCCCAGCATCATCAAGACCGATGTCGGCGTCTTCGTCCCCGGCACGCCGATGGCTTCCACGACGGGGGTCGCGGTGACGCGCGGGGTGAAGGACCCGGCGAGCCTCAGGCCGGAGCTGGAGAAGGCCGGCTACAAGGGTGAGAAGATCGTCGTGCTGGTGGGCGCGAATGTCCCGATCATTAACAGCGAGGGCCTGGTCTGCATCGACGTGCTGAAGAAGATGGGCTTCAACGTCGAGCTGCAGTCGCTCGATTTCGGCACCGTGGTGCAGCGCCGCGAATCCCAGAAGCCGCCCTCGCAGGGCGGGTGGAACATCTTCTTCACCTTCCTCGGCGGCATCGGCAACATCATGCCGCTCGCCAACCCCGCCCTCGAGGGCAACGGCAGGAAAGCCTGGTACGGCTGGCCCACGATGCCGACGATGGACAAGCTGATGGCGGCGTGGCTGAGCGCGCCCGATCTCGCCGCGCAGCAGAAGATCTGCGAGCAGATGCAGCAGGTGCTTTGGCACGACGTGCCGTATGTGCCGCTCGGCATGTACCAGCAGCCGACCGCCTACCGCACGTATCTCAGGGATATCCGCATGGGATTCCCGCAGATGTACGGCGTGCGCCGCGCCTGACGCGCGACGGGCGCTTCGTGGCTACCGCACCCCCGGCAAACGTGTCAGCATGACCCTCTGACAAGGAGGGGGACCAAGACATGAAACGTCGTGCCTTCATGGCGTCCGGGGCCGCCACCGCGCTGGCCGCGCCCGGTATCGCGAGCGCCGCGACCACCACGCTCAAGTTCATCCCGCAGGCGGATGTCGCCTCGCTCGACCCCGTGTGGACCACGGCGGACATTACCCGCAACTACTCGCTTGCCGTCTACGACACGCTCTACGGCAACGACGCGAACTTCATTCCGCAGCCGCAAATGGCGGCCGGCCACACGCTCTCGTCAGACAAGCGCACCTGGACCATCACGCTGCGCGACGGGCTGAAGTTCCACGACAACACGCCGGTCACCGCCGCGGACTGCGCCGCCTCGCTCAAGCGCTGGGTCCAGGTCGACTCCTTCGGCATCACCGTCGGTTCCTATGTGGACAGCTTTTCGGCGCCCAACGACAAGACCCTGGTCATCAAGCTCAAGAAGCCCTTCGCGATGATCCCCAACGCGCTGGCTTTCTACAGCTCCTGCATCATGCCGGCGCACCAGGTTCCGGCGAACCCGCATGACCAGATCAAGGGCACGGTCGGCAGCGGTCCCTTTGTCTTCAACGCGGCCGAGCGGGTGGCCGGCGTCAAGATCGTCTTCGACAAGTTCACCGGCTACGTCCCGCGCACCAGCGGCACCCCCTCGTTCATGGCCGGCCCGAAGGTCGCCCATTTCGACCGCGTCGAATGGACCGTGATTCCGGACTCCGCGACCAAGGCCGCGGCGCTGGAATCCGGCGAGCAGGATTGGTGGGAAAATCCGGACATCGATCTCATCCCTTCCCTGCAGCACACCGGCAAGATCAAGACGCGCGTCACCGACGTGACCGGCGAGATCGGCTGCCTGCGCTTCAACTGGCTCTACCCGCCCTTCGACAAGCCGGAGATCCGCCGCCTCGTGCTGAAGGCGATCAACCAGACGGAGGTGATGGCCGCGGTCGCCGGCTCTGATCCGAGTGTCGTCAAGACCGATGTCGGCGTCTTCGTCCCCGGCACGCCGATGGCCTCCACCACGGGCGTTGCCGTGACGCACGGGGTCAAGGACCCGGCGAGCCTCAAGCCGGAGCTCGAGAAGGCCGGCTACAAGGGCGAGAAGATCACCGTGCTGGTGGCGACCAACTTTCCGGTCATCAACAGCGAGGGGCTGGTCTGCGTCGATGTGCTGAAGAAGATGGGCTTCAACGTCGACCTCGCGTCGCTCGACTGGGGCACCGTGGTGCAGCGCCGCGCGGTGATGAAGCCGCCCGCCGAAGGTGGGTGGAACATCTTCTTCACCTTCCTCGGCGGCATCGGCAACATCATGCCCATCGCGAATGTCGCGCTGCAGGGCAATGGGAAGAACGCCTGGTTCGGCTGGCCCACAATGCCGGCCATGCAAAAGCTGATGACGGCCTGGCTCGACGCGCCCAGCCTCGCCGCGCAGCAGAAGATCTGCGAGCAGATGCAGCAGGTGTTCTGGCAGGAGGTGCCCTACGTGCCGCTGGGCATGTACCAGCAGCCGACCGCCTATCGCACGTACCTCAAGGACATCCGCATGGGCTTCCCGCAGATGTACGGCGTGCGCCGCGTCTGAACTTTGACGGAGCGGGGCCGCCACGCCGGCGGCCCCGAACCCCGTTGCCGCGACACGCCCGCCAAGGGGCGGCCGGTTCCGTATGGCCCGGAGCCGCCCCGCCTAAGCCGGCTCCAGATGCGTGTGCCAGGACGTCAGGTGCAGCACCATCACGCGCGGAGACGTGGACGGGGGCAGTGCCAGGGTTGCATCGCCGCTGGTCCAGCGCCAGGCGGCGTTGTCGTGGCGCTCGATCGCGTAGAACCCTTCGCCGAAGCCGGGATCGTCGAGGGCAAGGGCCTTGCCGTCGAGTTCCACCCCGCGGACGGCCACGCCGAAACGACGCGAATCCAGCGAGCCGCGCTGCCGCCCGGGGGGCGAGACCAGGCGCAGCACTGTCATCGGCGCCCCGTCCGTCACGGGGAGGGTGACCTCAAGGCGATCGGCGCCGAGCGTGGCGGGGAGTTCCTGCGCACCCAGCATCAGGCGCAGGGGCAGCGGCGGCGGCGGGCAAAGGCCGGCCCTCAGCGCCACCAACTCCGGACCCGCGGGGAGCGGGCGGAGCCGGGTGGCGAAGCCCCGTGGACCCGGCAGGGGTAGGCTCACCCCTTCAGCCGTCAGTGTCGCCGCCTGGTCGGCGGCAAGTGCGTACCATTGCGGCGGGGCGGCTGGTAGGCGGCGGATGGTGGCGCCGTTGGCGAGCGCGCCGGCCGGGGCGAGCTGGTCGGCGAAGGCGATCCATTGCAGCGGCGAGAGGATGAGGGGGGCGGACGGCGACCCGGGGCCGATCGCCCCGGCTGCGAGGATCACGGCATCGGCGACCGCGCCGGTCGGCAGTTCCACCACCGATGTGAGCACGGCCCCGCTGTCGAGGATCGCGCCGGGGGCAAGGTCCTCGACCGGCCGCCGCTCGCCGCCGGAAGCGAGGGCGACGCTGGTGCCGGCGGGGAGCGCGGTCGCGCCGACGATGGGGGTCATGCCCCCACTATAGGAGGGAGATCTCGACCCTGGCGACACCCGCGTTGAGGATTCCAAGCTTCGCGGCCGCCGCGCGCGAGAGGTCGATGATGCGGCTGCGCGTGCCCGGCCGGTCGGTGATGGTGACGACGACGGAGCGGCCGGTGGCGGGGTCCGTGACGAGGACCCGCGAGCCCAGGGGCAGGGTGGCGTGCGCGGCGGTAAGCTGGTGTTCGTTGAAAGGCGTGCCGGCGGCGGTACGGCGCCCCTGCCAGGCGGGACCGCCATACCAGGAGGCGAGGCCAATCTGCTCCCAGCCGAGACGCGCCGGGCGCCAGGCGCCCTCGGGCCGCCAGAAGGCGGCGTGGAGCAGCCGCGCCTGGCCATCCGCGAGATAGGGGGCGACGGTGGCGCGCGACGGGCGATGGTGCACGCGCGCGCGCGCGAGCTTGCGCAACGGCTTCGGGGCGGCGGGCTGCACGGCCGGCTGCGCGGCGAGGGCCGGGGTGGCAAAAAGAACGGAAGCCATGAGGTGGGGCAGGATACGGCGCGCCAACGCGGCACGACTGGTCATCGGTCGGGTGAACATGGGGGTGTCTCTCCTGGAATAGGCGCGATGAGCCAAAGGAACGGCGGGAAGGCGGGGTGGATAAGGATGGGGGGAGTGTGAGGATGAATGTGGCGAGAATAGGATGGGCGGCAGCGCCGTAGCGTGCCGCGGACATGAAAAAGGCCCCTCGCGGGGCCTTTTCCGTATCGGGACTGTGGCTCGCGTCAGGCGCGACTGCGGCGCCGGTACACGATGGTGAGACCGACGAGCCCGACCGCCATGAGGGACATGGAGAACGGCTCGGGGACGGACTGCAGCGTCGTCGTGACCGTCGTTATCATGTTATCGCCAGGCAGCAGATCGACGGTCGTCGTGTTGGCCAAGTCAAAGGGCGTCGCGAATGACGTAAGGAGCAGAGAGGTCTGGTTGCTCGACTGGGGGCTACCGAAATTTTCGGTGGACTGTGGGGTCGTACCAATCACAACGCTCAAGGGGTTCGCGCATGTATAATTTGCCGGTGAACTGTTATCGAGCATGCAGCTGATCGAACTAAGGGTCGCACTGGCGCTAAGACCAATGCCGAGATGGCTGGAGCTCGAAACCTGGTTAGAAAGAATGGCCTTCGGCGGAGGCGTGAGAAAACCGTTGGCGGCGGTGAAGATGCTCAAGGTCGGCAAGAGGCTGGTCCCGCTCCCCAGGCCGAGAACGTTGGTCGTCGAACCTGACACCAGGTCATAGTTGGACGCTACGCTGGGTCCGGTACTAACAATATTATACATGCTCGTCCCGGAAATCTCGTAATAATCGGTGCCTCCCGACGGCTTTACAGTGGCCAAGCCGGCGATGGCGTTGGAACCGGTGTAACCAGGGGCATAAATATAGGTCGAACCGCTGAGCGTGCCCACGTAGAAAGGTGTTATCCAGCTTCCCGCAGTCGCTTGTTGCGGAACCAAAATGGAACTGCTCGTTCCGGCCACTTGGACATAGATAAATTCTGAACTGGGGCTCAGGTTATAAGAAGGCGTTGGCGTCGCATGCGCTTTCGGCGCCAGCGCTCCAACGCCCACTGCCAGCAAGCCGCCAAGCGCCAGCTTGGAAAGTGTCCCGGATTTCATGACGGCTCCCACGTAAAGTTTGTCAAACGACTAATTACCCGAAGGCAGGGTTTGGCGCAAGCGGAA
Organism: Pseudomonadota bacterium; assembly: GCA_021847175.1. GTDB lineage: Bacteria > Pseudomonadota > Alphaproteobacteria > Acetobacterales > Acetobacteraceae > JAJXXT01. The sequence continues at coordinate 24,534 of JAJZUI010000005.1, forward strand.
TTCTTCAATAATTTGTCTCAAAAACGGTAACGCATCACATTTTCATCGATCGCATCAGTTATTTGAGGCGCTCTCTCCTTGAGATATAGGAAAATAAAGACATGATAGGAGAAACATCCTTGTCGTCGCGTCGAAATTACGAGATAAAAGCGGCATGTCCGTCGCGTTGCGCCTTGGCCGGAGCTTTTCAGAGTCGTTCTCCGTCGGATGAGATGCCGCGCGGCTTTTGCCCCGGCGTGCCAGCGAGGCTGCCACAAGGCGGCCGTTCCGCGATGCCCGGCTTCAGCGGAAATCGCGCGAGCGGGGCAGTTCGCCGCCGCTGGCGGGGGCGTCGAGCCGGGCCAGCGCCGCGCTCTCGTCCGCGAGGTGGGTCGCCACCAGGTGCACGACCGCCACCCCCTCCGCGCCCTGCCAGCGCTGGATATGGCCCTCCGCGCGCAGCACCCGCGCCCCCAGCAGGGCCGCGCGGCAGCGTGCCGAAACATCCGGCCAGATCACCACGTTCACGATGCCGCTCTCGTCCTCGATGGTGGCGAAGACGACGCCGTTGGCGCTGCCGGGGCGCTGGCGGATCAGCACCAGGCCGCTCACCGCGAGGAACGTTCCGTCCGCGGCGACGGCGGCCTGCGCGCAGGTCACGGCATCCGCCGGCAGCCCCGCGCGCAGGAAACCCAGCGGATGCCCGCGCAACGAAAGACCGGTGCTGCGATAGTCCTCGATCGCCGCCTCCGCCGCCGCCGGCGGCGGCAGGCGCAGCGCCGAGGGGGATGTATCGTCCTCCGGCAGCAGCGGTCGTTCCGCCTCTCGCCAACTTCCCCCTCGCCACCCCTGGGCCGACCACAGCGCCTCGCGCCGCGCGCCGCCAAGGCCGCCGAGCGCGTCCGCCTCGCCGAGTGCGATCAGCGCCGCCCGCGGCACCGCGCGCGCGAGCGAGGCGAAGTCCGCGAAGCCGGCGCCGCGCGCGGCGACCAGCCGCTCCGCCCATTCCTCGCGGAACCCGTCGATCAGCCGCAGGCCGAGCCGCAGGCAGCCCGCCTCGTCCACGGCGCAGTCCCAGGCGCTCGCCTGCGCGTCCACCCCCAGCACGGCGACGCCATGCTCGCGAGCGTCGCGCACGATCTGCGCCGGCGCGTAGAAGCCCATCGGCTGCGCGTTGAGCAGGGCGGCCGCGAACACCGCCGGGTGATGGCACTTGATCCAGGCCGAGACATAGACGAGCAGCGCGAAGCTCGCCGCGTGGCTCTCCGGAAACCCGTAGGTGCCGAAACCCTCGATCTGGTGGAAGCAGCGCTCGGCGAAATCCCGCTCGTAGCCGCGCGCCACCATCCCCTCCACCATCTTGTCGTGGAAGACGCGGATGGTGCCGAGGTTGCGGAACGTCGCCATGGAGCGGCGCAGCCGGTTCGCCTCCTCCGGCGTGAAGCGCGCGGCCTCGATCGCGATGCGCATCGCCTGCTCCTGGAACAGCGGCACGCCGAGCGTGCGCCTGAGCACGCGGGCAAGTTCGTCGGGCGGCCCGTGCACGGGGTCGGGGGCGGGATAGTCGGGCGTCTCCAGTCCCTGCCGGCGGCGCAGATAGGGGTGGACCATGTCGCCCTGGATCGGGCCCGGCCGGACGATCGCGACTTCTATCACGAGATCGTAATAACAGCGCGGGGCAAGCCGTGGCAGCATGTTCATCTGCGCCCGGCTCTCCACCTGGAACACGCCGACGCTGTCGCCGCGGCGGAGCATGGCATAGACCAGAGGATCGTCCTGCGGGATCGCGGCGAGGTCGTCGAGCTTCATTCCCCGCGCGCGCAGCATCGCGAAGGCCCCGCGGATGCAGCTCAGCATGCCCAGCGCCAGCACATCCACCTTCATGATGCCGAGCTCGTCGATGTCGTCCTTGTCCCACTCGATGAAGAACCGCCCCGCCATCGCGGCCGGCCCTATTGGTACGGTTTCGGAAAGAATGCCGCGCGTCAGCACGAAGCCGCCGACATGCTGGGAGAGATGGCGCGGCAAGCCCATGATCTCGCGCGCGAGGGCGACGGTGCGCGCGAGCGCCGGGCTCGCGGGGTCGAGCCCGATCGCCCGCAGCCGCTCGTCCGGCCACGGCACGTCGCCCCATTCTCCTGTGCCCCGTTCTCCTGTGCCATGGTTCCAGCTCTCGGCGGAGAGGGCGGCCGTCGTGTCCTCCGACAGGCCCATCACCTTGCCCACCTCGCGCACCGCGCGCCGCGAACGGAAATGGATCACCGTCGCCGCTATCGCCGCGCGGTCGTGGCCGTAGCGGCGGTAGATGTACTGGATCACCTCCTCGCGCCGCTCGTGCTCGAAATCGATGTCGATGTCCGGCGGCTCGCGCCGTTCCGCGGACATGAAGCGCTCGAACAGCAGCTCGATCTTCGTCGGGTCCACCGCGGTGATGCCGAGCGCGTAACAAACCGCGGAGTTGGCGGCGGAGCCACGCCCCTGGCAGAGGATGCCGCGGGCGCGGGCGAAGACCGCGATGTCGTGGACGGTGAGGAAATACCGTGCGTAGCCAAGCTCCGCGATGACGGCGAGTTCCTTCTGCATCGTCGCGCGCACGTTCTCCGGCACGCCTTGCGGCCAGCGCCGCGCCGCCCCCTCCCAGGCCAGCGCCGCGAGGTGGCCGTCCGGCGTGCGGCCAGGCGGCACCGGCTCATCGGGATATTCATAGGCGAGCTGGTCGAGCGAGAAGCGGCAGGAATCCGCGACCGCCATCGTGCGCGCGATCGCCTCGGGGCAGGCCGCGAAGAGGCGCGCCATCTCCGCGGGCGGCTTGAGGTGCCGTTCGGCGTGTGCCGCGAGCAGCGAACCCGCCTGTTCCAGCGTCGTGCTCTCGCGGATGCAGGCGAGCACGTCGGCGAGCGGCCGGCGCTCCGGCGCGTGCATCAGGATATCGCCGGTCGCGAGCAGCGGGATGCCGAGGCCGGCGAGGTGGCGCAGCCGGCGCGCATCGTCGTCGCGCCAGTGGCGGATGGCGGCGAGCGAGAGGTCGCGGCCGAACAGTTGCTGCAGCGGTTTCGGATCGAACGACCCGTCAGCCGGCGGGATCAGGATCGCCGCCTGGCCCTCCGCCGCGGCCTCGAGGTCGGAGAGGAACAGGGTGCACTCGCCCTTGCGCGCCCCCTTGCGCGCCCCCTTGCGCCCCTGGGCCTTGCCGCGCGAGAGCAGGGCGGTCAGCCTGCCCCAGGCGGCGCGGTCCCTGGGCAGCAGCACGAGGTCGGGAGTGGCGTCGGCGAAGACCAGGCGCGCCCCGGGCAGGATGCGCGGGGCGCCGGGCCCCAGCTCGCGCGCGGCGGCATGGGCGCGCACCACGCCGGCCACCGTGTTGCGGTCGGCGATGCCCAGCGCCGCGATGCCAAGCGCCGCCGCGCGCCCCACCAGCTCAGTCGCGTGGCTGGCACCGCGCAGGAAGGAGAAGGGGGTCGCGACAACGAGCTCGGCATAGGCAGGCATCGGCGCCTCAAGCGAAGAACCCGTGCAGGAACCAGCGCGGCGGGCGCGGCGTGCCGTGCAGCCCCGCGCGGAACAGCCAGCAGCGCGCACCGTCTATCGTCTCGACACAGTAATAATCGCGGAGCCGGTCCGGATCGGCGCCGTCGCGCCACCATTCCGCGGCGATGCGTTCGGGTCCGCTCGCGGCGCGGACGCGGTGCAGGGTTCCCTGCCAGCGGAATTGCAGCGGCGGGGCGTCCGGCACCGGGGCCGTCGCCATGATCGGCTCCGGCCGTGCCAGCAGGCGCAGCGGGCGCGGCGTCGCGGGGGCGGGCCAGGCAGTCGCCTGCATCACTCCCGCCCGCGCGAGGCTGCGCTCCGGCACGTGGCTCGCGCGCGGCGCCGGGCGCCACAGCCGCGTCTGCCCCAGCCTCACCGCCAGCGAATCCGCCAGTGCGGCAAGGTCGGCGGCGCGCGCCTCGTGGCCGAGCAGCGCCTGGCGCGGCGCGAGCTTCTCCAGCGCCTCCGCCGCCAGCGACATCGTCTCGATGCCGAGCCCGGGATCGAGCGCGTCGAGCTGCATCGCGAACAGGCGCGCGAGGCGGGTGGCGTCGCGCATCGGCCGCGCGGTGCCGACGGCCATCCGCGCCGCGGTGCCGTCGGTGCGCCGGAACAACGCGGAAAAACGCAGCCCGCCGAGGCCGCCGGCGGCGAGTCGTTCGCAAAGCCGGCCCGCGAGATGCAGGAGCGCGCGTTCGAAGGTCGTGGCCGTCGTTGCCGGTTCCGCGAAATCCAGCCGCTCCTCCCAGGTGGGTGCCGGCGGTGGCCAGGCGATCGGCTCTTCCTCGCCTCCCAGCGCCTGGCCGAGCCGGCGCACCACGTCCGGCCCATAGCGCGTGGTCAGCGCCGCGCGGGGCAGGCGGGTCAGCGCCGCGACTTCCCGCAGTCCCACCCGGCGCAGCCCCGCCACGGCTTGCGGCGACAGGCGCAGCAGGGCGGGGGAGAGCCGGGCCAGCGCCCTCGCCTCGCCACCTGGCGGGCAGACGTGCAGGGCCGGCCCGCCCGGCGAATGCGCCAGCGCCCAGGCGGCGCCGGTGGTGGCGGCGAGCGCCAGACGGGCCGGGATCGCGAGCCAGGCGGCGATCGCCGCGAGCATCGCGCCCTCGTCCGGCCAGAGTGCCGCGCAGCCGGTGAGGTCGAGCCACAGCCCGTCCGGCGGGTCGGCGGCGGCCATCGGGCTGAAGCGCGTCGCCGCCTGCGCCAGGGCCTCCAGCGCCAAGGCGTCCGCCTCCGGGCTCGCCGGCAGCACCTCGAGGTCCGGCAGGATCGCGCGCGCCTCGGCCAGGGTCTGGCCCTCGTGCAGGCCGGGCGCCGGCGGCCAGATCGCGGCGAGGCGGCGCACGCCGCGCTCGCTCGCGACGGTTGCGCGCGATTGGGGCGCGCGCGGCCTATCCGGCGGCGCGGATCCGCGATCCAGCCGCGTCAGCGGCCAGGCCGGCAACCAGACGTAAAGCAGGCGCCGCGTCATCCTCTCCTCCCGGCTCGACCAGCCATTGCCCCTCGGTGCCGCCGCGTGCCGCGAGCAGGCGCAGGTGCCAGCACGGCTCACCCGGCTCGCCGTGCTGGCACCTGCTTGGCGAGGGCGCGATGCGCCAGCGCGTGAAGGCCGCGGAGAGATCCTCCCGGCCCGCCCTATCCTTCCACCTGGGCCACACCCGGCGCAGCAGAAGGAACCCCGTGGCACCCTGGTCGAGGCAGGCCAGCGCCAGCCGCCGGCCGCCCAGCCTTCCCGTAGCGGCGATCTCGCCACCCCCGATCTCGCCAACCGTCGTCACCCCGGCGCGCAGCCCCGTCTCCATCGCCGCGAGGCTCGCTGTGTCGTCCGCCGGTGCCGCGAGCAGCAGCCGCGCGGGGTCGAGCCCGAAGCGGATCAGCCCGGCAGGGAACAGGTCCGCGCGCGGCGAGATCCACAGCACCGGCCCGGCAAGCCGCCCGAGGATGCAGGCCACGAACCCGGTGCCGGCGCCGCCGGTTCCGCCCGCCGGCCCCGCCTCCGCCACCGCGTGCAGCGCGCCCAACGCCAGCCCGCCACCCAGCGCCGCGTCCAGCGCCCGAGGGCCGAGCGGCAGGCGCCCGTGGCGGGCCAGCGGCGGCAGCGCGGCGCGCAGCCTGGCGAGCGTGGCGGTGGTGGGGTTTGGGTCCGGCATCGATGTTCACGTTATGTTCTCATCGATTCCCGAACCCCCCTCCGGAGTCAAGCGTTTCCGGTTCGAGCGTCGCCGAGCGGGCGCCAGAGGCCCGCGCGGATTCTTCTCGCCTTGGCCGCCGACCGGGGGCAAGCTTTGCATGTGCGGTGGCTTCTCCTGCTGCTGGCCGGCCTCGCCGCCGCGGTGCCCGCCGCGGCACAGACCCAGCTTGTTGCCGGCCTGCCTCCGCAAAAGGTGGACGTGGCGCTGGTGCTGCTCAGCGACGTCTCGGGCTCGATCAACGACGGCGAGTTCCACCTGGAGAAGCAGGGCTACCGCGCCGCCTTTGCCGACCCCGGCGTGATCGCGGCGATCCGCTCGGGCGTGCGCGGGCGCATCGCGGTCGCCTACGTGGAGTTCGCCGGCGCCGAGCAGCAGCGTGTCGTGGTCGGCTGGCGCGTGCTTGCCAACGGGCACGACGCGCGCGCCTTCGGGGCCGCGATCGCGGCGGCGCCGCGCAGCTTCGCCGGGCGCACCTCGATCAGCGACGGCATCGTCGCGGCCCTCGCCCTGCTGCACCAGGCACCGTTTCGGGCGCAGCGGCACGTGATCGATGTCTGCGGGGACGGCACCAACAATTCCGGCCCGCGCATCGCCCTCGCGCGCGCGGCGGCGGCGCGGGCGGGCGTGGTGATCAACGCGCTCGCCCTCATCAACAAATGGCCGCAAGGCTATCTCTACGGCGGTTATCGGATTCCCGGCGGGCTCACCAAGTACTTCAGCGACCAGGTGATCGGCGGGCGCGGCAGTTTCGCGCTCGAGGCGGACGGGGTGGCGAGCTTCGCCGACGCGATGCGGCGCAAGCTGCGCCAGGAAATCGCCTCGCGCTGAAGGGGGGCGCTGAAGGGGGGGCGCTGAAGGGGGACGGCGCTGAACGGCTGGCCTGCGGCCGCGGGGGTTGAGGCGCCGCCGCCCCGCGCGCAGGATCGCCGCCTTTCCTGGGGGAGAATTCGGCATGGAAATGCGCAATCTCGGTGCGAGCGGCCTGCGTGTGTCGGCGATCGGGCTCGGCTGCAACAATTTCGGCGCCCGCATCGATCTCGCCGCGACGCGCGCGGTGATCCACGAAGCGGTCGATGCCGGCATCACGCTGTTCGACACGGCGGATGTCTATGGCGAGCGCGGCGGCTCGGAGACCGCGATGGGGCAGGTGATCGACGCCTCGATGCGCAAGCGTATCGTCCTCGCGACCAAGTTCGGCCTGGCGATGCAGGACGGCGGCGAGCACCAGGGTGGGTCGCGCGCGTGGATCATGCGCGCGGTCGAGGACAGCCTCTCGCGCCTCAAGACCGACTGGATCGACCTCTACCAGCTGCACACGCCCGACCCGCGCACGCCGATCGCCGAGACGTTGCGCGCGCTCGACGACCTCGTGCGCGCCGGCAAGGTCCGCTATGTCGGCGTCTCCAACATGCCGGCGTGGCAGGTGGTGGAGGCGAACGCGATCGCACGGCAGATGGGTCTCACGTCCTTCGTTTCCTGCCAGGACGAGTATTCGCTGCTGGTGCGCAAGGCGGAGGCGGAGCTGATGCCGATGATGCGCGCGCAGGGGATCGGGCTGCTGCCCTATTTCCCGCTCGCCTCGGGCCTGCTCTCCGGCAAGTACCGCCGCAACGCGCCGATGCCGGAAGGGGCCAGGCTCACCAAGACGCAGCGGCTGGCGGACCGCTACCTTACCGAAACGAACTGGAAGCGCTCGGAAAAGCTCGCCGAGTATGCCGAGGCGCATGGCCGCACGCTGCTCGACCTCGCCTTCGCCTGGCTGCTCGCCAAGGCGCCGGTCGCGAGCGTGATTGCCGGGGCGACCAAGCCGGAGCAGATCCGCCAGAATGTCGCCGCCGGCGGCTGGGCGCTCGATGCGGCTTCGGTCGCGGAGATCGAGGCGATCGGCTGAAGCCGGGTTCGGGAGGGCTTCGGCCCTCCCGAAAGCCTGCCTACTTCCCGCGCGGCTTCTTCGCGGGCTTGTTGCTGGCCGCGGCGGCGGCGGTGAGCAGGCGCTTGAGTTCCGCGAGCAGCGCCTCGCCCTTGCGCGTGCGGGTGACCAGCACGCTGCGGCGATCGGCGGGGTCGGCGGCGCGCTTGGCGAAGCCGAGATCGGTAAGGCGGTCGAGCGAGCGCGTGATCGCGGGTTTCGAGACATCGAGCCGCGCCGCGAGACCGCGTACCGTGTGCGGCCCGTCCTCCAGGTAGCAGATCAGGAAGACCACCAGCTGACGAGCCGAAAGATCGGGTCCCTCGCGGCGCACCATGCCCAGGATCGCGTCGCGGAGCACGCCCGGCAGTTTGTCGGGCAGAACGGCGTTGGCCATCAGCGTCTCCTTTTGGGATCGGTTCCGTGAGATCAGTTTCGAGCAATGTATCAGATTTCGTCCCGAAAACGAAAGGGCATCGTTACATCTTTCGATCAAAAATGTTTTGATGGGGTCACAAACCTGCCAAGTAGAAGCCGTAACGGTATGATTCTGCGACAAACCCACGGCGATGAAATGCGCGATCACGAAACGCCTCAATGCCGGTTATCGGGCCTTGGGCGGACCCCTCGCGGTTCCTCTGGAGTCCCGCGCGGCGCTGGGCCATCCTCGCGCCATGCCCCCGCCACCCCCAGCCCCCGAACCCGGCCCGTGGCCGGCCGCAGCCCCGCTTCCCGGACCGGACACACCGCAGGCCGAGATCCTGGCCTTGCACGAGGCGGCGGGGCAGCTCATCGCCTCACCCGCCGACGCGGCGCTGCGCGCGGCCTATTTCGCGGCGCTGGCGCATTTCGGGGCCTCGCGCAGCGGGCTCGGCCATGCGCTGCTGCCCGAACTCGGCCATCCGCTCGCGTTCCGCTGCGCGACGCCGGATGTCGCCGCCATCGCGCGCTGCTTCCGCGACGGGTTCGCGTCCTTCCCGCTGCGCTGCGAGCCGCGCCGGATCCTGGTGCTCGGCGCCGGCGGCGGCTACCTTACGGTGGCGCTGGCCCGACGGTTCCCCGAGGCACAGCTCGCGGCCGTGGAGCCGCTGGCGCCGCTGCTGCGCCTGCTGCTGCAGAACACCGCGCCCTATCCGCGGATCCGCGTCGTGCCGGCCGCGGTGTGGCATTCGGCCTCGCGCATCGGGCCCATGCGCGAGGACGCCGCCGGCTGGTCGGCGCGCTTCACAGACCGGTTGCCGCTCGAGGCGCGGCGGCTGCGCGCCCATACCGTCGCCTCGCTGCTGGAGCTGGTGGGCTGGGCGGGGGCCGACCTCGTGGTCGCGGATTTCCACGCCGCCGCCGAGACGCTGCTCGCCGCCCCCAGGCCGTCCTGGGTGGCCGGGCTCGACGCGCTCGCCATCGTCCGCCACGCGGAGCCGTTCGGCGAGCAGCCGGCGGTGCTCGACCCCGCGCTGCTGGAGGACACCCCGTTCGGGGAGGGGGCGTTCAGGGTCACGACCCACAGCATCGAGCGCCATGCCCCGATCGATGTCGCCGAACGCCTGGTGCCGCGCCACCTGCCGGTTCCGGGCCCGCGTCGCCTCGCGCTGATCCAGGAGGAGCCGGGGGTGGCGCCGCTGGTGCTGGCAGGCGTGCTGCGCGAGCCCTGGGGGTTCTTCCTTACCGGCGAGGGCGGCTTCCAGCTGCACCCGCCGGCGCCGGGCGGGGTGGCGCGGGCGGTGTTTCCCCGCACGCTCGCGGGCCAGACGCGGCTGGAGACCGGGCTCGCGCATGCCGGGCCGGCCGGCGAGAGGATCCGCTTCACGGCGAGCCTGGAGACCGAGGCCGGCGAGACCATCGCCACCGAGACGCGCACCCTTGCCCCCGGCGGCAGCGCCCGTCTGGTGCTCGGCTTCCCGCCGGCGCATGGCCCTCACCGCGCGGTGCTGGCGACCGCGATGGAGGAGGGGGCGGCCAGCAACGCCTATGGCTGGGGCCGGTTCCTCGGGCCCGTGCTGGCCTGAGCCTCGCCGCTAAATGCCGTGGGCGCGGTTGTAGTCGAGCTGCGCCTTGGTCAGCCGGAAGCCGACATAGATGTGGTAGCCGGCCGCGGACTGGTCGGCGCCCACCGGAAAGCGGAAGTGGATCGGCTCGCCGACCAGCGTCATCTGGTCCGCGTTCGGCGGGAAGACGCCCTTCACGACGAAATCCTTCTCGTCGAGGATGGTCTTGCCCTCGGTCGCGGCGACGAAATAGTGCAGCTGCACGTCGGGGCTGGTCGCCGCCGGGCCGCGTTCCACGGTGAAGTGCACCCGCAGCTGCGCCCCCACCGCGTGCGCGGCGGCGAAGTTGCAGCTGGCCGGCACCGCCTCGATGCGCGCCGCCAGTACCAGGTCGCGGATGTCGCGCTGGTTCGCCTTGCCCGCGACCTGCACCAGGGTGGACGCGTTCTGGATCAGCGAGAGCTGCGGGCAGGCGGGGGGAAACCCGCTTGGCGTGCAGCCGGCGAGTGCCAGGGCCGCGAGCGTGCCGGCGGCCCATCGTCGCGCGTGAAGCCGTGCCGTGCGTGCCATCCCCGTGTCGTCGCCGTGCCGCGCCATGAGTCCTCCGCCGTGATCGCCGTCAGCCGTTGCGTCTCCATGCCGTGCATTGCCGGCCAGGGGAAGGGCCTCTATGTCTGGCCCCGTTTCTGTCTGCCGTTTCCGTCACGCCGCCCCGGACGCGTCCGATTCATCGCGGGCCGGGGTGCGACCACGCCGGAGCCGCCACGCCCGATGCCAGCCGATCCCGCCCGCGCCCCCGACCCCCACCCGATCCCGGCATTGCCGCGGCTGCGCGTGCTGCTGGCGGCGCCGCGCGGCTTCTGCGCCGGGGTGGACCGCGCCGTGCGGGTGGTGGAGGAGGCGCTGAAATGTCATGGCGCGCCGGTCTATGTGCGCCACGAGATCGTGCACAACCGCGTCGTCGTCGGTGCGCTGGCCGCGCAAGGCGCCGTGTTTGTCGAGGAGCTGGACGCGGTGCCGGTCGGCGCGCGCGTGGTGTTCTCCGCGCACGGGGTCGCGAAATCCGTGCCGCTGGCCGCCGCCGCGAGGGGCCTCGTTGCCTTCGACGCCACCTGCCCGCTGGTCTCCAAGGTGCATCGCGAGGCGGAGCGCCACGCCGCGGCGGGCCGGCACATCCTGATGATCGGCCATGCCGGCCACCCCGAGGTGGAGGGCACGATGGGCCAGGTCCGCCCCGGCGCGATGACGCTGGTGCAATCCGCCGCCGAGGCGCAGACGGTGATGCCGCCGCCGGGGCCGCTCGCCTTCGTGACGCAGACCACGCTCTCGGTGGAGGACGCGGCCGGGATCGTGGCGGTGCTGCGCCGGCGCTTCCCCGCGATCGAGGGGCCGGCGAAGGAGGATATCTGCTACGCCACCACCAACCGCCAGGCCGCGGTGCGCGCCGTGGCGGCGGAGGCGGCGCTGGTGCTGGTGCTGGGCAGCGCCAACTCGTCCAACACTGTGCGGCTGTGCGAGGTGGCGGGCCGGGCCGGCGCCCGCGCGCTGCTGCTGGAGGGGCCGGAGGCGCTCGACTGGAGCATGCTGCACGGCGAGACCGTCGTCGGCATCACCGCCGGGGCCTCGGCGCCGGAATCGCTGGTCCAGGGCCTGCTGGCGCGGCTCGGGGAACGCTACGCGCTCGCGGTCGAGGAGCGGCGCGTCACCACCGAGGACGTGACGTTCAAGCTCCCGGCCGCGCTCTCGGCGGCCTGATGGCGGTCTACACGGAGGTCTCGGACGAGGCGCTGGCTTCGTTCCTCGGTGACTACGCGATCGGCGAGCTGGTCGCGTTCCGCGGCATCGCGGAGGGGGTGGAGAACAGCAATTTCTCGCTGCGCACCACGCAGGGCGACTTCATCCTCACGCTCTATGAGAAGCGCGTCGATCCCGCCGACCTGCCGTGGTTCCTCGGCCTCATGCAGCACCTCGCGGCGCACGGCATCGCCTGCCCGCGGCCCGTTCCCGGGCGCGACGGAGCGGCGCTGCGCCGGCTCGCGGGGAAGGCCGCGGCGATCACCACGTTCCTGCCCGGCATCTGGCCGCGGCGGGTGCGCCCGGAGCACTGCGCGCCGCTCGGCGCCGCACTCGCGGCGCTGCACCGCGCGGGCGAGGGCTATGCGCCCACCCGCGCCAACGGGCTCGGGCCCGGCGCCTGGGAACCGTTGCTGGAGCGTTGCGACACGACCGGCGAGGCGGGGCGGGAGATGGCGCCGGTCGCCGCCGAGCTGCGCGCGGCGCTGAAGCCGATCCTCGCGGGCTGGCCGAGCGCGCTTCCCATCGGGCACATCCACGCCGACCTGTTCCCGGACAACGTGTTCTTCCTCGAGGGGCGGGTCTCCGGGCTCATCGACTTCTATTTCGCGTGCACGGATTTCTGCTCGTACGACCTCGCGGTTTGCCTCAACGCCTGGTGCTTCGAGAGCGATGGTTCCTACAACGTGACGAAATCGCGCTCGCTGATCCGCGCCTACGACGCGGCGCGGCCGCTCACCCGCGGGGAGCGGGCGGCACTGCCGGTGCTGGCCGCCGGGGCCGCGCTGCGCTTCGCGGCGACGCGGCTCTACGACTGGATCAACACGCCGGCCGGCGCGCTGGTCACGCGCAAGGACCCGCTCGAGTACCTGCGCCGGCTGCGCTTCCACCAGGCGGCGAAGGGCGAGGCGGCGTATGGACTCTGACCCGCCCAGGCACGGCGAACCCGTCGAGATCTGGACCGACGGCGGCTGCAAGCCGAACCCCGGCCCCGGCGGGTGGGCGGCGATCCTGCGGCGCGGCAAGCACGAGCGCGAGCTTTCCGGCGCCGAGCCCGCGACCACCAACAACCGCATGGAACTCACCGCCGCCGCCGTGGCGCTGGAGACGCTGAAGCGTCCCTGCCACGTGGTGCTGCACACCGACAGCGAATATGTCCGGCTCGGCATCACGCGCTGGCGGCATGGCTGGGTGCGGCGGCGCTGGCGCAACGCCGCGGGCGACCCGGTCGCGAACCTGGACCTCTGGCAGCGCCTGCTCGCGGCCGCGGAGAAGCACGAGATCGAGTGGAAATGGGTGCGCGGCCATTCCGGCCACGAGATGAACGAGCGCGCCGACCAGCTCGCGACCGCCGCCCGCGAGGCGGCTTCGGGTCATTGATCAAGTACATCGGCTCCAAGCGGGCGCTGCTGCGCCACATCATGGCGGCGATCGGGGGGATCGCACCGGAAGGTGCGACCGTCGCCGACCTGTTCTCCGGCACCGCGCGCGTGGGCCACGCGCTGAAGGCGGCGGGCTATCGCGTCATCGCCAACGACCACAACGCCTACGCCGCGGCGCTGGCGACGTGCTACGTGCAGGCGGACCGCGAGCGCTGGGAGGCGCGGGTGCCGGCGATCCTCGCCGACCTCGCGCGGCTGCCGGGCCGCGCCGGCTACTTCACCGAAACGTTCTGCGTCCGCTCGCGCTTCTTCCAGCCGCGCAACGGCGAGCGGGTCGACGCGATCCGCGAGGCGATCGCCGCGATGGGCGCCGAGCCGGAGCTGGAGGCGGTCCTGCTCGTCGCGCTGATGGAGGCCGCGGACCGGGTGGACAGCACCGCGGGCCTGCAGATGGCCTACATGAAGCGCTGGGCGCCGCGCGCCTACAACGAGCTGGAGCTGCGCATGCCGGCCCTGCTGGCGCGACCGGCTGCCGGCGCCTGCCAGGCCCTGATGGGCGAGGCGGAGGACGTGGCGGGAACCATCGAGGCGGACGTCGCCTATCTCGACCCGCCCTACAACCAGCACGCCTATCTCGCGAACTACCACGTCTGGGAGACGCTGATCCGCTGGGACAAGCCGGAGACCTACGGCGTCGCCTGCAAGCGGGTGGACGTGAAGAGCCGCAAGAGCGCGTTCAACGCCCGCGGCGCCATCGGCCCGGCGCTCGCCGCCACCATCGCGGCGCTGCGCTCACCCTCGCTCGTCGTGTCGTTCAACAACGAGGGGTATCTCGCCCGCGACGCGATCGAGGCGATGCTCGCCTCGCGCGGGCATGTGCGCGTGATCGAGCTGGATCACGCGCGCTATGTCGGCGCGCGCATCGGCATCTACAACCCGGCCGGCGAGAAGGTCGGGCGCATCTCCCACGTGCGCAACAAGGAGTTGCTCTACGTGGTCACACCCGAGCCCATGGACCTCGCGCTATAGGGCGGCGAGCACCGCCTCGGCGCGGCTCACCTCGAAGCCGCCCGGCGCCTCGACGGCGAGGTGCTTGACCACCCCGTTCTCGGCGACGAGGGCGAAGCGCTGGCTGCGCACGCCGAGGCCGCGGGCGACGAGGTCGAGCTCCAGCCCCAGCGCCTTGGTGAAGGCACCGGCGCCATCCGCCAGCATCACGATGCGGCCGTCCACGCCCTGGTCCTTGGCCCAGGCGCCCATGACGAAGGCGTCGTTCACCGCCATGCAGACAACGCTGTCCACGCCCTTGGCCTTGATCGCGTCGTAGCTCTGCAGGAAGCCCGGCAGGTGCTTGGCGCTGCAGGTGGGGGTGAAGGCGCCGGGAACGGCGAACATCACGACTTTCCCCTTGAACACGTCGTCGGTCGAAACCTCCTTGGGCCCCTCCGGCGTGGCCATCGACAGTTTCATCGACGGCAGCTTGTCCCCGACCTTGATCATCCTCGCCTCTCCGTTCGACCGTTGGTTTTCGCGAACTCCGCCGCCACGGCGTCCATCCCCCGGGCGGCGGAGGCTTCCTAGCTTGCCGCGCCCCACCTGTCACGAAGGGCGGCCTGGCGGGATCGGGAGGCGGCGGGCTTGCACACCGGGTGGGGCGGCGCAACATAGCCGGACCATGAGCGAGGACAGCGCGCGCAGGCGCAAGCGGCAGGATGGCGGGCAGGGGCGCGGGGAGGGAGGCGACAACCTCACCGGCCAGCTGCTCATCGCGATGCCCGGCATGGAGGATCCGCGCTTCGCCCAGAGCGTGGTGTTCCTCTGCGCGCACACGCCGGAGGGGGCGATGGGCCTGGTGCTCAACCACCCGCTCGCGGCCCCCAGCTTCGAGGACCTGCTGAAGCAGCTCGACATCAAGCCGGTACCGCCGGCGCGCTCCATCCGGCTGTGCCATGGCGGGCCGGTGGAGAACGCGCGCGGCTTCGTGCTGCACACCGCGGACTGGACCGGCGAGGGCAGCCTGCGCGTGGACGACGCGCTGGCGCTGACCGCGAGCCTCGATATCCTCAAGGTGATCGCCGAGGGCGGCGGGCCGCGCGAGAGCCTGCTGGCGCTCGGCTATGCCGGCTGGTCGCCGGGACAGCTCGACGAGGAGATGCGCAAGAACGCCTGGCTAACCGCGCCGGCCGACGCGGCGCTGCTGTTCGACGACCAGCACGAGACGAAATGGCGGCGCGCGCTGGCGAAGCTGCACATCGACCCGGCGCATCTGGCCGGAACGGCGGGGCACGCATAGGCCGCCGGCCAGGTTTTCCGGCCCCGCCTCGCGCCGCGATCGGCGCCCGCTACACCGGGATCCGTTCCGCCGCGACGCTGCCCGGCGCGTTCCTGGTGCCGCGCTAGCCCTTCGCCGCCTTGGCGCGGAGGTAGTGGCGGTGCGCCTTGGCGCGGTTGCCGCAGGCGGCCATGTCGCACCAGCGGCGCGACCCGTTGCGGCTGGCGTCGACGAACAGCCAGCGGCATTCCGGGTTGGCGCAGGCGCGCAGACGCACGCGTCCGGTGCCGGTGCCCCCGCCAATGCCCCCGCCCCCCTGGGCGAGCAGGTCGGCGGCGGCCCACAGCACCGGCGCGAGCAGCGTGGCCGCCCCGGACGGTTGCTCCCCGCCCTCTGGTCCACTAGGCCGCGTGTGCCAGGCGTAGCCGTCGCCCACGGCCACCAGCGAGCGGCGCGACGGAGCCGTCTCCAGCGCCGCATCGAGGGCGGCGAGGTCGGCCTCGGCCACGCGCTCGCCGGCGGCGCGGGCGCTCAGGATCCGGTGCAGCAGTTCGCGCAGCGCGATCCCGGCCTCGAACAGGCCGGGGCCGGGCGCGATCGGTGGCGCGCCGGCGTGCGCGGCCGCCCAGGCGAGGAGGTCGGCCGCGCCGTGGAGCGTTTCCGTG
>JAJZUI010000187.1 GCA_021847175.1 Pseudomonadota bacterium
CGCGCGCGCTTCTCGCTCGCCATGCTGTTCATCTCGCACGACCTGGCGCTGGTGGGGCACCTCTGCGACAAGGTGGCGGTGATGTATCTCGGCCGCATGGTCGAGAGCGCGCCGACCGTGGAGTTGTTCTCCAATCCACGCCATCCGTACACGGAGGCGCTGTTTTCCGCGGCGCCGGAGCCGGACCCCGACGTGCGGCGCTCGCGCATCATCCTGAGCGGCGATATTCCGAGCCCGGTCAATCCGCCGTCCGGCTGCGTCTTCCGTACCCGTTGCCGCTACGCGCTTCCCGCGTGCGCCGGGTCGGTGCCGCCGCTGCGCGACGTGGCGCCCGGCCATCAGAGCGCGTGCATACGCGACGATCTCGCTCTGCAGCCCGCGATGTAGCTTTGGACGCGGCGGGCGCCGCCCCGCTCAGATACTGGACATCGGGCGCACGCGCGTGCCGTCGGTGAAGCGCGAGAAGCGGAAATCCCTCGGATCGACAACGGGCGACGCTCCCGTCGCGAGGTCGGCAACGAGGCGCCCGGCGCCGGGGCCGATGCCGAAGCCATGACCGGAGAAGCCCGTGGCGATGACCAGCCCCGGCACGCTGTCCACGGGCGAGATCACCGGAACGGCATCCGGCGTCACGTCGATCATCCCCGCCCATTCCTGCACCACCTGGGCCGCGGCGAAGGCAGGGTAGGCCTGCTTCAGCCGCGCGAGCGCCTGGTGCAGGAAGACGCGATCCGGCTCGGGGTCGAGGACGCGCGTCCGCTCGTAGGGAGACACCTGGTCCAGCGGCACGGACTTCGCCTCGCGCCATTCCTGCATGAAGCGATGGTCCAGGCGCAGCTTCAGGCTCTTCGATTCCATCAGGAACGCCGGCAGGAAATTGCCAAGGAAGCGGAAGCTGTCGGGCACGAGCGGCGCGATGTTCACGTAGCCGTTGGCGATGTTGTAGCCGCCGTCGAGCCGTCGGCGGAACGCGAAGTCGCTGCACCAGAACGCGGTCTCCGGCGCGCCCTCCAGCGGCGCCGTGCGCATCACGCTCGCACGCACCTTCAGTTGCGGCAGCGTGATGCCGAGATCCCTGAGGAAGCGGCGCGACCAGGCCCCCGCCGCCACCACGACGGTGCTACAGGCGATACGACCGTGTTCCGTAACGACACCCGAGACCCGGCCGCCGCTGCGCTCCACGCCGCGGACCGCGCAACCGCCGAGGATCGCCGCGCCAGCCCGCCGTGCCGCGGCGGCGATGGCGGGCGCTGCCTTCTGCGGCTCCGCGCGCCCGTCGGTCGCGCAGTAGAGCGCCGCCTTCCAGCGCCCGCGGGAGCCCGGCACCACTTGCTCCATCTCCTCGCCGGACACCATCCGCGCATCGATCTGATAGGGGCGCGCGTGGCCGAGCCAGGTCTCGTAGCGCGCGACGGCCGCATCGTCCTCGGCGGCGAAGGCGATGCCGGTGCGACGGAAGCCGGTTTCGCCCCCGACCCGTTCGTTCATCTCGCCCCACAGGCGCAGGCTCTCGACGATCAGCGGAATTTCGCGCGGATCGCGCCGCGCCTTGCGAACCCAGCCCCAGTTGCGGCTGGATTGCTCGCCGGCGATATGACCCTTCTCGCACAGCGCAACGGAAACCCCCTTCTGCGCCAGGTAGAGCGCGGCGCTGGTTCCAATGATGCCACCGCCAACGATCACGACATCGGCCCGGGCGGGAATGCTACCGCCCGGCGGCACCGGGTCGACGGTGGGCCCCATGTCAGCTTCCTCCTGGTTTGCCTGCAGTCGTCGTCACGTCGTTGCCTTCAGTGCTAGACGGTCCCGGCCTGGGATCGCGCGTGCCAACATACTCGTGCCTGCCCGAAACGATGGTGAATCACCTTTTCCCCGCTTCTCGCTGGCAAAGGGCCTCAACTGAGGGATGGCTCCGTAATCCGTCCGGTCCCTATGAAAATAATCATGGATGTCTATTTTCGCGATTGTCAAACAGCCGCCCGGGGCGCGAGCGGGCCCGGTGTACCGTCGCCGCCGTTCGGACAGCATCGTACTCGCGTCAGGCAACGTCGCGACTGTTGGTTGTGCGTTCCCTCACGGGCGGGTGACCGAACGCGGCGCGGTAGCTGCGGGAGAAATGGCTCGCGCTTGCGAAGCCGCAGGCGAGGGCGACTTCCAGCACGGATAAGCCTGTCTGGCGCAGGAGCAGGCGCGCACGATCGAGCCGCACGCGCCGGCCATGCGCTCTCGGCGCAACACCAAGGTGGGAGCGGAAGAGCCGTTCCAGTTGTCGGACGGAAACGCCGGCCATCGCGGCAAGTTGCCGGGGTGGCAACGGCGTATCGGCCTCCGCTTCGATCGCGGCGAGTACCTTCTGGAGAGCCGGGTTTCCGACACCGAGGCGCGGGCCTGGCGCCATGCGATCCGGCCCGGTGCTGTCACGGACCTCGGTCTGCAAGAACCAGTCGCTGATCCGTCGGGCAAGCGCGGCACCGTGGTCGCGCGCGATGAGCTCGTGCAGAAGGTCGAGTGACGCGGTTCCGCCGCTGCACGTCAGGCGGTCGCGGTCGATTTCATAGAGCGACCGGCGCAGGTCTAGGTCCGGGAAGTCCTCACGAAAACTCTCGGCGTGCTCCCAGTGCAGCGTGCAGCGATACCCGTACAGCAAGCCGGCGCGAGCGAGGATGTAGGCCCCGCCTGAAATTCCCCCGATCGCCATCTTGCTCTGTCCCAAGCGTCGCAACCGGGTGAGCGTGGCGTGCTCGCGGAACCCGGCTGGGTTGCCGCCCGCAACCACGAAAAGGATATCCAGCGCTGCGGCCTCTTCCAGCCGCAGATCTGGCGTTATGGTCACGCCATTCGACGCGGAAACGACGCCTCCGTCGGGCGAGAGATGATGCCACTCATACAGGAGCCGGCTGGATAGCGTGTTAGCGGCACGCAGTGGCTCGATAGCGGAGGCATAGGAGAGAAGGCTGAACCCCGGTATCAGCAGATAGCCGATCCTCCTCGGCGTGCTGTCGCGCGCAAGCATGCGGATGTCGCTGGCGGTCATGTAGCGTGATGTTGAGCGCTTACTTTGGCGTTTGTCACGTCTTTCATGAGCTTCGATGGCATGACGTACTCATTCTGGCGGGTCGCGCGAGAGGCGTTGCGCGGTAACACTGGATGGAAGCCGGCATGGCGCGATCCGGTCCCTAAGGAGCACTACGACGTGATCGTCGTCGGCGGCGGCGGACATGGTCTTGCGACGGCCTATTACCTCGCGAAGCTGCACGGCATCACCAATGTCGCGGTGCTGGAAAAGGGCTGGATCGGCTCGGGGAACGCCGGGCGTAACACCACCATCATCCGCTCCAACTATCTGCTGCCTGGCAATGAGGTTTTCTACGAGCATTCCATGAAGTTGTGGGAGGGGCTGGAGCAGGACCTCAACTTCAACACCATGGTGAGCCAGCGGGGTGTGCTCAACATCTTTCATTCCGATGGCGAGCGCGATGCGGCGGCGCGGCGCGGCAACTCGATGCGGCTGCACGGGGCGGACGGGGAGTTGCTCGACGCAGCCCAGGTTCGTGCCATGGTGCCGCTGTTCGACTTCGACAACGCGCGATTTCCGATCAAGGGAGGCCTGTTGCAGCGGCGGGGTGGCACGGCGCGGCACGACGCTGTCGTCTGGGGATATGCACGCGGCGCGGATCGTCGCGGCGTCGATATCATCCAGAACTGCGAGGTCACGGGGATCCGCGTTGAGGCCGGGCGCGTGCGTGGCGTGGAGACCACGCGCGGCTACATCGCCGCCGGCAAGGTGGGGCTCGCCTGCGCCGGCAATACCTCGCGCGTCGCCGCCCTGGCCGGGCTGCGGCTGCCGATCGAGAGCCATGTGCTGCAGGCCTTCGTCTCCGAAGCGATCAAGCCGCTGGTGCACACGGTGGTAACGTTCGGCGCCGGCCATTTCTACATCAGCCAATCCGACAAGGGGGGCCTCGTATTCGGTGGCGACATCGACGGTTACAACTCCTACGCTCAGCGCGGCAGCCTGCCGATTGTGGAGGATGTGGCGGAAGCCTGCATGGCGCTGCTGCCGTGCACCGGGCGGCTGCGGGTCCTGCGCTCCTGGGGCGGGATTATGGACATGTCGATGGATGGGTCCCCGATCATCGATCGCACGCCGGTCGACGGGCTCTACCTCAATGCCGGCTGGTGCTACGGCGGTTTCAAGGCGACCCCTGCTTCCGGCTGGTGTTTTGCCCACACCATCGCCCACAACGAGGCGCATGCGATCATTGCAGCGATGCGACTCGATCGCTTCGCGACCGGCGCGATCATCGACGAGAAGGGCGCCGGCGCCCAGCCGAACCTGCACTAGGGAGACAGGAATGCGTATCCCCTGTCCGCATTGCGGCGAGCGCGGCAACGAGGAGTTTCTCTATCGCGGCGTGGCCGGCCTGGCTCGTCCGGCAGCAAATGCGCCCGACACTCAATGGCACGACTACGTGTATTTGCGCGACAATCCCTTCGGTAGTCATAGGGAGCTTTGGCAGCACGTGCATGGCTGCCGGCGTTGGCTGGTGGTGACTCGCGACACGCACACACACACAATCGCGGACGTGGCCGATGTTGCCACGCCGGCTCCATGACAAGCCGTCTTTCGCAGGGCGGACTGATCGACCGAACTGTCACGATACCGTTCCGGTTCGACGGCAGGACCTTTAGCGGTCATCCTGGTGACACGCTCGCCTCCGCGCTGCTGGCCAACGACGTGCGGCTCTTCGGTCGTTCCTTCAAGTACCACCGACCGCGCGGCGTGCTGTCGGCGGGTTCGGAGGAGCCAAACGCTCTGGTTGAGTTGCGCGAAGGTGCACGTCGGGAGCCGAACACTCCGGCGACGGTGGTCGAACTTTACCCTGGCCTCGTCGCGGCAAGCCAGAACCGGTACCCATCGCTGCGATTTGACCTGCTGGCCGCAAATAACATCCTCGCGCCGCTGTTCGGCGCCGGGTTCTACTACAAGACCTTCATGTGGCCGGCGTCGTTCTGGGAAAAACTGTACGAGCCCCTGATCCGCCGTGCCGCGGGGCTGGGCCGGCCGGCGACTGGGCCCGATCCAGACAATTACGAACGCGCAACAGTGTTCTGCGACGTGCTGGTGATCGGCGGCGGCGCCGCGGGCCTGACGGCGGCGCGCGAGGCGGGGCGGGCCGGGGCGCGGGTCGTGCTGTGCGACGAGGGGCCGCGCATTGGGGGCTGGTTGCTCTCCGAGCCGGGCCCGGTCGACGACCGCCCAGCCCCGGAGTGGGCCGAGGAAGCCGTGGCGGAAATCCAGACGATGGACGAGGTGCGGGTGATGCCGCGCACCACGGTCCTCGCGACGTTCGATCACGGCTCCTATGTCGCGGTGGAGCGGGTCGCGGACCACAAGCCGGTGCCCGACAGCGGCGAGCCACGCCAGCGCCTGTGGCACATCGTCGCGCGCCGCTCGGTGCTCGCCACCGGTGCCACGGAGCGGCCGCTGGTGTTCGGCGGCAATGACCGGCCTGGCGTGATGCTCTCCAGCGCGGTGCGCACCTATCTCAACCGCTACGCCGTCGCACCGGGGCGGCGCGCGGTGATCGTCACCGCGGGGGAGGACGGCTGGGACCTGCTCGGCGACTGCCTACGCCTCGGCGTGGAGGTGGCGGCGATCGTCGAGCGCCGCGCCGCGCTGGCGCAGGACCGCCTCGACCTCGCTCGCCGCGCCGGGGCTCTTGTGTTCGCCGGCGGGCACGTCGGCGGAACGGCCGGCGCCATGCAGTTGCGCGCGGTCGATATCGTCGATGTCGGGGGGAAGCGCCATCGGCTCGCCGCCGACCTGCTGGCGATGGCCGGCGGCTGGACGCCGGCGATCGGCCTCGCCTGCCATCTCGGGGCCAGGGCTGAGTGGAGCGAAGACGCCTCCGCGTTCCTGGCAGGTGACGCGCCGCCCGGGATGAGCGTGGCCGGCGGGGCCGCGGGATCGACCGGACTGGCCCACGCGCTCCAGAGCGGCGCACGTCGCGGAGCGGAAGCCGCCTCGGCCTGCGGCTTCGCGGCGACGGCGCATCCGGTCACGGCGGCGACGCAACCGGCCGCGCCGCTATGGCTCATGCCGGCGAACCGGCGGAAGGCGTTCGTCGATTTCCAGAACGATGTCGCCGCCTCCGACGTGGCATTGGCGCATCGCGAGGGATATCGCTCGGTCGAGCACCTCAAGCGCTACACGACGCTGGGCATGGCGACCGACCAGGGGCGGACGGCGAACATCAACGGCCTGGCGCTCATGGCCAGCCTCACCGGCCGCGACATCGCGGCCACCGGCACGACGCGGCTGCGCCCGCCCCATACGCCGGTTGCTATCGGTGCGCTTGCCGGGATGCATCGCGGCCGCGACTATCGCCCGACACGCCTTCCGCCAGCCCATGGGTGGGCGCGCGAGCAGGGCGCCGTCTTTGTCGAGGCGGGGCCGTGGCTGCGGGCGCAGTATTTCCCGCGGCCGGGTGAGACGGACTGGCTGCAATCCGTCACCCGCGAGGTCAACGGCGTGCGGAACGGCGTGGGTGTCTGCGATGTCTCGACGCTGGGCAAGATCGAGCTCGTCGGCAGTGACGCCGTGACGTTCCTCGACCGCATCTACGCCAACACGATCGCGACGCTCCCGATCGGCCGCGCCCGCTATGCGCTGATGCTGCGGGAGGACGGGTTCGTGCTCGACGACGGTACCGTGGCACGGCTGGCGGCGGACCGGTTCGTGATCACCACTACGACCGGCGAGGCGCACGCGGTGCTAAGCCACCTGGAATATTGCCACCAGGTGCTGTGGCCGGAATTGGATATTCATTTCGTCTCGGTGACAGATCGGTGGGCGCAATTCGCCGTTGCCGGACCACGGTCGCGGGCGGTTCTGCGGGCGGTGCTGGACCCGGGCATCGACCTCGCGGACGCGGCGTTCTCGTTTATGGCGGCCGCGGAATGTCGCGCCTTCGGAGGCGTGCGGGCGCGGCTGTTCCGCATCTCCTTTTCCGGCGAACTGGCCTACGAACTCGCCGTGCCTGCTGCCGACGGCGACCGCGCGGTCCGCGCCCTGGTGCAGGCAGGCATGGGCGAGGGCATCACGCCCTATGGCACGGAGGCGATGTCCGTCATGCGCGTCGAGAAAGGCTACACGGCCGGCGGCGAGATCAACGGGCAGACCACGGCGCGCGATCTCGGTCTGGAGAAGATGCTGGCAAAGCACAAGGACTATATCGGGCGGGTTCTGCAGCGCCGGCCCGCCCTGCGCGAGGCGTCTCGTCCCATCCTTGTCGGCCTGCGGCCGACCGATCGCTCGGCACGATTGCACGGCGGCGCGCATTTCCTCCCTCTGAACGCGCCTGCGACACGGGCATACGACGAAGGCTGGGTCAGTTCGGTGGCGTACTCGCCGACGCTCGGGCGCTGGATTGGGCTAGGCTTCCTTGCCAACGGGGCTGAGCGGCACGGAACGCGGGTGAGGGCCTACGATCCTCTGCGCGGTGGGGACACGGAGGTCGAAATCACCCCGCCATGCCAGTTTGATCCCGAGGGAGTGCGCCTGCGTGGTTGAGGCAAATGTCGAGGCTCTTGCTTTGCCTGAAATGGCGGCATTTTCACTTGCATCACGCCAGAGCGAGGAAATGCATCGGCGCGCGGAACAAGTGCTGCGACTTGCGCTGCCGGAGCCCAGGTGCACCACTGTCGTAGCCGGACTGCGCGCGGTTTGCGTCACGCCGGGCCGGTGGTTGATGCTTCGGGAAGGAACGTCTGAATCCCTCGGGGCCCTACTCGCAGATGCGCTCGGCGACGCCGCGAGTCTGATCGATCTGTCGGGCACTCACGTCGGCGTGCGTGTGCGTGGCGCCGGCGCCCGCGCAGCGCTGGTGAAGTTCCTGCCATTGGACCTGCACCCGCGCGCGATGAAGCCCGGGCACGTAGCGGCCACTCTGGCAGCGCATATGCCGGTG
>JAJZUI010000188.1 GCA_021847175.1 Pseudomonadota bacterium
CCCCGAACGCCGCCAGCAGCGATCCCGCGAGGCTGTAGCGCGCGAACAGCGCCGTGCGCTCCGCATCCGCCACCGAGACCGCGAGCCGCGCGTGCTCCACCGGCACGAACCCGCTGACGTCGCCGGCCGAAGGATTGAGCGTGCCCACGAACGCCACCAGCAGCAGCGGCAGGAATCCATCGAGCGAGGCAAACCCGAGCCCGGTCGCCGCCATCAGCAGCCCGAGCGCCATCAGCGTGCGCCGCGTCCCGAACCGCGCCACGACGCGCGGCGCCAGCAGCGTGAGGCACGCCGAGCCCAGCAACGTCGCCGTCGCCAGCGCCCCGACCTCCGCCGCCCCGCCGCCGCGCGCCAGGACCGAAGCCGGCATCAGGATCGCCGCGAAGCCATCGGCAATCGCGCGCAACCCCCGCACCACCACGATCCGCCGTGCGTCGGCTCCGGCGCTCGGCGGGAACAGGCGCGACACCGTGCTCAGCTCCCCACCTTGAGCGGTGACACCAGCCCGCGCAGGCACGCGAGCACGGAGAGCGGCGTCAGCCTCCCGGTGCGCGGGTTTTCCGCGCTTGGCACGCCCTCGATGGTCATGACAAAGCGCGCCGCGTCGCTCTCGACGCGGATCGTGTGCATGTTCCGTGTCACCGCCGGGTCGGCGATGATGCGCACGCGCGTCCGCTCCGGCCCAATCCCCGCCAGCGCCAGCGCCGCCCCGACATTGAGGTTCGCCGGGAACCCCGCGGCGGCCTCGGCGGCGCTTCCCTCGAACACGAGAGTCTCGCTCCCGATGCCGGCCAGCGACAAACCGCGCTCCACCAGATACGGCGCCCCTTCAAGCCCTGCCGGCGGCTTGCGCGTCTCGATGGTGATGCTCGCAACCTCGCCCTCCGCGGCGGCGCGCACCGCGTCGAGCCCGAGGATCGCTCCGGTTGGCACCACGATCCGCGCGCCTGCCGCCCGCGCCCGCTCCACCAGGTGCATGCGCGCGAGCAGCGCCCCCACCGAGGCCGGCACCAGGATGCGTCCCGCCGCGATCGCCGGCTCCGCGATGGCATCGAACACCGCGGCCGGCGCCGCCTCCACCACGATGTCCGCCGCCGCCAGCTCCGCCGGCGAAACCACCGCGGGGGGCTCGCGAAACGCCGCGACGCGCGCCACGGCCCGCACGCGGTCGCCGGCGCTCACCGCGATCAGCCGCAACCCCTCGACACCCGCGTCGAGACGCTGCGCCAATGGCAGCCCGATCGCGCCCAATCCCGCGACCGCGACCGTCTTCAACGGATGAACCTGAGGGGAAAACCCCTGGGGCGAACGATGGGGCTCGAACCCACGACATCCAGGACCACAACCTGGCGCTCTACCAGCTGAGCTACGTCCGCCACAGGGAAGCGGGCTCCTACGCCGAACGCGCCGCCGGCGTCAATTCGCCGCGCGCGAGCCAGGCGCGCAGCCGCCCGAGCGCCTCGCGCAGCACCTCCTCGCGCTTGCAGAACGCGAAACGCGCGTAGTGGCGCGGAATGTCAGCGCCCCCTTCCGCGTCGTAGAACGCCGAGACCGGAATCGCCGCCACGCCGGCGTGCTCCGTGATGTGTCGGCAGAACGCGGCATCGTCGCCCGGAAAACCGAGCGACGAGAACTCGGCGCTGATGAAATATGTCCCCTGCGTCGGCAGCACGCGCAGCCCCAGCTCCGCCAGCCCCGACGCCAGCACGTCGCGCTTCGCCTGCAACGCGCCGGCAAGCTCAGCGAAATACGCGTCCTCCTTCGCCAGCCCCACCGCGACGGCGCGCTGCAAGTTGGGCGGCGTGGTAAAGGTCAGGTTCTGGTGCGCCCGCGCGACGTTGCCCGAGAGCGACGCATCGCAGCTGATGTAGCCCACCTTCCATCCGGTGAGCGCGAAGGTCTTGCCGGCGCTGCCTATCCTCAGGCACCTCTCGCGCATCCCGGGCAGCGACATCAGCGGAATGTGCCGCCAGCCGTCGAACGTCAGGTGCTCATAGACCTCGTCGCACACCGCATAGGCATCGTGGCGCTGCAGCAGTTCGGCAATGAACGCCAGCTCCGCCGCGGTGAACACCTTGCCCGTCGGGTTCATCGGCGTGTTGAGCAGGATCGCCTTCGTCTTCGGTCCGAACGCGGCGGCCAGTTCCGCGCGCGGCAGCTCCCAGCGCGGGGGCGCGAGCCGCACCAGTTTCGGCACCGCACCCAGCAGCCGCACCACCGGCAGATACGTGTCGTAGAGCGGCTCGATCAGCACCACCTCGTCGCCGGGGTCGAGCAGCGCCATCAGGCACGCGGTGATCGCCTCCGTGGCACCCGACGTCACCACCACTTCGCGATCGGGATCGACCTCGAGCCCCCAGAAGCGCCGGTTCGCCGCCGCCACCGCCTGGCGCAGCTCCGGCACCCCGGTCAGCGGCGGATACTGGTTGCGCCCGTCCATCAGCGCCGCGGCGGCCGCCTCCACCACGTCGCGCGGCCCTTCCGTGTCGGGAAATCCCTGGCCGAGATTGATCGCCTGGTGCTTTGTCGCCAGCGCCGACATCACGGTGAAGATGGTGGTGCCGATGCCCGAGAGCAGGGTGTTGGTTGGCTTCACGCAAGTCTCCTCCCGCGCCTCGATGCGCGGCCGCCCGAACTATGGAATCCGCCACTCGCCGACGCAAACCCACATCCCGCCCACCCCCCTCATACCACCCCCTCATGCCATGGGCGCGATCCCGGCCGCCGCCTGCCCGGATTTGAGGCAGCACCGCCCACGAGACGGGCGAAGCCGGCGCCGAAAAACCGATCATCCACGGCGGCGCCCCGCGCATTGTCGCGTGGCACGCGGCATGCAAACCTCCGTCGTCGCTCGCCCGCCCGCCGGGCTCGCGGCATTCCGCAACGGAGGGAGGGGTCCGGCTCGCCGGGCCGTGCGCGCATGAAGAAGATCGAGGCGGTCATCAAGCCGTTCAAGCTGGACGAGGTGAAGGAGGCGCTGCACGAGGTGGGCCTGCAGGGGATCACGGTGGTCGAGGCCAAGGGGTTCGGTCGGCAGAAGGGCCATACCGAGCTGTACCGCGGTGCCGAATATGTCGTGGACTTCCTGCCCAAGGTGAAGATCGAAGTCGTGTGCGACGACGACATCGTGGACCGTGCCGTCGAGGCGATCATCGCCGCAGCGCGCACCGGGCGCATCGGTGACGGGAAGATCTTCGTCTCCTCCGTCGAGGAGGTGATCCGGATCCGCACCGGCGAACGTGGCCATGATGCCATCTGACCAGGAGACGGTTTGACGACGGGGCCGCCGCACGCGACACCGCTGAGATAGTTCCGGCACCGCGCGGTGCGGCGCCGGGGAAGTAGACCAGAGCCACGGGACCGGCAGGGCCGGCCCGCAAGCAACGACGAGGAGAACTCATGGCGAAGAAGCCCGCTTCCGCCCCGGCCAAGTCCGCCCCCGGGAAGTCCCCGGTGGACAAGGTCCTGGCGATGATCAAGGAGAACGCGGTCGAGTATGTCGACCTGCGCTTCACCGACCCCCGCGGCAAGTGGCAGCACACCGCCCAGCACGTCTCGACCATCGACGCCGACACCTTCGTCGACGGCATCATGTTCGACGGTTCCTCCATCGCCGGCTGGAAGGCGATCAACGAGTCCGACATGATCCTGATGCCGGACCCGACCAACGCCTGCATGGATCCGTTCTCGGCCAAGCCGCAGCTCATCCTGTTCTGCGACATCGTCGAGCCCTCCACCGGCCAGCCCTACGGCCGCGACCCGCGCAGCACCGCGAAGAAGGCCGAGGCCTACGTGAAGTCCTCGGGCATCGGCGACACCGTGATGTTCGGCCCGGAGGCGGAGTTCTTCATCTTCGACAGCGTCCGCTTCGGCACCGGTGGCAACTACGGCACCTACCAGCTCGACAGCATCGAGGGGCCGCAGGCCTCGATGAAGGACTACCCGGAAGGCAACATGGGCCATCGCCCGGTGGTCAAGGGTGGCTACTTCCCGGTGCCCCCGGTCGACAGCGAGAGCGACCTGCGCGCCGAGATGCTCTCCACCATGGGCGAGATGGGCGTCATCATCGAGAAGCACCACCACGAGGTGGCGCAGTCCCAGCACGAGCTCGGCGTGAAGTTCAACACGCTGGTGACCATCGCCGACCACATGCAGATCTACAAGTACTGCATCCACAACGTCGCCCACAGCTACGGCAAGACCGCGACGTTCATGCCGAAGCCGATCTACGGCGACAACGGCTCCGGCATGCACTGCCACCAGTCGATCTGGAAGGCCGGCAAGCCGCTCTTCGCGGGCTCGGGCTACGCCGACCTCTCGGAGACCGCGCTCTACTACATCGGCGGCATCATCAAGCACGCCAAGGCGCTCAACGCCTTCACCAACCCGGCGACCAACAGCTACAAGCGCCTCATCCCCGGCTTCGAGGCGCCGGTGCTGCTCGCCTACTCGGCGCGCAACCGTTCCGCTTCCTGCCGTATCCCCTACGCGACGAGCCCGAAGGCGAAGCGCGTCGAGGTGCGCTTTCCGGACGCGGCGGCGAACCCCTACCTCGCCTTCGCGGCAATGCTGATGGCGGGCCTCGATGGCATCAAGAACAAGATCCATCCCGGCGACCCGATGGACAAGGATCTCTACGACCTGCCGCCGGAGGAGCTGAAGGGCATCCCCACCGTCTGCGGCTCGCTGCGCGAGGCGATCGGCGCGCTGGAAGCGGACCACGCCTTCCTGCTCGCCGGCGACGTCTTCACGAAGGACCAGATCGAGTCCTACATCGAGCTGAAGTGGAGCGAGGTCTACAAGTTCGAGCACACCCCGCACCCGGTCGAGTTCGAGATGTACTACTCCGTCTGACCGCCCTACTGGCGTTCAGCCTCTGACCAGCATGCCCGCGTCGGGAAACCGGCGCGGGCATGTTCGCTTAAGCTTGCCGCGCGCGTCATGCCGGACGATGCTCGCGCCATGACCCAGAAACTCCGCCTCGGCATCCTCTCCGCCGCCAACATCGCCCGCGCCTTCATAAAGGGCTGCGCCGGCTCGGACCTTTTGATCATCGACGCCGTCGCGTCGCGCGACGAAGCCAAGGCCGCGGCCTTCGCCGCCGAAACCGGCGTGCCTCGCCACCACGGCAGCTACCGCTCCCTCCTCGCCGACCCTGCGATCGACGCGGTCTACATCCCGCTGCCCAACGACATGCATGCCGCCTGGGCGATCCGTGCCGCGGAGGCCGGTAAGCACGTGCTCTGCGAGAAACCGCTCGCGATGTCCGCCGCCGAGGCCCGCGCCATGTTCGCCGCCGCGAAGAAATACGGCGTGCACCTGGTCGAGGCCTATCCATACATGGCCCAGCCGCAGACCCAGCGCCTGCGCGGCCTGCTGCTCGAGGGCGCGATCGGCCGCATCCAGACCATCCACGCCGCCTTCGGCTTTGGCATTCTTTCCCCGGACGGCGACCCGCTCGCCGATCCCACCAACATCCGCCTCATCCCCGAGCGCGGCGGGGGCGCACTGCTCGACGCCGGCACCTATGCCGTGAGCCTCGCGCGGATCGCCGCCGGCGAGCGCCCCACTCGCGCCTTCGCCACCGCGCGCTGGGCCAAATCCGGCATCGACCAGACCATGGCGGCGACGCTGGAGTTCCCCTCCGGCGCCATCGCCCAGGTGAGTTGTTCCATGTCCGGATCCTTCCACCGCAAGGCGCTTATCGTCGGCGAGAAGGGGGCGGTCGAGACCAGCTATTCCAACCACGCCCCGGACGGCTCGCTCCCGATCGCCGTCAAGCGTGGTGTCCCTGGCACCATTCCGTTCGGTACCGAAACACTTCCCGGCGCCGACGGCTTCCGGCTGGAGGCGGAAAGCTTCGCACGCATGGTGTTGGGCGGATCAGAACACTGGAACGGCGCCTCCGAGGCGGAATCCATCGACATCGCCCTCACGCTGGAGGCCATCGCCCGCAGCGCTCGCGAGGGCGGCTGGATTCCGCTCGCCGCCTGACCGCCCCGCGTCCGCCCGCGCCCACCGTCGTTCCGCAACGACCCGCGTTCCATAGCGCGATACGGCGTCGCGCGTGGCGGTCCTTTCGCTTGACGGCGGGACTTCCGCCCGTAGAGAGTAGCCGAAACCACGACAACCAGACGGGGAGGATACAATGTCCACGAACCTCAGCCGCCGTGCGTTCGGCGCCGCGGCCACCGCGACCATCGCGGCACCGCTCGCCGCGCCCTTCATCGCCAACGCCGCGGCCGCCGAGCCGCTGCTGCTGCGCTGCTCGCTCGACACCGAGCCGACACATCCGCGCAACGTCGCCTTCCGCGACTACCTCGCGAAGCTGGAGAAAGCCTCGGACGGCCAGATCAAGACCAAGCTGTTCCAGTCCGGCGCGCTGTTCCCGGACCTGCACGTGGTCAAGGCGCTGGTGCAGGGCCAGGTGGAGCTCGCCTGCCCCGGCACCTGGACCGTCACCGGCTTCGTGTCGGACGCCGACTTCTCCCAGCTTCCTGGCCTCTACGGACTGCCCATCGACCTCATCCACAAGGCGGTCGACGGCAAGGCGGGCGCCTTCGTCAACGCCGAGGTCACCAAGAAGCTGCACCTGCAGGTGCTCGGCGGCTGGTTCGATCTCGGCTTCAACAACTGGTACTCGACCAAGAAGCCGCTGGACTCGCTGGCTTCGCTCAAGGGCATGAAGCTGCGCAGCCCCGGCGGCATCCTCAACTCCTGGCGCATCCGCTTCTTCGGCGGCATCCCCAACGTCACCGCCTGGCCGGATGTGCCGCTCGCCATGTCCCAGGGCACGTTCGACGGGCTGATCACCACCAACGAGAGCGCCAACAGCTCCAAGCTGTTCGATTCCGGCCTGCGCTATTCGCTGCAGGACCACCAGGGCATGGGCCTCTACGTGCCGCTGATGAGCCAGACCTTCTGGGACAAGCTGAGCCCGAAGCTGCGCGATACCGTGCACCAGCTGTGGGCGGAGAACCTGCCCGCCTACCGCGTCAACACCGCCAAGTCGCAGCATGAGGGCCGGCTCGCGCTCACGAAGCAGGGCGTGAAATTCGTCGATGTGAGCACGGCCGAGCGCACCGCGGTCCGCAACAAGATGCTGCCGCTGCAGGACAAGGCCGCAGCCAGCGCGCACATGTCTGCGGAGCTGGTGAAGCTGGTCATGGCGGCCGTTGGTGCCTGAGCAGAACGGCGCGACGCGGGTTCTGGCCCGCGTCGATGCCATCTGGAGCTGGATCGAGCGGACCCTCGTCGGCCTGCTCGGCGCGTTCGCGATGATCATCGCGGCCATCCAGGTGTTCGGCCGCTACATCGACCCCGCGGACTCGATCAACTGGGCCGAGGAAGTAATCGTCTACGCCGCGGTGTGGGCGATCATGATCATCTCGAGCCAGCTTGTCCGCAACGACGCCATGGTGCGGCCCGACCTCGTGCTGCGCCTGCTCGGCGCGCGGGCGCAGCGCTGGGTCGAGGTGTTCAACTGCCTCGTGGCCCTCGCCTTCACCTTCGGCATGCTCTGGTATGGCTGGACCGTGGTCAGCACCGCGGTTCTGCTCGACCAGACATCGTCCTCCGACCTGCAGTTCCCGATGTGGATCTACTACACGTCGCTGCCCGTCGGCGGTGCGCTGATGTTCGGTCGCTACGCCATCCGCCTCGTCCGCTACCTCTTCTTCTTCGACCCCAGGACGATGACGGTGGGCCATAACCTGGCGCACGAGACCTCGGGCGACCTGATGTCGTCCTTCACGGAATAGGCCGCGCGCGTGATGGCAACGCTCGGCTTTCTAATTCTGTTCTTCGGCCTGCTCGCGGCGGGCATGCCGATCTTTCTCGTCCTCGGCGCCTGCGCCGCGGTGCTCTACTACGTCTCCGGCCAGCCCGTGATCGGGCTCGCGCAGAACATGATCGACCAGCTCAATTCGAGCACGCTCATGTCGCTGC
>JAJZUI010000189.1 GCA_021847175.1 Pseudomonadota bacterium
TTGAGTTCGATCGCGCGGATCAGCGCGTCATGCGTCAGCGGCACTGCGCCCTTCTGCCAAGCATAGCCGAGCAGCATCAGGTTGGCGCCGATGGCATCGCCGAGCAGTGCCGAGGAAAGGGCTGTGGCATCGAGCACGTCGAGCGTGGCGGCAGCGCGCTCAACCGCGGCGCGCAAACGCTCGGCGGGGAGTTTCGTGTTCGTATCCATCACGAAATCCGCGGTTGGGGCCTCGTTGGTGTTGAGAACCACGCGGCTCCCGTCCGGACGCAGCGCCGCCAGCGTGTCCTTCGCCGCGGCGGTGACGAGGTCGGCCGCGAGCAGCAGGTCCGCGCTGCCGCGCCCGACACGCAGGCCCTGCAGCGAGGTGGGGTCCGCGGCGAGGCGCACATGGCTCCATACGCTCCCGCCCTTCTGGGCGAGGCCCATCATGTCGAGCACCGTGACGGCGACGCCATCGAGATGCGCCGCCATGCCGAGCAGCGCGCCGACGGTGACGATGCCGGTACCGCCGATGCCGGTGACGAGGATGTCATATGGCTGCGCGAGCGAAGGCAGCGCCGGTTCCCGCAGCGAAACATCCGCCGGCGCTACGGCGTTGCGCTTGCGCAACTTCGCGCCATGCACAGTGACGAAGCTCGGGCAGAACCCCTCGACGCAGGAAAAATCCTTGTTGCAGCTCGACTGGTCAATGCGGCGCTTTGTACCGAGAGTGGTTTCCAGCGGTGCCACCGAAATGCAGTTGGAGGCCTCGGAGCAGTCGCCGCAGCCCTCGCACACCTCGGCGTTGATGAAGCTGCGCTTGTCGGGGTCCGGGAACTGGCCGCGTTTGCGCCGGCGACGCTTCTCCGAAGCGCATGTCTGGTCGTAGATCAGCACGGTGCAGCCTGGCGTGTCGCGAAAGCGCTTTTCAACCGCTTCCAGCTCGTGCCGGTGATGGACCGTGACGCCGGGCGCGAAATCCCTGACGTCCGCATGCTTTTCCGGCTCATCCGTCACCACCGCGATGGCGACGACGTCCTCGGCCGCAAGCTGACGGGTAATCTGCGGCACAGTGAGTGGGCCGTCGACGTGCTGGCCGCCGGTCATCGCCACCGCGTCGTTGAACAACAGCTTGTAGGTAATGTTGACGCCGGCGGCAACGGCCGCGCGGATCGCCATAATTCCGGAATGGAAATACGTGCCGTCTCCGAGATTGGCGAAGACGTGCTTTTCCTCCGTGAACGGCGCCTGTCCGACCCAGGCCATGCCCTCGCCGCCCATCTGGCTCACCGTCTCGGTGGAGCGATCCATCCACATCGCCAGCGTATGGCAGCCGATGCCGGCGAGGGCGCGCGAACCGTCAGGCACCTTGGTCGAGGTGTTGTGCGGGCAGCCGCTGCAGAAGAATGGCCGGCGCGTGGCCAGCACCTCGACGGAGGCGTTGGCGCGGGCCTGAGCCTCGAGATAGGCGAGATGCGCCGCGATCGCCTCGGTGGGCGCGAAGCTGGCGATGCGCGTGCCGGCGACGCGGGCGATGTCGGCCGACGAGAGATCGCCGCCGCGCTTGAGCAGCGAGACACCGGCCTCGTCTGTCTTGCCGATGACGCGCGGGCGTTGGGCCTGTGCGTAGAGGATGTCGCGGATCTGCGCCTCGACCAGCGGCGCCTTCTCCTCGACCACCAGGATTTCTTCGAGTTCCTCGGCGAAGTCGCGGATGGTCGCGGGGTCGAGCGGCCAGGCCATGGCGAGCTTGAGCAGGCGGATGCCGCGCGGGTCGCCCAGCTCCGCGAGAGCCTGGCGCGTATCGTGGTAGGACTTGCCGATCGTCACGATACCGAGACGGGCGCCCGGGTCGCTGCGTACCACGCGGTCGAGTCCGTTGGCGCGCGCGTAGGCCTGGGCCGCAGGCAGGCCGATGGTGAGCGCCCTCGCCTCCTGCTCCAGCGGCAGGTCGTGCAGGCGGATGCCCGCATCCGGGTGCGGGCCCGACGGCAGGACGGCGCGGAAGTCCGCGAGGTCGAAGGCGACGCTCGCCGAGGAATCGACCACGTCGGCCACGGTCTTGAAGCCGACATAGCGACCGGACCAGCGCGACATTGCCCAGCCGTGCAGGCCAAGCTCCAGCAGCTCGCGCACATCGGCTGGCACCAGCACCGGGACGCCAGCGGCGATGAAGGCCTGCTCGCTCTGGTGCGGCACGGTGGAGGATTTGCAGGCGTGGTCGTCGCCCGCCATCAGCAGCACGCCGCCATGGCGGGACGTGCCGGCGTAGTTGGCGTGCTTGAACACATCCCCGGAACGATCAACGCCCGGGCCCTTGCCGTACCAGTAGGCGAAGACGCCATCGACGTTGGCACCGGGAAACAGCGTCACCTGCTGCGTGCCCCAGACGGAGGTGGCGGCCAGTTCCTCGTTCACGCCGGGGTTGAAACGGATATTGAACTCGGCGAGCTGCGCCTTCGCCGCCCACATCTGGATATCGACCTGGCCGAGCGGCGAGCCGCGGTAGCCGCTGACGAAGCCGCCGGTGTTGAGCCCGGCGGCGCGGTCCAGCGCGCGTTGCAGCATCGGCAGGCGCACCAGGGCCTGGGTGCCGGTGACGTAGAAACGCGCGCTGTCGATGCGGTACTTGTCCGCCAGCGATGCCTGTGCGTGCTTCATGATCGTCGCCTCCTCCGAGCGCGGCCGCGCCTGTGCGGAACAAGTTTGTGTATGGTCGCCCGGAAGTTAGGACAGGAACGCTGTCCCAATCCAGAACCATTTTAGACGTTGCCTAACTTCGCAGCGAGGTGTCGCGGCAGGCAGAGGGCGACGGGCGCAATGGCGCGGCGAAGCGCCCGGTGAGGAAAGATTCTGTCTGCCGCAATGCAGCAATATCAGTCGGCGATCTCCACGAGTTCGACACCTTCCG
Source organism: Pseudomonadota bacterium (assembly GCA_021847175.1). Taxonomy (GTDB): domain Bacteria; phylum Pseudomonadota; class Alphaproteobacteria; order Acetobacterales; family Acetobacteraceae; genus JAJXXT01. Next base: position 2,893 of record JAJZUI010000189.1, read on the forward strand.
CGACCATTTCGCCGGCGGCGCAGCGGATATGGGTGATCGTGCCGTCGCGGTCGGCGGTCAGCGTCAGTTCCATCTTCATGGCCTCGACCACCACCACCGGGGCACCGCGCGCGACGGCGTCACCCTCTGTGACGAGCACACGGGCAACGCGACCGGGGATGGGCGAGGCGATGTGCCCGCCAGCCTCGCCCGCGGTTTCCGGAGCGGCGAGAAGGTTCGCGAGCTCGAAATCGTGGCAGCGCCCGTCGCGCAGAATGGCGATTCGGGCACCCTCGCGGAACACGCCCATGCGCTGGCGGCGTCCGTCGGTCGCGACGGTGACGGTGCCGTCGCCGAGCGTGCCGCGCACGATGTGCTCCTTGCCGGCGAAGGCAACGCGCCAGGCATCGCACTCCGGTGCCGCGTCGATGGCGATCTCGGTGCCGGCGTGGCGCAGGGCAAGGCGACGCGCGGCCGGGAGGTTGAGTAGCCACCCGTCGCGTGCCGACCAGGGTGAGGCATCCTCTGCCGTTTCCGCCAGCACCGCGAGGGCGGCGGCTAGAACGGCGTCGTGCGGCGCCTCGCCGCTGTCGGCGAGCAGTTCCGGATGGCGCGCGAGGAAGCCGGTGTCGACGCCGCCGGCGCGGAACTTGGGGTGGCGAAGTGTTCCCAGCAGCAGGGCAGCGTTGGTTCGCACGCCCACGACCTCCGTGGCCGCCAGCGCCGCCTCGAGCTGGCGCAGCGCGGCCGCGCGATCCTCACCGGTCGCGATGAGCTTCGCAATCATCGGGTCATAGTCCGGCGTCACCGCATCGCCGGCGCGGACGCCGGTCTCCACCCGCACGCCGCGGGGCAAACGCAGATGGCGGATGCGCCCGACCGACGGGAGGTAGTTGCTGGCGGGATCCTCGGCGTAGAGCCGCGCCTCGATGGCGTGGCCGCGCGGGGCCGCGGGGGCCTGCGGCAGGTCCTGGCCGCAGGCGACGCGCAACTGCCATTCCACCAGATCGAGGCCGGTGACGCCTTCGGTGACCGGGTGCTCCACCTGCAGCCGGGTGTTCATCTCCATGAAGAAGAACGCGCCGTCCTCGGCGATGAACTCCACCGTTCCGGCGCCGACATAACCGACCGCGCGAGCCGCGGCGATCGCGGCCTCGCCCATCGCGGCGCGCATCGTCGGCGCGATGCCGGGGGCCGGTGCCTCCTCCAGAACTTTCTGGTGGCGGCGCTGGACGGAGCAGTCGCGCTCGAACAGGCTGACGCAACGCCCGTGCGTGTCGGCGAAGACCTGGATCTCGATGTGGCGGGGTTTTTCCAGATAACGTTCCAGCAGTACGCGGGCATCGCCGAAGGAAGACGCGGCCTCGCCCTGGGCACCGGCGAGTGCCGCCGCGAACTCGTCCGCGCCGCGCACCACGCGCATGCCCTTGCCGCCGCCACCGGCCGAGGCCTTGATCAGCAGCGGAAAGCCGATCACCGCGGCCTCGCGCGCGAGGAGCGCCGGATCCTGCTCCTCGCCATGGTAGCCCGGAACGACGGGCACGCCCGCCTGTTGCATCAGCGCCTTGGAGGATGCCTTGTCACCCATGGCGCGGATGGCGGCGGCGGGCGGGCCGACGAAGACGATACCGGCCTGGACGCAGGCCTCGGCGAAGGCGGCGTTCTCGGAAAGGAAGCCGTAGCCAGGGTGGATGGCCTCGGCACCCGAGGCACGCGCGGCATCCAGGATCGCCTCGATGCGCAGATAGCTCGCGCGTGGCGCCGCCTCGCCGATGCGATACGCCGCATCCGCCATCGCGACATGGAGCGAATCCCGGTCGGCATCGGAATAGACGGCAATGGTGCGGATGCCCATTGCGCGCGCAGTGCGCATGACGCGGCAGGCGATCTCGCCACGGTTGGCGATAAGCAACGAACGAAACATCGTCACATCCTGAAGACGCCGAAGCGCCCGGCAGGCTCGGGGGCAGATGCGGCCATCGCAAGGCCGAGCGTGAGCACGCGGCGCGTATCCTGCGGCGCGATCACGCCGTCGTCCCAGAGCCGGGCCGTGGCGTGATAGGGGTGGCCCTGAGTTTCGTACTGGGCGCGGATCGGGGCCTTGAAGGATTCCTCGGCTTCGGGGCTCCAGCTTTCGCCGCGCGCCTCCATCGCGTCGCGGCGGACGGTGGCGAGCACATTGGCCGCCTGCTCGCCGCCCATCACGGAGATTCGGGCGTTGGGCCACATGAACAGCAGCCGCGGTTGATAGGCGCGGCCGCACATGCCGTAATTGCCAGCACCGAAGCTGCCGCCAACGATGACGGTGAATTTGGGGACGCGCGCGGTGGCGACGGCCGTGACCATCTTGGCGCCGTCCCTGGCGATGCCGCCCTGTTCGTATTTGCGTCCGACCATGAAGCCGGTGACGTTCTGCAGGAACAGCAGTGGAATGTTACGCTGGTCGCACAACTCGATGAAGTGCGCCGCCTTGAGCGCGCTTTCGCTGAAAAGGATGCCGTTGTTGGCGACGATACCGACCGGGTAACCGCCGATCGCCGCGAAGCCGGTGACGAGCGTGGTGCCGTAGTCGCGCTTGAACTCGTCGAATTCGCTCGCGTCCACCAGCCGCGCGACGATCTCGCGCACGTCATAGGGAGTGCGCCGGTCCTGGGGGACGACACCGCCAAGCTCCACGGGATCGAGCAGCGGCGGGCGCGGTTCGGCGGGCGGAGGCACCAGGTTCGGCCGCATGGTGGCGACGATGCGGCGCGCGAGGCCGAGCGCGTGGGCGTCGTTTTCCGCGAGGTGGTCGACGACGCCGGAAGTGCGGGCGTGGACCTCGGCACCACCAAGTTCCTCCGCCGAGACGATCTCGCCGGTCGCGGCCTTCACCAGCGGCGGCCCGCCGAGGAAGATCGTGCCCTGGTTGCGCACGATGATGCTCTGGTCCGACATCGCCGGCACATAGGCCCCACCTGCCGTGCAGGAGCCCATCACCACGGCGACCTGGCCGATACCGTCGGCCGACATGCGCGCCTGATTGAAGAAGATTCGGCCGAAATGCTCGCGGTCCGGGAATACCTCGTCCTGGTTCGGCAGGTTTGCTCCGCCGGAATCGACGAGATAAATGCACGGCAGGCGGTTCTCCCGCGCGATCTCCTGAGCGCGCAGATGCTTCTTCACCGTCATGGGATAGTAGGTGCCGCCCTTCACGGTCGCGTCGTTGCAGACGACGACGCAGAGGCGCCCGGCGACGCGGCCGATGCCCGTGAGGATGCCTGCCGCCGGCACCTCGCCCCCGTACATGCCGTGTGCGGCGAGTTGCGAAAGCTCCAGGAAGGGCGTGCCGGGATCGAGCAGGTTGGCGACGCGTTCGCGCGGCAGCATTTTGCCGCGGGAAAGGTGGCGTGCGCGGGCCGCCTTGCCGCCGCCCTCCGCCGCACTCGCGACGGCGGCACGCAGGTCCGCGACGAGTGCGGCCATCGCGGCGGCGTTGCTGCGGAACGCTTCCGAACGCGGATCGATGGCAGAGCGGAACGCCATCACACGGTCTCGGCGAAAAGCTCGCGGCCGATCAGCATGCGGCGGATCTCCGAGGTTCCCGCGCCGATCTCGTAAAGCTTGGCGTCACGCAGTAGGCGGCCTGTCGGGTAGTCGTTGATGTAGCCGTTGCCACCGAGGCACTGGATCGCCTCCAGCGCCATCCAGGTGGCTTTCTCCGCCGCGTAGAGGATCGCGCCGGCCGCATCCTTGCGCGTGGTCCGGCCGCGGTCGCAGGCCTGGGCGACGGCGTAGACATAGGATTTGGCGGCGTTCATCGTCGTGTACATATCGGCAATCTTGGCCTGCATGAGCTGGAATTCGCCGATAGGCTGGCCGAACTGCTGGCGTTCGTGGACGTAGGGCAGCACCGCGTCGAGGCATGCCTGCATGATCCCGAGCGGGCCGGCGGCAAGAACGGCGCGCTCGTAGTCCAGCCCGCTCATCAGCACGTTGACTCCGCCGCCGACCGCGCCGAGCACGTTCGTCGCCGGGACGAAACAATTGTCGAACACAAGCTCCCCGGTGTTGGAGCCGCGCATGCCGAGCTTGTCGAGCTTCTGCGCGCAGGAGAAACCCTGCATCCCTTTCTCGACGAGAAAGGCGGTGATGCCGCGCTTACCGGCCTCCGGGTCGGTCTTGGCGTAGACCACGAGCACGTCCGCCTCCGGCCCGTTGGTGATCCACATCTTGGTGCCGTCGAGCACGTAGCCACCGTCGCGGGATGCGGCGCGCAGGCGCATTGAGACGACGTCCGAGCCCGCGCCAGGCTCGCTCATGGCCAGCGCGCCGACATGCTCGCCGGAGATCAGCTTCGGCAGATAGTGGCGCTTCTGCGCCGGAGTACCGTTGCGGCGGATCTGGTTGACGCAGAGATTGGAGTGCGCGCCATACGAGAGCCCCACGGAGGCGGAGGCACGGCTGATCTCCTCCATCGCGACGCAATGAGCGAGATAGGTCATGCCGGCGCCGCCGAACTCCTCCTCCACGGTGAGGCCGAGCACGCCAAGCTCGCCCATCTTGCGCCAGAGATCAGCGGGGAAGTCGTTGTCGCGGTCGATCGCGGCGGCGCGCGGCGCGATCTCGGCCCCGGCGAAGCGCCGGACCGTATCGCGCAGCATGTCGATCTCCTCGCCGAGGGCGAAGTCGAGCCCGTAATCTGTATTTGCCGTCATTCCTCTCTCATGTCCCTTCGCGGAATTCGCCCGGCGCCGTCTCGCCGTTTCTGGCCAATGCCTCTTCACGCTGGCGCAGCTCGACACGGCGGATCTTGCCCGAGATGGTCTTCGGGAGCGCGAAGAACTCGATCCGGCGGACGCGCTTGTAGGGCGCGAGACGGGCGTGGCAGTGCTCGAAGATGGAGGCGGCCGTCGCCGCGTCCGGCGCATGGCCGGCAACGAGCGCGATATAGGCCTTGGGCACGGCGAGC
>JAJZUI010000190.1 GCA_021847175.1 Pseudomonadota bacterium
CGAGGCCGGCGCCTACGCCTCGCTCGACACGCTCGGCATCAAGGTGACGCCGCACTTCATCGACAGCGTGCGCAACCGCAACGGCAAGGTGATCTACCGCGCCCCCGGTCTTTCGTGCCAGGGCTGCACCGACCCCACGCAACCACCCACCATCGTCGACCACCGCCCGCGCATCGCCGACGCTCAGAGCACCTTCCAGGTGGTGATGATGATGCACGGCGTCGTCATCAACGGCACCGGCGCCGGCACCCAGCCGCAATTCAAAACCATGCTCGCCGGCAAGACGGGAACCACCAACAACTTCGTGGACGCCTGGTTCTCCGGCTTCTCGCAGGACCTCGTGACCGTGGTCTGGATCGGCTTCGACCAGCCGCGCAGCCTCGGCTACGGCGAGCAGGGCGCGCTCGCCGCCCTGCCGATCTGGCGCCAGTTCATGCATGGCGCGCTGGCGACGCGGCCCACGCTCACCTTCACGCCGCCGCCGGGCGTCAAGGTCGCGACCTGGCAGACCCGCTTCGGCCCGGCGCTCGACGCCTTCAAGACCGGCCAGGTGCCCGGCGCCTCGGGCCCGCTCGACAGCGGCGGCACGGCCGCGAACGACACCGCGGCGACCAACCCGGCCAATCCCACCGCCCAGCCGAGCGCCGTGGACAAGTCGCTCGGCGGACTCTATTGACCCAGCATGTCGACTGAATCCGATCAGCTTGCCACCTCCGTCGAGCAGTCGCTGGCACTGCTGAGGAGGCATCTTTGACTGGGATGCCGCCCTCCGCCGCCTCGCGGAACTGAACGCCGAGGCGGAAAACCCCGCGCTCTGGAACGACGCCGCCCGCGCCCAGAAACTGATGCGCGAGCGCACCAGGCTCGCGACCCAGACCGAGGCCGTCCAGCGCATCGAACGTGAACTCGCCGACGCGCGCGAACTCATCGAGCTGGCCGAGGCCGACGGCGACACCGGGATGGCCGCGGAGGCCACCAACTCGCTGCGCGCCACCGCCGCCGAGGCCGCCCGCCGCGAGACCGAGAGCCTGCTTTCCGGCGAGGCCGACGGCCGCGACTGCTACGTCGAGATCAACGCCGGCGCCGGCGGCACGGAGGCCCAGGACTGGGCCGAGATGCTGATGCGCATGTACACGCGCTGGGCCGAGCAGCACGGCTACAAGGTCGAGGTCATGGAAATGAGCGAGGGCGTGCAGGCGGGCATCAAGTCCGCGACACTGCGCATCTCGGGCGATTCCGCCTATGGCTGGCTGAAGACCGAGGCGGGCGTGCACCGCCTCGTGCGCAACTCGCCCTTTGACGCCGCCGCCCGCCGCCAGACCAGCTTCGCCAGCGTCTGGGTCTACCCCGTGGTCGACGATACGATCGAGATCGCGATCAACGATAGCGACCTCAAGGTCGACACGTTCCGCGCCTCCGGCGCCGGCGGCCAGCACGTCAACAAGACCGAGAGCGCGATCCGCATCACGCATATCCCGACCGGCATCGTCGTCGCCTGCCAGACCGATCGCAGCCAGCACCGCAACCGCGCGACCGCGATGGAGATGCTGCGTGCGCGCCTCTACGAGCAGGAACTGCAGAAGCGCGAGGCCGCGGCCAGCGCAACCGAGGCGGCAAAGACCGATATCGGTTGGGGCCACCAGATCCGCAGCTACGTCCTCTCGCCCTACCAGCTGGTGAAGGACCTGCGCACCAACTTCGAGAAAGGTAACCCGCAGGCCGTTCTCGACGGCGATCTCGACGACTTCATGGCCGCCTCGCTCGCGGCGCGCGTCGGCGCCACGCGCAGCGAGGCCAGCGCGATGGCGCAGTAGGAGGGGCGATGCGGCTGGCGAGCTACACGCACGACGGCGCGCCATCGTTCGGTATCGTCACGGATCGCGGAATCGTCGACCTCCGTCGCCGCACCGGCTTCCTGTCCATGCTCGCCCTGATCGCGGGCGACGGGCTTGCCGCCGCGCGCGCCCATGCCAGCGAAACCCCGGATGTCGATTCCGCCCGGGTCATCTGGCTCCCCCCGGTGCTCGGCGAGAAACTCTGGTGCATCGGCGTCAACTACGCCGAGCGCAACGAGGAATACCGCGACCAGTCGGCAGTCCCGAAATACCCCTCTCTTTTCTGCCGCAACCCCCGCAGCGTCGTCGGCCACAACACGCCGGTCGAGCGCCCCCGCGTCTCCACCCAATTCGATTACGAGGGCGAAATAGCCATCGTCATCGGCAAGCAGGGCCGCCACATCCCACGCGAGCGCGCCTTCGAGCACATCGCCGGCCTCACCCTCTGCAACGAGGGTTCGGTCCGCGACTGGCTGCGGCACGGCAAGTTCAACGTCACCCAGGGCAAGAATTTCGACCGCTCCGGCAGCCTCGGCCCCTGGATGGTCACTGCCGACGAAACCGATCCACGCCGGCCGCTGGAGCTCACCACCCGCGTCAACGGCGAGATCCGCCAGCACGACAGCACGTCGCGCCTGATCTTCCCCTTCGACTTCCTGATCGCCTACCTCAGCACCTTCGCCACACTGGTTCCCGGCGACGTCATCGCCACCGGCACGCCGACCGGCGCCGGCGTCCACCGCGACCCGCCCGCCTGGCTTGTCCCTGGCGACTTGGTCGAGGTCGAGGTCCCCGGGATCGGGACGCTCGCCAACACCGTGGCGGACGAGCCCGCCTAGCTCAGTCTGCCCCCTCGATCTCGTCGGTCATCTTCCCCGCGAGCATTGGCAGCCGCGGCGAGCGGTGCGGCGAAATCCAGCGCTGGAACCGTTCCAGGTACAGGTAGATCACCGGCGTCGTGTACAGCGTCAGCGCCTGGCTGAGGATCAGCCCGCCCACCATCGCGTAGCCGAGCGGCCGGCGCAGTTCCGACCCCGCGCCATGGTTCAGCATCAGCGGCAGGCCGGAGAAGATCGCCGCCATCGTCGTCATCATGATCGGCCGGAAACGGAGCATGCAGGCCTGGAAGATCGCCTCCTGCGGCGCCAGCCCGTCGCGCCGCTCCGCGGTGATGGCGAAATCCACCATCATGATGCCGTTCTTCTTCACGATGCCGATGAGCAGGATGATGCCGATCAGCGCGATCACGGTGAGGTCCGTGTGCACCAGGATCAGCATCAGCAGCGCGCCTACGCCCGCCGAGGGCAGCGTCGAGAGAATCGTCAGCGGCAGGATGTAGCTCTCATAGAGAACGCCGAGGATGATGTAGACGGCGAACAGCGCCGCCGCGATCAGGTAGGGCTCGGTCGAGAGCGAGGCCTGGAAGGCCTGCGCCGTGCCCTGGAAGCTCCCCTGCAGCGTGATCGGCGTCTGCATCTCCAGCATCGCCTTCTGCACCGCCGCCACCGCCTGCCCGAGTGCCGCGTTGCTCGCCAGGTTGAAGGAGATCGTCACCGCGGGGAACTGACTCTGGTGGCTTATCGACAGCGGCGCGGTCTTGTTCGCGTTCACCGTCACCACCGCGGAAAGCGGCACCATCTGGCCGCCGCTGCCGTGCACATAGAGGTGCGAGAGCGTCGAGACCCTGTCCTGCAGCTTCGGCAGCACCTCCAGGATCAGGTGGTAGGAGTTCACCTGCGTGAAGTACTGCGTGATCTGGTTCTGCCCGAACGCGTCGTAGAGCGTGTTGTCGATCTCGACCGGGTTGATCCCGTAGCGCGCCGCCGCGTCGCGGTTGATGGTGACGTCGAGCGCGGTTCCACCGGTCTGCTGGTCGGTCGCGACGTCGCGCAGCTCCGGCAATTGCCGCAGCCGCGCCAGCACCTTTGGCGCCCAGGCATACAGCTCCTGCGCGTTCGCGTCCTGCAGCGTGTACTGGTACTCCGTCTTGGACAGCCGCCCACCCACGCGGATGTCCTGCGCGGCGTTGAGGAACAGCTGTGCGCCGACCACCTTTGCAAGCTTAGGCCTGAGCCGCGCGATCACCTGCTGCGCGGTGACGTTGCGCTCGCCGAACGGCTTGAGCCCGATGAAGAAGCGCCCGTTGTTCTCCGTCTGCCCCCCAATCCCGGAGCCGATCGTCGTCGAGTAGTCGGCGACGGCCGGGTCGCTCATGATGACCTTGCCGAGCTCGAGCGTCAGCTTCTGCATCTGCTTGAACGAGACGTCCTGCGCCCCCTGTGAGACGCCGAGGATCAGCCCATTATCCTGCTGCGGAAAGAACCCCTTGGGGATGATGATGTAGAGATAAGCGGTGAGCGCAACGGTGGCGAAGAACACCATCAGCGTGACGAACCGGAAGCGCAGCGCGACCGAGAGCGTCCGCCGGTAGAACCCCAGCATCGCGTCGAAGAAACCCTCGATCGCGCGGTAGAACACGCCATGCCTGCCGCTGTCGTGCGCGAGGAAGCGCGAGCACATCATGGGCGTCAGCGTCAGCGACACGATCGCCGAGACCACGACGGCGATGGAAACCGTGATTGCGAACTCGCGGAACAGCCGCCCCACAATGCCGCCCATCAGCAGCAGCGGGATGAACACCGCGATCAGCGACGCGGAGATGGAGACGATGGTGAACCCGATCTCCCCCGCGCCCTTGATCGCGGCCTCGAACGGACTCATCCCTTCCTCGACGTGCCGGTAGACGTTCTCCAGCATCACGATGGCGTCGTCGATGACGAATCCCACCGCGATGGTGAGCGCCATAAGCGAGATGTTGTCCAGGCTGAAATCGAACAGATACATCATCGCGAACGTACCGATGAGCGCCACCGGCAGCGTCACCGCGGGGATCACCGTCGCCCAGACATTGCGCAGGAACAGGAAGATCACCATCACCACGAGGGAGACGGAGATCAGCAGCGTCAACTGCACGTCGCTGACCGAGGCGCGGATCGTCTGCGTGCGGTCGAGCAGCGTCAGCACATGCACGCTCGGCGGGATCGCGGCAACGAGGCGTGGCAGCCGTGCCTTGATCGCGTCCACCGTGTCGAGGATGTTGGCTCCCGGCTGCTTGAAGATAACGAGCAGCACGCCGCGGTGCCCGTTCTGATAGGCGGCGAGGTGCACGTTCTCCGCGGCATTGATCGCCCGCCCGATATCCTTCACCCGCACCGGCGCGCCGTTGTGGTAGGCGATCACCAGGTTCCGGTACTGCGATGCTGTGGTGAGCTGGTCATTGGCGTAGATCGTGAAGGTCCGCACCGCGCCATCGAGCGTGCCCTTGGGGCTGTCCGTCGTCGCGCTCACCAGGCTGTTGCGCACATCCTCGAGCGTGAGTCCCATCGCCGCGAGCTTCGCGGGATCGACCTGGATGCGCACCGCCCGCTTCTGCTGCCCGCCGATGAAGATCTGCGCCACCCCCGGGATCTGCGAGATCTGCTGCGCCAGGATGTTCTCGGCGTAGTCATCGACCTGGATCAGCGGCAGCACGCTCGACTGCACCGCGAGGATCATGATCGGGCTGTCGGACGGGTTGACCTTGTAGTAGCGCGGCGGACTGGGCATCGCCTTGGGCAACTGCCCCGCGGCGGCGTTGATTGCCGACTGCACGTCCACCGCCGCCCCGTCGATGTTGCGGCTGAGGTCGAACTGCACCGTGATCTGGCTCTGTCCGAGCACGGAGACCGAAGTGAGCTGCGACACGCCCGGAATCTGGGCCAGCTGCGTCTCCAGCGGCTGCGCCACCGTCGCCGCCATGGTCTGCGGACTGGCGCCGGGAAAACTCGCGTTGATGTTGATGGTAGGGAAATCGACGCGCGGCAGCGGCGCCACCGGTAGCAGCGGATAGGCGGCGATGCCCACCAGCACGATCGCTGCCATGATCAGCGAGGTGCCAACCGGCCGGCGGATGAACGGCGAGGAGATGCTCATCGGCGGCTCAGCTGCCCGCTTTGGCCATGATCACCTTGACCTTGGTGCCCGGCGCCAGCCGCGACTGCCCGTTCACCACCACGCGGTCGCCCTTTGCGAGCCCCGAGAGGATCTCTGCCACCTGCCCGTTGTCCTGCCCCACCTTCACGTTGACCGCCTGCGCCGTGTCGTTCGGCGCCACGCGATAGACGAACAGGCTGTCCACCCCGCGCTGCACCGCGGCGGAGGGCACGGTAAGCGCGTCCGGCACCACCTTGGTGATCAGCCGCGCCTGCACGAACTGCCCCGGCGTCAGCGCGTTGTCCGTGTTGGCGAACTCGGCCTTGAGCTTGATCGTGCCGGTGGCGGGATCGATCGCGTTGTTGATCGTGAGCAGCTTCCCGCGCGCCAGCAGCGTCTTGTCGTCGCTGGAATAGACGTCCACCTCCGGCCGCCCGCCCGTCTTCGCGCTCTGGGTCATCGCGGCGTGGATCTGCGGGATATCCTGCTGCGGCAGCGCGAAGATCACCGCGATCGGGTGGTCCTGCGCGATGGTGACGATGCCGTTGGCGTCAGTCGTCTGCACCACGTTGCCGGGATCGACGATGCGCAGGCCCATGCGTCCGGGGATCGGCGCCGTGATCATCGTGTAGCCGAGGTTGATCCGGGCGGCATAGATCGCCGCGTCGTCGCCTTCGAGCGCGGCGCGCGTCTGCGCCACCAGCGCCTGCTGCGTGTCGAGCTGCTGGCGCGAGGCGAAGTTCTGCTGTGCGAGCGAGGCATAGCGCGCGAGGTCGCGGATGGCGTTGGCCAGCACCGCCTCGTCCTGCGCCTTCTTGGCCTTCGCCGCGTCCAGCGCCGCCTGGTACGGCCGTGGGTCGATCTCGGCGAGCTTGTCGCCCGGCTTCACCTCTTGGCCCTCGTGGAAGAACACGCGCTCCAGCGTGCCGTTCACGCGCGTGCGCACCACCACCGACTGCCAGGCCTGCACCGTGCCGATATTGGAAAGCTCGATCGGCAGCGGCCCCACGCTCACCGTCGTGGCGGTGATGGGCACCACGCCCTGCGCCATGGCGCAGGCGGGAAAGAGAAGCAGAAAAGTCGAAACCAACGCAGCCACCGGCCCGCGCGCCATCCCAGCCATCCTTCCGATTGCTGCACCGCAACGTCGCATCTTCCTCGAAACCTACAAGCCGCGCCAGCGTCATTTTGACGCGGCCAGTCATGCCGCGAGACGTCCCGCGCTCCCGCCCGCGAGTTATCCGCAGACAGGAGCGACTAAGATCGCTATTAAAACCATGTCAGGGAGCGGGCGGATGGTATTTCGAATTGTAACGACTGATGACATCCAGGCCACCGCGGACCGCCAGACCGCGGGCCTCGCGGCCATCGCCCTGCTGCTGTGCCTGATCGTCGCCGGCGTCTGGATTGCGCGCGAGCTCGTCGCCGCCCGCATGCTGCAGACGTGCATTGCCTCGGGCAGCCATCATTGCGAGGAGCGGGTGCCGGCGCTGCGCCACCTGCTGCCGCAGGAGTGGAACTAGGCCGCCGCTAATCCGGCGCGATACCCAGCGCCGCGCGGAACCGTCGTGCGAGCCAGGTGCCGTCGCGCGGCGGCAGGAAGCGCTCCACCTCCTCGGGCGAGATCTCAATCACCGCGAACAGCGCCTCCGCGCGCAGCCGCGGCCGCAGCGCCGCCACCTCCGCCATCGTCCGCGCCCGCGCCGTCGCCTGCCAGCCGCAGCCCGCGGCCACCGCGCAGAGATCCGTGCCGCGCCCGGTATGGCTCGCCTGCCCGCCGGTCTCGCCGAAGCGCCGGTTGTCCAGCACCGCGATCGCCAGGTTCGGTGCGCCGGAAGCGGCGATGGTCGCCAGCGCGCCCATCCCCATCAGCGCCTCGCCGTCGCCGGTCGCCACCAGCACCCGTCGCGATGGCTGCGCCAGTGCGAGCCCGAGCCCGATCATCGTGGCCCCGCCCATCGCGCCCCAGAGGTAGAAATTCTCCGCCCGGTCGCCGGCC
>JAJZUI010000191.1 GCA_021847175.1 Pseudomonadota bacterium
CATCGCGGAAGTGGCGGAGCGCGACGGCGTCGATCTGCGCAGCGGCAGGCTGCGGCTCGGCCTGTTCGGCGCGGAGCCGTGGTCGGAGGGCATGCGGGCGGAGCTGGAGCGCCGGCTCGGCATCCGCGCCCACGACGTCTACGGGCTTTCGGAAATCATGGGTCCGGGCGTCGCCGTGGAGTGCGAGGCGAGGCAGGGGCTGCACGGCTGGGAGGATCATTTCTTGTTCGAAGTGATCGACCCCGAAACCGGCGCGGTGCTGCCCACGGGCGCGGAGGGCGAGCTGGTCATCACCACGCTGACCAAGGAGGCACTGCCCCTGATCCGCTACCGCACGCGCGACATCACGCGGCTGGAGACCGGGCGCTGCGCCTGCGGGCGCAGCCACGTGCGCATCATGCGCATCGCCGGGCGCGACGACGACATGATGATCATCCGCGGCGTCAACGTCTATCCGTCGCAGATCGAGGCGGCGCTGACGACGGTCGCGGGTGCCAGTGCCAACTACCTCCTCGTGCGCGAGCGCAAGGGGGCGCTGGAAACGCTGACGGTGCAGCTCGAACCCGACCCCGCGCTCGCCGCCGCCGCCTGGCCGGACCTTGCGCGGCGGGTGACGCACCAGGTGAAATCCCTCGTCGGCGTCACGGTTTCCGTCGAGACGCAGGCGCCTGGCTCGCTACCGCGCTCGGTGGGCAAGGCGGCGCGGGTGCGCGACCTGCGGGCGAAGGGCTGAGGCGCGCCATGGATGCCGCCGCCACCAGGTCGGTCCCGAGCTTCTGCTACAACTGCGTGGCGGGCCCCGACCTGATGCGCGTCTCTGTGGAGAACGGCGTGGCCACGCGCATCGAGCCGGACGTGAGCGCGGCGGCGGTGCACCCCGGGCTCGGGCGCGTCTGCGTCAAGGCGTTCGGGCTGATCCAGAAGACCTACAACCCGCATCGCGTGCTTTCGCCGATGAAGCGCACCAATCCGCGCAAGGGCCGCGACGAGGACCCGGGCTTCGTGCCGATCTCCTGGGACGAGGCACTCGATGCCATAGCGGAACGTCTGCGCGACATCCGCGCCCGCGGGCTGCTCGACGAGGCCGGGCTGCCGCGCGTCGCCGCCACGTTCGGCCATGGCGGCACGCCGCAGAGCTACATGGGCACGTTCCCCGCCTTTCTCTCCGCCTGGGGGCAGATCGACTACAGCTTCGGCTCCGGCCAGGGCGTGAAATGCGTGCATTCCGAGCATCTCTACGGCGAGTTCTGGCACCGCGCCTTCACCGTCACCGGCGACACCGTCAACACGCGCTACCTGATTTCCTGCGGCAACAACGCGGAAGTCTCGGGCGGCGTCTGCGCCGTGCGCCGGCATGCGGACGCGCGGCTGCGCGGTATCAAGCGCGTGCAGGTGGAGCCGCATCTCTCGCCCACCGGCGCCTGCTCCGCCGAGTGGGTGCCGATCCGCCCGAAGACGGATGCCGCCTTCCTGCTCTCCCTCGTGCACGTGCTGCTGCACGAGGTGGCGCGCGAGCGGCTGGACCTCGTGTTCCTGCGCGACCGCACCGCCTCGCCCTATCTCGTGGGCCCCGACGGCTACTATCTGCGCGAGCCCGCGAGCGGCAAGCCGCTGGTGTTCGACACCGTGCACGGCCGCGCCGTGCCGCACGACACGCCGGGCGCCGTGCCCGCGCTGGAGGGCGATTTCGTGGTCGCGCATGCCGCCACGCATGGGCCGGATGGCGAGGTCACGCCCTGGCGCGAGGCGAAGGCGCGCACCGCGTTCGCCGTGATGGCGGACACGCTTAAAGGCTACTCGCCGGAATGGGTAGGCGCCATCTGCGACATTTCGCCCGCCACCATCCGTCGCGTCGCCAACGAGTACCTGGACAACGCCTGCGTCGGCGAGACCGTGGTCGTGGATGGCGAGACGCTGCCGTTCCGTCCCGTCGCGGTGACGCTGGGAAAGACCGTGAACAATGGCTGGGGTGCCTATGAGTGCTGCTGGGCGCGCACCATGCTCGCGGTGCTGGTGGGGGCACTGGAGGTTCCCGGCGGCACGCTCGGCACCACGATCCGGCTCAACAAGCCGCACGAGAACCGGCTGAAGAGCGTGACCCCCGGCGAGGACGGGTTCATGGCCGCGCATTTCAATGCGACGAAAAGCGGCGACTGGGCGGCGCGGCCCACCGGGCGCAACGCGCACCGCTCGCTGGTGCCCATCGTCGGCAACTCGCCCTGGGCGCAGGCGCTCGGGCCCACGCACCTCGCCTGGATGTTCGCGACCGATGCGCCGAAGGAATGGCCGGAACCGCCGGCGCCGGAAATCTGGTTCGCCTTCCGTACCAATCCCGCGATCTCCTTCTGGGACACGAAGCGGATCGTCGCGACCATGGCACGGATGAAGTTCATCGTCGCCTTCGCCTACACGATGGACGAGACGAACCACATGGCGGACATCCTGCTGCCGGACGCGACGGACCTCGAGAGTACGCAGCTCATCCGCGTCGGCGGCACGAAATATGTCGAGCAGCACTGGGACCACCAGGGATTCGCGCTGCGCGCCCCGGCGGTGGAACCCCAGGGCGAGGCGCGCGACTTCACCTGGATCGCGACCGAGCTTGCGCGCCGCGCCGGGCTGATCGAGCGCTACAACGCGGCGCTCAACCGCGGCGCCGCCGGCGCGCCGCTCGCGGGCGATGGGTTCGACTTCTCGTTGCCGGTGGATCGCGCGCACGACACCGAAACGATCTGGGACGCGGTGTGCAAGGCCGCGAGCACGGCGCTGAGCGGTGGTGCGCAGACGCACGACCTCGCCTGGTTCCGCGAGCATGGGCACTACGTGGTGCCGTTCCGGCGCGAGGACTGGTACCTCACGCCCACCATGGCGCGGCTCGGCCTGCGCTACGAGCTGCCATACCAGGAGCGGCTGTTGCGCGTGGGCCACGAGCTCGGCCGGCGCCTGCACGAGCAGAACATCCATTGGTGGGACGAGCAGCTCGCGGAATACATGCCCATTCCCGTCTGGCACGACGTGCCGCAGCGCTGGGAGAGGGCGGTGCGCGCGGCAGGTGCCGACCCCGCCGAGTATCCGCTCTGGGGCATCACCACCAAGACCATGGCCTACACCACCGGCAACAACGCCGGCATCCCGCTGATGGCGGAGGTGGGGCGCAACAATCGCGGCCTGGGCTCGGTGGTGATGAACGCCGATACCGCGCGCGGGCTCGGCATCGTCGAGGGCGACTGGGTGGAGGTGCGCTCGACCGCCGGCGTCACGCGCGGGCGGGCGGCGCTGGTGCAGGGCTGCCGGCCGGACACGGTGGTGATCCCCGGGCAGTTCGAGCACTGGAAGACGCCGGTCGCCAAGGATCTCGCGTGGCCCTCGCTCAACACGATCGTTCCGCTCTCGCTCGACCTCACGGACGCCACCGGCTCCGGCGCGGACGTGGTGCGGGTCGCGGTCGCGAAGTGCGCCGCGCCGCGGGAGCACGCGGCATGACACGCTACGCCATGGTCGCGGACCTGCGCCGCTGCGTCGGCTGCCAGACCTGCACCGCGGCGTGCAAGGAGGGCAATGCGACGCCGCCCGGCGTGCAGTGGCGGCGCGTGCTGGACATCGAGCGCGGCACCTATCCCGACGTGCAGCGCGTGTTCCTGCCCATCGGTTGCCAGCATTGCGACGAGCCGCCGTGCCTCGAGGTCTGCCCGACCACCGCGACGCGCAAGCGCGCGGACGGGATCGTCACCATCGACGAGAGCCTCTGCATCGGCTGCAGCTACTGCATCATGGCCTGCCCCTACGAGGCGCGGGCGCTGACCGGGGCGGAGGCGTATGCGTTCGGCGACCGGCCCATCGCGTCGGAGGCGGCGCGCGGCACGCGGCCCGAGGGTGTCGCCACCAAGTGCGATTTCTGCGCCGCGCGCATCGACGCCGGGGTGGCGCGCGGCCTGGTGCCGGGGCGCGACGCGGAGGCGACGCCGCTGTGCGCCAATGCCTGCATCTCCGGCGCGTTGTCGTTCGGGGACCGTGACGATCCCGAAGGCCCGATCGCCAGGCTGCTCGCGGAGAACCGCTGGTTCCGCCTGCACGAGGAGGAGGGGACGGGTCCAGGCTTCTACTATCTCTGGGACCGGGAGGGGGCGCCATGAGCGGCGCGCGCGGCGGGCGACGGCAGAACAACTGGGATTTGCGCGCGGCCGGCAATTTCATCGGCGGCGGCACCGGCACCGGGCTCGCCGTGGTGGCGGCGGCAGAGGCGTTCATGGGCGGAACGTTCCGGGCGGCGCTCGTGCTTGGCCTGGTGCTGACCGGCGCAGGGCTCGGCCTGGTGTGGCTGGAGATCGGGCGGCCCTGGCGGGCGATCAACGTGTTCTTCCACCCCCGCACCTCGTGGATGACGCGCGAGGGCATCATGGCGCTGCTGCTGTTTCCGCTGGGGATCCTGGCGTTGGCGCTCGGCGAGGCGTGGCTCGCGCTGGCGGCGGCGGTGGCGGCCGTGGCGTTCCTCTCCTGCCAGGCCGGCATCCTGCACGCGGCGCGCGCCATCCCGGCGTGGCGGAAGAACGAACTGGTGCCCCTGATTCTCGCCGCCGGGCTCGCGGAGGGAACGGGGCTGGCGCTATGCGTTCCAGGGACGGAACCATTTGTCGTGCTGCTGGCACTCGCCGCGGGTTTCGCACGGGAGATCGCGTGGGGCGTCTATCGCGGGGCGCTGGCGGAGGAAAAGCGCACCCAGGCGGCGCTTGCGGCCTTCGAGGAGCGGCCGGCGCGGCTGGCGCGCGCGGCGCAATGGGCGAGCCTGGCGCTGCTGGTGCTGGCGGCGGCACTTTCCGTGCCGGCGTTGGCGATGGCGGGGGGCGCGCTCGCCTTCCTCGGCGGTGCTGCGATCAAGGCGGTGCTGATCACGCGCGCCGGATACAAGCAACGGGTCGCGCTGCCGGCGGTGCCGGTGCGCGGGGGCGGCGGGCGTGCGAACCCGGCCTCCGCGCGCTGAGGCGCCCTCACGCGGCGGAGCGGCGCC
Source organism: Pseudomonadota bacterium (assembly GCA_021847175.1). Taxonomy (GTDB): domain Bacteria; phylum Pseudomonadota; class Alphaproteobacteria; order Acetobacterales; family Acetobacteraceae; genus JAJXXT01. Next base: position 5,006 of record JAJZUI010000191.1, read on the forward strand.
CGCCTGGTGCCGGCGCGCGGCCCTGCGCCGCCCATGGCTTGCGCCCGACCAGCTTCAGCATGGTCGCGAGGCTGATGGAGCGCAGTGTCGCCGCCGTCTGGTCATCGATCTCGCGCAGCACGAAGCGCAGGCCCTGGGCGATGTCCTGGCGCGCCTCGGCCGGCGAAAGCTCGGCGTCCGCGCCGGTGTCCTCGAACAGGCGCACCACGTCCATCAGCGTCAGCCGTTTCGCGTTGCCGGCGAAACGATATCCGCCGCCCACGCCGCGCACCGCCGCCACGAGCCCGACGCGACCGAGGTCGCGCAGCACCTTCGCGAGATGGTGCGCGGAGATGCCGTACTTGTCGGCGATCTCGACCGCCGTCATCTGCCGCTCGGGCTGGGCGGCGAGTTCGAGCACCGCGTAAAGCGCGAAGGCGGTGGCTTTCTGCAGTCGCATGGCGCGCGCTCCCTTTCAGTCCAGCCGGGTTTCGAGCTGGATGAACGGCCCCGCCACCATGCCCTGGCTGCGGAAGAAGGCGTGGATCACGGTGTCATCGCGCGCCAGCATGGTCCGCACGCGGTCGACGCCGGCCGCGCGGAACGCCTCGCACAGCGCCGCGAACAGGCGCGAGCCGAGCCCGCCGAGCCTGGTGCCCGGCCGCACCTGCACCGCGAACACCCAGCCGCAGGGCGGCGAGCCGAACTCCCAGGCGCGCACCTCACCGACGATGAAGCCCTCCACCTGGCCCTCGGCGACCGCGAGCAGGAAGAACCCGTCCGCGGCGCAGCGGCGGAACATTTCGCGCCAGTACTCGGGCTTGGCGAGCCCGGTGGTCTCGGCGTCGAGCGCGATGACCTCGGCGAGGTCCGACGACGTCGCCGGGCGGATGCGCGCCTCGGTGGCGCCGCGCTGTCGTGCTGTCCTGGCCATGTCTGTTCGCCCACTGTGTTCCGGAAAGCTGTCCGTGAGCCGGTCGCGCGCCCGGCCGGGCGCCAACCGCTTCTAGCGTATTCAAGCACCGTTTTGCCGCGATGCCCAGCCTATCCGGACCAAGGAGGTTCTGATGCAGGACCATACCGTATCGATCGAGGCTGACGGGGGGGCGGGCCGCCTCGTCTTCGCGCCGCGCTTCAACGCCGCCACGGCCTTCGTCGACCGGCATCTCGCCGAGGGACGCGGCGCCAAGGCCGCGATCCGCACCGCCGGCGGGGACGTCACCTACGCGATGCTCGCCGAGCGGGTCGCGCGCTGCGGCAACGCGCTCAAGGCGCTGGGCGTGGCCCCGGGCGGGCGGGTGCTGATGGCGGTGCTGGACCGGCCGGAGTTCTTCTATCTGTTCTGGGGCGCGATCAAGGCCGGCATGGTGGCCGTGCCGCTGAACACGCTGCTGCGGTCTGCGGATTATCGTTACATGATCGCCGATTCGGAGGCCGCGCTGGTGGTCTGGTCGGAGGAACTGGCGGCCGAGCTGGAACCCGCCGTCGCCGAGGCGCGCCCACCGCTCTCGCTCACCACCGGGCAACTCGCGGCGCTGATGGAGGGGGCCTCGCCGGTGCTGGACCCGGCGCCGACCGGCCCGCTCGACGACTGCTTCTGGCTCTACACTTCGGGCTCGACGGGGCGGCCCAAGGGCGCCGTGCATCGCCAGCGCGACCTCGCGGTCAGCGCGCGGCGCTACGGGGTGGAAACGCTCGGCGCGCGCGAGGACGACGTGTTCTATTCCGCGGCCAAGCTGTTCTTCGCCTACGGGCTCGGCAACGCCATGGGCTTCCCGCTCTGGGTCGGCGGCACCTCGGTGCTGGCGCCGGAACGGCCGACGGCGGAATCCACCTTCGCCACCATCGAGCGGTTCCGGCCCACGCTGTTCTTCGGCGTGCCGACGCTCTACGCCCGCCAGATCGCGGAGTTCGAAGGCCGCCGGCCGGATCTTTCCTCGCTGCGGCTCTGCGCCTCCGCCGGCGAGGCGCTGCCGGCGCACCTCTACAGCGCCTGGCACCGGCTCACCGGGCTCGAGATCCTGGACGGCATCGGCTCCACGGAGGCCGCGCACATGTACGTTTCCAACCGGCCGGGCGAGGTGGTGGCGGGCAGCACCGGCCACCCGGTGCCTGGCTACCGGGTGAAGATCGTGGACGAGGCGGGCGCGGAGCAGCCGCCGGGCGAGCCGGGGCGGCTGCTGATCCAGGGCGATTCCATCGCCCGCTGCTACTGGCACAACCCCAAGCCGACGCTGGTGGACGGCTGGTTCGACACCGGCGACACCTACCGCGCCGACGCGGACGGCACGCTCACCTACAGCGGGCGCAGCGACGACATGCTGAAGGTTGGCGGCATCTGGTGCTCCCCGATCGAGATCGAGGCGACGCTGATCGAGCACCCGCAGGTGCTGGAGGCCGCGGTGGTGGGCCGCGCGGACGGCGACGGGCTGATCAAGCCGGAAGCCTGGATCGTGCCCAAGGACCCGCGGGCCGCGGCCGACCCGGCGCTCGCGGACTCGCTGGTGCGCCACTGCAAGTCCCGCCTGGCGCCTTACAAGTATCCGCGCTGGGTGCAGGTCGTGGACGACCTGCCCAAGACCGCGACCGGCAAGATCCAGCGCTTCCGGCTGCGCGCCGCGGCCGGGGAGGCGGCGGAGACGGCGCCCGGAGCCGGGGCGGAAATCCGGCGGGCGGGCTGAAAACGCGCTGGAACGACACGGCGGAAACAAACTAGTCTGAAACAAACCCGGTCGAGTCTTTTGGGAGCCGGGCATCGTGGGGAGCGTCGAATGAACAACAACACCGCCTCACCCGGCCTGTTACTGGCCCGTATCGAC
>JAJZUI010000192.1 GCA_021847175.1 Pseudomonadota bacterium
TCACCACGCCGGAAACCGCCTGGTCCTGCATCGCCATTTCCGCCGCCCGCGCCTGCAGGGACGCCAGCCGCGGGATGGAGATGTCCGCCGCCCCCTGCGTCGTGGCGACGACGACGCCGGTATCCTGCAGCGGCAGGAACCCTTTTGGAATGGCAACGTAGAGCAGCAGCGTGCCGACCAGCGTCGCCACCGCCGTGACCAGCATCGCCCGCTCGTGCCGCAGCGACCAGTGCAGACTCTTCGTGTACTGCCGGAGTAGCCAGCCGAACCCCGCCTCCGTCAGCCGCACGAAGCGTCCCTGCCCGTGTCCCGCCCGCAACACCTGCCCGCACATCATGGGCGTCAGCGTCAGCGACACCACCGCCGAGACCAGCACCGCGATCGACAGCACGATGGAAAACGCGCTGAACAGCCGGCCCACGATCCCGGACATGAACAGCAGCGGAATGAACACCGCCACCAGCGAGATCGTCAGCGACACGATGGTGAAGCCGATCTGCTTCGAGCCCCGCAGCGCCGCCTCGAATGGCGCGACACCGGCCTCGATGTAGCGCATCACGTTCTCGATCATCACGATCGCGTCGTCGACCACGAACCCGGTCGCGACCGTCAGCGCCATCAGGGACAAATTGTCGAGCCCGAGCCCGGAGAGCGACATGATCCCGAACGTGGCCACGAGTGACAGTGGCAAGGCCACCGCCGGCACCAGGGTCGCGCGCACCGAACCCAGGAACGCGAAGATCACCAGCACCACCAGCACCACCGAGAGCAGCAGCGTCGCCTGCACGTCGCGCACGCTCGCCTTGATGGTCTCGGTGCGGTCCACCACGATCGCGAGCCGGATCGCCGACGGCATCGCCCGCTGCAACGCCGGCAGCGCCGCGCGCACCGCGGCTACGGTGGAGACGATGTTTGCGTCGGGCTGGCGGCGGATGTCGAGCACCACCGCCGGCTTGCCGTCGTACCAGGCGCCGACGCGGTCGTTCTCGAGGCCGGAGACCACGCTGCCGACATCGGAAAGCTTCACCGGCGCGCCGTTGCGCCAGGCGATCACCAGGTGCTTGTAGGAATCGGCCGTGACCATCTGGTCGTTCGCCCCGAGCGCCACCGCCTGCTGCGGCCCGTCGAACCCGCCCTTCGCCCCGTTGGCGTTCGCCGCGGCGATGGCGGTACGCACGTCTTCCATCGACAGCCCGTAGCTCGCGAGCCTGGCGGGATCGACGCGCACCCGCACCGCCCGGCGCATGCCGCCCAGCACCGTCACCTGTCCCACGCCCGCGATCTGCGCCAGTTTCGGCTGCAGGATCGTGTCCGCGGCATCGGCGATGTTCTGGATCGGCAACGTGCTGGACGCGAGCGCGATGGTCAGGATCGGCGCGTCCGCCGGGTTCACCTTGGAATAGGTCGGCGGATAGGGCAGACCCTGCGGCAGCGTGCCGCCGGCGGCGTTGATCGCCGCCTGCACGTCCTGCGCCGCGTTGTCGATGTTGCGCGAGAGCGCGAACTGCAGCGTGATCGTGCTCGTCGTCTCGGCGGAGGTGGACGTCATCACGTCCAGCCCCTGGATCTGCCCGAACTGCCGCTCGAGCGGCGCGGTCAGCAGCTTCTCCACCGTGTCCGGGCTCGCTCCCGGCAGCGAGGTCGTCACCACGATCGTCGGAAAGTCCACCTGCGGCAGGGCGGCGACGGGCAGCGAACTGTAGCCCAGCAGTCCCGCGAGCAGCACCGCCACCGCGAGCAGCCCCGTCGCGATCGGGCGGCGGATGAAAAGATCTGAGATGTTCACGCCGCCCAGCGCCCCACTGCCTCGTGCCGCGTCAGGCGGAAGGTTTCGCCGGGGCCAGCACGCGCAGCGTGCGCCCGTCGGAGAGGCGCGAGGTGCCCTCCGTCACCACCTCGTCGCCGGCCTTGAGCCCCTTCGTCACCACGACAAGGTCGCCGTCCGTGGGCCCGGTCGTGACCGCGCGCTGCACCGCCTTGCCGCCCTCGGCCACGAACACGAACTCCCCGTTCGGCCCCTGCTGCACCGCGACCGAGGGAACGACGACCGCACCGCGGACAGTCCGCGCCAGCAGCCGCACGGTCACGAATGCGCCCGGCCAAAGCAGCAGGTGCGCGTTGGGGAACTCCGCCTTCAGCTTGATCGTCCCGGTCGTGGGATCGACCTGGTTGTCGAGCACCTTGAGCACGCCGCGGTCGAGCACCTTCTGCGTCCCGTCCTGCGGCTCCGCCAGCACCGGCACCGCCCCGGCCGCCATCGCCGACGCCACCTCCGGCAGCTGCTGTTGCGGCAGCGAAAAGATCACCGCGACCGGCTGCAGCTTCGTGATCACCACCAGCGCCGTCGATGTCTGCACCACATTGCCCGCGTCCACCTGCCGGATCCCCAGCCGGCCGGAAATCGGTGCCGTGATCGTGGTGTAGGAAAGGTTCGTCCGCGCGGTCATGATCTGCGCGTCGTCCTGCTCGATCAGCGCCTTGTCCTGCTGCACCTGCGCGCGCGCGGTGTCGGCCTGCTGCTTCGAGGTGTAGGAGTTGCCGACCAGCTTTTCATAGCGCGCGGCATTGAGCTCGTCGTTGGCCAGCGCCGCCTGGTCCTGCGCTCGCTTCGCCAGCACCTGGTCGAGCGACGCCTGGTACGTTCGCGGATCGATCTTCGCCAGCACCTGCCCCTTCGTCACGTCCTGGCCTTCGTGGAACAGCACGTCGATCAGCTTGCCGCTCACCTGGGGCGTCACGGTCACGGTCTCGGAGGCCTGCACCGTGCCCAGCCCGTCGAGATACACCGGCACGTCGCGCAGCGCCGCCGCCGCCGCGCCCACCGGCACCGGCGGCAGCGTCGCCGGGCCTTTCTTGCCCGGCCCCTGGGAGGCGATTCGCCACCCCACCACCGCCGCGATCACCAGCGCCGCCAGAAGGCCGAGACGCTTCATGCCGAACCCTTCACAGGATACCCTGGAACACAGGGTGCGCCGGCGTCGGTACGTCGGCCACCGACCACCCGCCGCCCAGCGCCTTGTACAACGCCACCAGCGACGTCAGCCGCGCGAGCCGCACCTGCGACAGCGTGTCGAGATCCGCATACAGCGTCTGCTGCGCCTGCAGCGAGGTCACGATGTTGATCGTGCCCGCCAGCAACTGCGCCTGCGCGATGTCCGCCGCCGTCTGCGCCGTCCGCACCGCGATAAGCTCGAGCCGCTCCTGCTCGGTCGCGAGCCGGTAGGCGGCGGCGGCGTTCTCCACATCCGTGAACGCCTGCACCACCGCCTTCTTGTAGTCGGCGAGAAGCTCTTCGTAGCGCCCGCGGTTCTGCGCCACCTGTGCCGCGATCGCGCCGTTGTCGAAAACCGTCTGCACCGCCGCCGCCGCCGCCGTCGCGAACAGCGACCCCGGCCCGAACAGCGAGGACAGCGCGAGCGCGCTCCACCCGGCAGTCGTGGTCAGCGTCACGTCGGGAAAGAACGCCGCCCGCGCCGCGCGCAGGTTGGCATTCGCCGCGATAAGCTGCGCCTCGGCGGACGCCACGTCCGGCCGCCGCGCCAGCAGCGCGGAGGGCAGGCCGGGTGCCACCTCGGGCAGCGCCAGGTTGCGCAGGTGCTCCGTGGCCGCGAGCGCGATCATCTCCGGCGGCTCGCCCACCAGCACGCCGAGCCCGTTCAGCGTCTGCGTCAGCTGCGACTGCAGCGCCGGGATGCCGGCGCGGATGCCCGCCACCAGCGCCTCCTGCTGCGCGACATCGAGCGCGGAGTTCACCCCCGCCTCCTGCCCGGCCACGATCGCCGCCAGGATCGTCTCCGCCGCCTTCAGGTTCTGCCGCGCGATCGCGATCCGGTCGGCATAGCCCAGCGCCTGGAAGAACGTGGTCGCTATCGAAGCGACGACGGTCAGCGCCACCGTTGCCGCATCGTAACGGCTCTGGATCGCTGTCGCCAGCGCCGCCTGCTTGGTCGCCCGCAGTCGCCCCCAGAGATCGACCTCATAGGACGCGCTCGGCGCCAGGCTGTACGTCCGGCTCTCCACATACCCCTTGGCGAACGCGGAGTTCACATAGGACCGGCTCCAGCTGTCTTTGGCGGAGGCCGAGACCGAGGGCAGCAGCGCCGCCCCCGCGAGCCGCAGCGCCGCGTCCGCCTGGATCACCCGCGCCGCCGCCGCCGCGATGTCGAAGCTGTGCGCCTTGGCGGTGGTGATCAGCCCGTCGAGCTCCGCCGAGCGGAACCCCCGCCACCAGTCCGCGGCCGGCCATACCACCGCCCCCTTCGGCCCCTTCTCGCGGAACGCGGCGGGCACCGGCAGCCCGGGCCGGCGATAGGCAGGGCCGACCGCGCAGGCTCCGAGCGCTGCTGGCAGGGCGACGGCGAACCCGCGGCGGGAAAGCGATGACGACATGAAACCTTCGCGGGATATGGCGGTAAGCCAGTCGCCGGCAAGCCGCTCATTCGTATCCGAATGCAACCCGCCTGTGACTATTCCAGGGCGAGCAGCCTCTCGGCAAGCCGCAGATGTGGCCGGTCGATCATCCTCCCGTCCAGCGAGAACACGCCCGCGCCGGGGTTGGCCGCGAACCCCGACACCACGCGCCGCGCCCATTCCAGCCGCGCCGCGTCCGGCGTGAACACGTCGGCGACCGGCGCCACCTGGTCGGGATGGATGCACAGCTTCCCCGAAAACCCGTCCGCCGCCGCCGCCTCCGCCTCGCGCCGCAACCCCTCGGGGTCGCGCGGGTCCGGCCATGGCGTGTCCAGCGCCGGCACCCCACAGGCCGCCGCCGCCAGCAGCAGCAACCCGCGCGCCGCCACCGTCGCCGCCGGATACAGGCCGCTGGGAAGGCGAGGGGAGGTGCCCAGGTCCGCCGCCAGGTCCTCCGCCCCGAAGCACAGCCCCACGAGCCGCGGCGCTCCCGCGAGCGACCCCAGCGCCAGCACGGAGGCCGCCGTCTCCGTCGCGATCGGCAGCACGCGGATGCCCCCCTCCGGCAATCCGGAAGCCGCCTCCAGCACCGCCAGTTGCCGGTCCAGCACCGCAAGCTGAGCGCCGCCGCAGCATTTCGGCAGCATGATCGCATCCGGCGCCCCCGGCACCACGGCCGCGAGGTCCGCGAGATGGTGCGCCGTCCCCACCGGGTTGACACGGACAATCACCCCGGCCCGCTCAACGCCCGGCAGCATCCCGCGCAGCACGTCCCGCGCCTCCGCCTTCCGCCCCTCGGCGACGGAATCCTCGAGGTCCAGGATCACCGCGTCGGCGGCACTGGCCAGCGCCTTCTCCATCTTCCGCGCTGAATCCGCCGGTGCGAACAGCGGGTTCCGCAGCTTCATCGCACCCATCACGCAGCCGGCCGCTTACGCATCAGCGCCTGCCGCAGACACGTGGCGACCATCGTCCCCGCCTGGTTGAACGCCTCGTGCCGGAACGTCACGATCCCGCAATCCGGCCGCGACCGGCTCTCCCGCGCCGCCACCACCGTCGTCGTCGTGCGGATCGTATCGCCCGCGAACACCGGCGCCGGAAACGCCACCTCCGTCATGCCCAGGTTCGCGATGGTCGTCCCCATCGTCAGGTTGTGCACGCTCATCCCGATCATCAGCCCCAGCGTGAACAGCGAGTTCACCAGCGGCCGCCCGAACTCCGTCTCGCGCGCGAACTCGGCGTCGAGGTGCAGCTTCTGCACGTTCATCGTCATCGAGCAGAACAGCACATTGTCCGCCTCCGTCACCGTGCGCGTCCACTCCGCGTCGACCACGCGCCCTTCCGTCAACTCCTCGAACCACAACCCCGCCATTGCCCGGCCCCCAACCGCTGACGCGCCTGCCCACGCCGCCGAGCGCGATACGGCAGAACCACACCACCGGCAACCGACGCCGCAGGGCAGGGGGGGAGTTCGGGTTCCGACCCAACTCGGCCGCCAGATTGCCGCTCCGGCAATTCCCGGAACGGACATCCCGCGCGGTCTGGTGCCGGCTGCTTCGCTGTGCGTTGTGCCCATCAGGGCAACGCAACCGGAGGTGCGCAGCGAGAGGCTCTCCGGATCGCCTGATTCTCCGGATCGCCTGATGTTGGCAAGGAGCACCCTTTGTCAGAAGAGGGCACCCTGATTGCTGGTCGCGTCTGTTGTTGGTCGCGTCTGGGGATTCCGCGGCCGGCGCGGCCGGTTCGGCCGCTAAATGTCAAAAATGAATCATCCGGCGAGCAGTCGGCGGGCAAGCAGACGGGGGCGTCGCCGTCAGGCGGCGCCCCCCACGGATCAGGCCGCCTTCAGGTCCTCGGCAGAAATCTTGCCTTTGTCGCCACGAGTCGGCTCGAAGCTGACCTTCTGGCCTTCTTTCAGGGACCCAAGTCCGGACCGTTCGACGGCGGAAACGTGCACGAACACGTCCGGCCCCCCGTCGGTCGGCTGGATGAAGCCATAACCCTTTGTTGCGTTGAACCACTTCACGATGCCTGTCGACATCACGTCACTCCTGTGCGTCGGCGTCCCGCGACATGCGGGGCAAAACTACCTTTCTTTTGGAGTGCTGATCTGCGGCGAGGCTTCGCACGAATGAACAAACAACCCAGGCGAAAAGCGCCGAGGGTGCGAACATAGGGGTACCGCCGCAGGTTTGCAAGCGACCATGACCCGAAAACGTCCCCGTTGGCCCGCCGATGAACCCAGCGCTGGTTGTGCTTGGCCGGCAACAGAAATAGCGAAGTAGCCGCGGACCGCGGGAACGTGGTGCGGTCGCCCGCACCACGGATCAAGAATACTCGAGAGCAGCTTGCATCGCCGATCGAAGTAACTCTGACCATCTCGTTTACAATGTGGCGCTGTCGGACCTCAATGACGCCGGGACACGCAACTGCACTCACTGGCCATCCAGAAACTCAGCGATCGGGCTCGGGCGCCACCTCGCGCAACCAGGCCCCCGCCTCGGCAATCGCCTGCCGCGCCCCCGTGACCGCGCCGGCCTGCCGCAAAAACCCATGCGCCATCCCGCGGTGCACCGGCGCCTCGCACCGCCCGCCGGCGGCCAGGATCTTCGCCGCCATCCGCTCGCCCTCGCTCCTCAGCACGTCGATCTCCGCGAGCGGCATATAGACCGGCGGCAGCCCCGCCGCGTCGCCGCGCAACGGTGCCGCCAGCGGATTGAACCGGTCCGCCTCGTGCCCGAGATAGCAGTCCCAGAACGCCTTCATCCCGGCCGCCGTCAGCCCATACCCCTCGGCGAACTCCACATAGCTCGGCGATGAGAAGTCCGCGTCCGTCACCGGGTACGCCGCCAACACGCCCGAAAGCTTCGCCCCGCCGGCATCGCGCGCCAGCATCGCCGCCGCGAGCGCCAGGTTCCCCCCCGCCGAATCCCCGCCCACGATCACCCGCGATCCGTCCACGCCCCAGCCCGCAGCCGCGTCCGCCACGCGCCGCAGCAGCGCGTCGATCTCATAGAGCGCCACGGGGAATTTCGCCTCCGGCGCCAGCGCATAGTCCACCAGCAGCACCGCCACGTCCCCCGCCGCCGCGAGTTCCCGCGCCAGCCGGTCATGCGTGTCGATCGAGGAAAACACCCAACCCCCGCCATGCGCCCACACCAGCAGCGGCAACGCACCGTCTGCGCGTGACCCGCGGGACAGCGGCTTATGCAGCCGGCACGCCACAAGCCGCCCGCGCAGCCCCAGCGCGAAGTCGCGTGTCTCCGCCATCGCCGGCCCGCCCTCGCACCACATCGCCGCCACCTGGTCGTTGATCGCCCGCGCCGCGTCGAACGGCGGCGCCATCACCTGCGGTGGCAGTGTCGCCGCATACGCGTCCTGCCGCTCGCGC
>JAJZUI010000193.1 GCA_021847175.1 Pseudomonadota bacterium
CCGCCGTCGCCGAGCCCGCGATGCTCATGATCGTGTTTACCCTCGCCCTGAGCGCGCACGCCACACAGCTCTCGACCATCGTCGAGGCACTCGGCGTGCCCGCGATCGGCGTGCAGGTGTCGCTGGCGCTGGTGCTGGTGGCGCTGATCCTGGTGGCACTCGCCGAGAACGCGCGCATTCCCGTGGACAATCCGGCGACGCACCTCGAACTGACCATGGTGCACGAGGCGATGGTGCTCGAATATTCCGGCCGGCACCTGGCGATGATCGAGCTCGCCGCGATGCTCAAGCTGCTGCTCTACGTCTCTCTCATCGGTACGGTCTTCCTGCCGTTCGGCGTGGCGCGGCCGGGCGCGGCGCTCGTGGCCTATGCCTGGGGGATGCTGTTCTACGCGGCGAAGCTCGCCGCCGGCGGTGTGCTGCTCGCGGTCAGCGAATCGGCGGTCGCCAAGATGCGCGTCTTCCGCGTGCCGCAATTCCTCGGCGCCGCGCTGATGCTCGGCTTTCTTGCCACCCTCCTGCTGTTCGTGGCCCAGGGGTCGTGATGGGCCGGCTCGATTTCGAGGTCGCGCATTTCCTGGCCGGGCTGATGGTGCTGATCAGCTTCCTGATGCTCTACCAGGACCGTCTCTACAGCCTGCTCAACATCTTCGCGCTGCACGCGGTTGCGCTGGCGATGGCCGTCGCCTGGCAGGCGCAGATCCAGGACGCGCCGCATCTCTACATCACGGCAGCGATCGCGCTGCTGTTCAAGGCCATGATAATTCCGTATTCGTTACATCGCCTGATCCAGCGGCTAGGTATCCACCGCGAGGTGGAGCCGGTGGCCGGCCTCGGCGTCACCATGGTGCTGGGGCTCGCACTGGTGGCGCTGTCCATCTCCGTCATGCTGCCGGTGACGGCGGCCGCCGGCACGCTGGCGCGCGAGGACCTCGCCTTCGCACTTTCGGTGGTGCTGCTGGGCCTCTTGATGATGATCACGCGGCGCAACGCGGTGAGCCAGGTCGTCGGCTTCATGTCGCTGGAAAACGGGCTGATCCTGGCAGCCGCGGGAGCGCAGGGAATGCCGCTGGTGGTCGAGATCAGCGTCGCCTTCTCGATCCTCATCGCCTTCATCGTCATCGGCGTCTTCCTCTTCCGCATCCGCGAGCGCTTCGACACGGTGGATGTCGCCGCGCTGGACCGCTTCCGCGGCGAGCGGCGATGAACGCGCTCGCCAGCCACGCGCTTGGGGGCGTGCTGCTGATCCCCGTCCTCGCGGCCGCGGTGCTGACGCTCGTGCCCTCATACCGGCTGGCGGCGCGGATCAACGTGGCCGCCTCATTCGCCGCGCTGCTATGCGCGCTGGCGCTGATCGGCCACCGGCCGCCACCCGGCACATTCCTGTTCGTGGACGACCTCAACGTCGTCTTCCTGGTGCTCAACTGCTTCGTCGGCTTCACCGCGAGCGTGTTCAGCGCCGGCTATATCCGCCACGAGCTGGAAACCGGGCGGCTCACGCCGTTCTACCTGCGTTTCTATCACGCGATGTATCAGGTGATGCTGTTCGGCATGAGCCTCGCGCTCGCCGCGCAGAACATCGGCGTGATGTGGGTAGCGATCGAGCTGGCGACGCTCTCCACGGTGATGATGGTCGGGCTCTACCGCACGCACGAGGCGATCGAGGCGGCGTGGAAATACTTCATCCTCGCCAGCGTCGGCATCGCGCTCGCGCTGTTCGGCACCATCCTCGTCTACCTCGCCGCCCAGGCCGCGGTTGGGCCGGGCCTGCCCGCGATGTCGTGGCTGCAGCTCGTCGCTCACGCGCGCTCGTTCGACCCCGCACTGCTAGACCTCGCGTTCGTGTTCCTGCTGCTCGGCTATGGCACGAAGGTCGGCCTGGTGCCGCTGCACGCCTGGCTGCCGGACGCGCATGCCGAGGGGCCGACACCGATCTCCGCCGTGCTCTCCGGCCTGCTGCTCAACGTGGCGCTCTATGCCTTGCTGCGCTTCAAGGTGGTGATGGCGGCCAACCCGGGCGCCATCCCGCCCGGACCGCTGCTGGTGACGATGGGCCTCGTCTCGGTCCTGTTCGCGGCCTTCATGCTGTATCGGCGGCGCGACATCAAACGCCTGTTCGCCTACTCATCGATCGAGCACATGGGGATCATCACCTTCGCCTTCGGCATGGGCGGGCCGCTGGCGAACTTCGCGGGGCTGCTGCACATGACCATGCACAGCCTGACCAAGTCCGCGATCTTCTATTCCGTCGGCCAGACCTCGCAGGCCAAGGGCACGCAGAAGCTGGAGGAGATGGGCGGGCTTTCGGTCACCCATCCCGGCCTCGCCTGGGGCCTTGTCATCGGCGTGGTCGCCATCCTGGGCGTGCCACCAATGGGCGTGTTCATGAGCGAGTTCCTGGTGATCAGTTCGACCTTCGCGCGCGCGCCGCTACTCGCGGTGGCGCTGGTGCTGGGCCTGCTGGTCGCGTTCGGCGCGCTGGTGCTGCGCCTGCAGCAGGTGGTTTTCGGCGCACCGAAGGGACAGGTGCGGCCGGTGCACACCACCTACGTGCCGATCGTGATGCACCTGGCGCTGGTGCTGATCGCCGGCATCTACCTGCCGCCGATGATCGTGACCTGGTTCCAGAACGTGGCGCGGTCGCTCGGATGACAGAGGGCGTGCTCCCGGCGCTCATCGGCACGGCGCAGCCGGCGCGCTGGCCGCGTGTCGAAGTGGATGCGGCGACCTGGGAGGAACTCGGCGACCTGCTTGCGGCGGGAACGCTGGACCTCGTCTCGCTTTGGGCGGAGGACGGGGCTGTGCACGCGGCACTGCGCGAGGGCGCGGCGGCAGCAATCCTCTCAGTCGTCGCAACGGGTGGCCGGTTTCCCTCGCTCGGGCGCGACCACGCCCCGGCGCTGCGGCTGGAGCGCGCGATCCAGGATCTCACGGGGCTCGTCGCCGAGGGAATCCCGGACCTGCGGCCCTGGCTCGACCACGGCCGCTGGGCCGGCGGCACAGGCGGCGTTTACGAATTCCTTCCCGTCGAGGGCGAGGGACTGCACCAGATTCCCGTCGGTCCCGTTCATGCCGGGATCATCGAGCCCGGGCATTTCCGCTTCACCGCGCATGGCGAGACCGTGGTGCGGCTGGAGCAGCGCCTCGGCTACACGCACAAGGGCACGGCGGGCCTGATGCGCGGCGCCGCCCCCCTGCACGCCGCACGTCTCGCCGGCCGCGTCAGCGGCGACGCCACGGTCGCCTATGCGTTCGCCTTCGCGCTGGCCGCCGAGCAGGCGGCCGGGATCGAGGCGCCGGCTCGGGCGCAATGGCTGCGCATCCTGATGGCGGAACTGGAGAGGCTCGCCAACCATCTCGGCGACATCGGGGCGATCTGCAACGACGCCGCCTTCGCGGTCCTGTTCGCGCATTTCGGCGCGCTGCGCGAGCGCGTGCTGCGAGCGAGCAAGGCAGCGTTCGGCCACCGGCTGATGATGGACGCGATCGTGCCCGGCGGCGTCGCGCACGACATCGCGCCGGACGGCGTGGCCGCGGTCGAGGCGTTGCTGGCAACCCTGCACCGCCAATTGCCGCGGCTCGTCAAGACCTACGACGAGACCAACTCGTTGCAGGATCGTACCGTCGGCACCGGCGTCGTGCGCGCGGCCTGGGCGCGCCGGTTCGCCGCCGGCGGCTACATCGGCCGTGCTGCCGGGCGGGACTTCGACGCCCGGCGCTGGGGCGCCTATGGCGGCTACGACGCGCTCACGTTCGACGTGCCGGTGCTGGAGGCGGGCGATGTCAACGCCCGCGTCTGGGTGCGCATCCGCGAGTTGGAACAGAGTATGGCGCTGATCGCTCAGGCGCTGCAGCGTCTTCCCGCCTTGCCATGGCAGTCGCCCCTCCCGCTGCCCGCGCGCGAAGGCGAGGGCGCGGCACTGGTCGAGAGCTTCCGCGGCGACGTCTTTCTTTGGCTACGCCTCGGCGCGGACGGGCACGTCGTCGCCTGCCATTTCCGCGATCCTTCCTGGTTCCAGTGGCCGCTGCTGGAAGCCGCGATCGAAAACAACATCGTCGCCGACTTCCCGCTCTGCAACAAATCCTTCAACTGCGCCTATTCCGGCCACGACGGATAGTAACAATGTCGAAACTTCTCTGGCATGGCCTGCTCGCCCCACTCACCGAACCCGCCCCGGCCGCGGACGAGGAAGCCACCGCGACGCTGCGCGCCCTGGGCCGGGAACTTGGTACAGCCACGCGGCGACGCCTCGGACGCAGCCTCGCGATCCGCGAGCTTGATGCCGGCTCCTGCAACGGCTGCGAGCTCGAAATCAACGCGCTCGGCAACGCGTTCTACGACCTCGAGCGCTTCGGCCTTCGCTTCGTCGCCTCGCCGCGCCACGCCGACGTGCTGCTCGTGACCGGACCGGTAACGCTCAACATGCGCGAGGCGATGGAACGCACCTGGCTCGCTATGCCGGCGCCGAAATTCGTGGTGGCAGCCGGCGATTGCGCCATCGGCTGTGGTCTCTTCGCGGCCAGCCCCGTCTGCGTCGGCGCGGTGGATAAGGTGCTGCCGGTCGATCTGCGCATCGCCGGCTGCCCGCCGGACCCAACCGCCCTGCTCCGCGGCCTGCTGAGCCTGATCGCGGCCAATCAGTAGTCGGCCGGCACCCAGGCGGCCGGCGTATCGGCGAGCCGCGCCGCGTGGCGAACAGCGCGCACGGAGCCCCGCGGCGTCACCCGCGTCTCGCAGGCGGCGCCGATCTCCTCCGCGGCTAACGGTATGGCATCGAAACCATCCTGCCGGCCGAACCCTGCCACCCAGCTTCCCGTCTGCGCCAGCGAGGCACGCACCAGCCACGACCCACCCTCGCGCGTCTGGCGCAGCCGCGTCATCATGGCCGCGAAGGCCATGAGGTAGCCGGTCGCGTGGTCGAGCGCCTGGCACGGCAGTTCCCTGGGACCGCCACCGGCTGCCTGGCCTTCCTCCGCGTTGAAGCCGGTCGCCGTCTGCACCAGCGAATCGAAGCCGCGCCGCCCGGCCCACGGGCCGACATGCCCGAAGGCACAGAGCCAGACGCAGACAACACCCGGGCTCAACCGCGCGATCTCCACGGGCGAAAACCCGAGCCGGTCGAACGCGCCCGGCCGAAATCCCTGAATCACGATGTCCGCGCCGCGGATCAGCACCGCCAGCCGCTTGCGTCCCTCCGCCGTCGCGAGATCGGCGTTCACCACATGCTTGCCCCGCGCGGTGTCGTGCAGCAACGATTCGATCTGCGGCAGCGACGGTGCGGTGACAAGGCGCACATCGGCGCCATGCGCGGCGAGTGTGCGCCCCGCCACGGGTCCCGCAATGACGCGCGTGAGATCGACGACCGTGATGCCCCCAAGCGGCCGCATCCCGCGCGGCAGCGGTCGCGGCGATGCCTCGCCGATCCGCTCGATGGTCAGCACCGGTAGCGTCGCCAGCGCCTGGGCCTGCGGATGCGCTGCCCAGGTCGCGGCATTGCGCAGCGCGGTCACGACGGCGCCCGCGGCATGCGCCTCGGTCTCGAAGGCGACGGCATCGCGCCCCGCCAGCGCGGCCGCCACCGCCTCGCACGTCGGCTCGCAGCCGAGCAGCGCGAGCACGCGCGCGCGGTGATGCGCGAAATTGGTATGGATGCGCACATACCCGTCGCGCGTGCGGTAGAGCCCCGTGAGCGGGTCACCTGGCGGCGGCGCCGCGCCATCGACGCGCAGGTGCCGCTCGCTCTGGAACTCCATCGCGGCGTGACGCATGTCCACCGCGATACGCTGTCGCGGGAAACCGGCGGCGTGGTGTAGTTCCGCCGCCGCCAGCCCGCTTGCCGCGATCGCCGCCTGGGCAACGGTGCCAAGCCGAAACGAGGACGGCAGCGCCGGTTCCGCGCCCGTCAACGCGAGCTGCCCAAGCGCCGCCGAATCGCCGCCCGCGAGCGACCACAGCCCGGCGACGGCCTCCTGCGCGCGCATCAGCCGAGCGTGGGGAAGCGCATTTCGGCGGCGCGCTCGGCCAGCGCGTCGAAGGCGAGGCCGGGAATCCGCCCGAGCCAGCCGCGGCGGGGACCGAAGCGCACCGCCCGTGCCTTCTCGCCGCCCAGTTCGCGCACCAGCGCGGCGACGTCGCCAAGACCGTCCGCGAGCCCCACCTCCACCGCGCGCGCGCCCAGCATGTACCCGCCGTCGAACAGTTCTTCGCCGCCCTTCAGTGCGAAGCCACGCCGCCGCTTCACCCAGGCGATGAACCCCTGATGGATGTCCGTCATCAGCGCCTGGGTGAATTCCACGTCCTCCGACCGCTCCGGCAGGAACGGATCAAGCCGCTGCTTGTTGGCGCCCGCCTTGTAGACGCGCCGCTCGATGCCGAGCCGTGCGATCGCCTCCGGAAAGCCGAACCCGCCTCCGATAACCCCGATGGAGCCCACGATGCTCATCGGGTTCGCCAGGATGCGATCCGCGGCGCAGGCGATCCAGTAGCCGCCCGAGGCACCGAGATCGGCGATCGCGGCATGGATGCGAAACCCATCCTTCTCCGCCGCACTCCGCAACGCGCCGGCAACCAGGTCCGACTGCACCGGCGAGCCGCCGGGGCTGTCGATGTCGAGCACGAGATGGCCGCAACGCTTGGCCATCGCCGCCGCCCGCGCGATCGGTTTCTCGTAGGCGCCGATATGAATGGCGCCGCGCCGCGCGATCATCCCGTGCAGAACGAGGACGGGGATGCGGGGACGGCGGAACGGAAATCTCATGGCATGCCTTCAGCTCTGGCTGGGGCGGGACAACGTGCTTCCCACCGACGCCCCAGGTTAGCCGTATCGGCGCGCCGGCGCAGCCACCGCCACCCCCTTCTGATCACCCCGTGCATCACCGCGGCCCCGCCCCGCCGCCCGGCGCGCGCCACTCGGCCCGTGCGTCCGCCAGCATGCCGAGCGGCAGCAGCCATTGCGGAACACGCGCCGCGATCGGGTGCAGCGGGATCGCGCGCGGCACGACGCGCGGTAGCGGCAGGTCCGCCGCGTCATCCGTCGCCAGCCAGCGCCCCAGGCGCGCGCCAAGCGCGGTCGAGAGCGCCACGCCGCGACCGTTGCAGGTGATCGGCGCGATCCACCCCGGCGCCGGCTCGAACAGGCGCGGCAGGAAGTCGGGTGTCAGCGATGCCCGTCCCGACCAGACGAACTCGAACCGCGCCGGCGCAAGCTGCGGGAAGATGCGCCCGAGCCGCCGCGCGAGCAGTGCCGGCAGCCAGCGCGCCGCGCCGATCTGCGTGAGCGGCGCCATGCCACCCGTGACCAGGCGTCCACCCTCCTCGACGCAGCAGGCGAAGAGATTGTTGCGCGTGTCGGACATCGCCTCGCCGCCCGGCAGGACGTTCGCGCGCTGCCCTTCGGTCAGCACCGGCGTCGCCAACTCGTAGACGGCGAGCGGCACCGTGCCGGACGCGCCTGCATCGCCTTGCACGCCCGGCCTCTGTGCGTTGCTCGCCTGCAGCACGCGCGCAGCAGTGACGCTGCCCGCATCCGTGGTGAGCCGCCAGCGCTCGCCCCGGCTCTCGATGCGGCGCACAGGGGTCCCTTCGTGGATCAGCGCCCCCGCCTGTGCCGCGGCCCGGGCCAGGCCACGCGTGTAGGAAAGCGGGTTGAGATGGCCACCGCTCGGGTCCGCGATGGCGCCGTGAAAACGTGCGGAGCCGATGCGACGGCGCGTCTCCTCCGCCGACAACAGCGTGGCGGTGCTCCCGAAGCGCCGCCACGCGGCGAGACGCCGTTCCAGAC
>JAJZUI010000194.1 GCA_021847175.1 Pseudomonadota bacterium
CGGTTGCCGACGCCGCGAAGGTTCGCCTCGGTGCGATGTCGCCTGCGGTCCGCCTCGGCGCGATGAGCCCCGCGCTGCCGGTTGCCGACGCCGCGAAGGTTCGCCTCGGTGCGATGTCGCCTGCGGTTCGCCTCGGTGCGATGAGCCCCGCGCTGCCGGTTGCCGACGCCGCGAAGGTTCGCCTCGGCGCGATGTCGCCTGCGGTTCGCCTCGGTGCGATGAGCCCCGCGCTGCCGGTTGCCGACGCCGCGAAGGTTCGCCTCGGCGCGATGTCGCCTGCGGTCCGCCTCGGCGCCATGTCCCCGACCCTCTGATCGCACCCTCCTCGGGATCGAACGCTTCAGGGACCGGGCAAGCGCCCGGTCCCTTCCATTTGACCCCACCCATGCAGGCCGCGCGGCGGCACTCTCGCTTTCGACCTGGCGGCGTGATCACATCGGGTATCCTGCCCGGAGGAACGGACGATGGCCGACGACGTCAAATCGGAAGCGCAACACTCGGCGATGGTGCACACGCCGCGCGTCACCTTCTACCGCCTGATCCCGACGGCGCGGCCACCGCAGCGCGCCGACCGTTCCGCTGCCGGCTCGCTGCCGACGCGCGCCTTCCGCTACTGCGAGCCGGTGACCACTGCTTCCGCCTTCGGCCACTACATTTTCCCGCCGGTCTCCTTTTCGCTGATGTGGGACGGCAGCGAGTTCGTCTGGACCTGGGAGGGCGGCGACGGCTGGGTGCCGCTCAAGGCCGCCCAGTTTCCGCATTTCGCCGCCTATTTCGACGAGCACGTGCCGCAGGAGATCAGGGGATTCTCGCCGCCTTTCCTCGGCGCGCTGCAGGAGCCGGGGCTGGTGCAGATCTGGACGGGGCTGATGGTGCGCACCGCGCCGGGCTGGAGCCTGATGGTGCGGCCTCCCGCCAACCTGCCGCGCAGCCAGGCCGTGGAGTTCTACGAGGGCATCATCGAGACCGATCGCTGGTTCGGCCCGCTCATCACCAATTTCCGCGTCACCCGCACTGGCGTGCCGGTGGAATTCCGCGCCGACTACCCGATCCTGCAGGCCCAGGCCCTGCCACGCGAGGCGTTGGACGAGCGTGGTCAGAACGACATGGAGCTGGTCCCGGGCTTCGAGCAATGGCGGCCCGAGGACTGGGACGACTACTACGACACGGTGGTGCGCCCGAACGTGGCGGAGAAGCGCCCACGTGGCGAATACGCCGCCGCCGCGCGTCGGCGCGCCAAGGGCGGCGAAAAGGAAAGAGCCGAATAGCCTATTCCGGCAGGCCGGCGAGCCTGAGCCCTCCCGCGTAGTGGTCGCGGTCCTCGATGCGGTCGAACGGTGAGTTGGCGATGAAGGCCCTGACGGTGAAGCCAGGCTCGATCGCGAGCAGCCGGCGCAGCGCGTCACGCGCCTCCGAGGTGAGGCCGAGATGGCCGAGGGCGGCCACATAGGGTTTGTAGGCGGCCGAGAAATTCGGGTTCATGCCGGTCACCGCGCGACCCGCCTGCACCGCGGACTCGTGGTCGCGCTTGATCAGGGCAACGATGATCGCCGCGGTATCGAAGTAGAACGCTGCCGGATCGATTGGCGAGAGCTGCTTGTAGCGCCGCACCCGTCGCTCCGCCTCCGCCACGTCCCCGAGATAGGCGTGGGCGACGCCGGAGAAGTTCCACGCCATGGCGAGGTTCGGGTTCACCGTCAGTGCCCGCTCGTGCAGCGCGATGCCCTCGCGCACGCGATGGTGCAGGAAGGCGCGGACATGGCCCGCGATGGTCAGCGCCTTGGCATCCTGCGGGTCGAGCGTGATGGCACGGTCCGCCGCGACCTCGGCGGCCGCGAGCACTTCCTTGGGGTCGGTGGTCCAGGACTGGCCGAGCAGGAACATCTGCCAATAGGCATACCAGGCATGGGCCGCGGCGTAGTCCGGCTCCTGCCCGATCGCCTGGCGCAGCAGTTCGCCTGCCTCCATGAACGGTTCGCGCTCCAGCCGGTGCAACAGCGGTAGCGCGCGCAGCACCAGGTCGTAGGCGGTGGGGTCGGCGAGGGGGCGCGCGGCCACGCGCTGGCCCTCGATCAGCAGGATCTCGGGGTCGATCTGCGCCACCACCTCGGCGGCGATCTCGTCCTGCAGCGCGAGCAGGTCGCGGGCCGGGCGATCGAAGCGTCGTGACCAGGCGACGCGGTTGCCGGCGCGAAGATCCAGCAGGCGCAGCGAGATGCGCACCTGCTCACCAGCCTTCTGCACTGTGCCATCGATCAGGAAATCGATGTTGAACGCTCGACGGATGGAGACCTCGTCGCGCGCCTGCACCGCGAAGCGCGCGAGCGAGGAGGAAGCGACCAGGAACATCCAGCGGAAGCGCGCGAGAGCGGCGGTGATTTCCTCGGCGAGCCCGGTGGAGAGATGCGCCTCCGCCTCGCTCGTGCCTACGAGTTGCAGCGGCAGCACCCCGACGCGCGCGCCGCCGCGCTGGTGCGGTTTGGCGGCCTCCGCGCGGCCGGACTCGCGCGCGTCGCGCGGCTCGGGCAGCGGCGAAGTGCGCAGCGGCAGCCGCGGCACCGGCGGTGGTGGCGCGGTGCCGACCGACGGCTTGGCCGGCGCCGCGGCGCGGATTTCGGCGACCAGCGCCTGCGTTTCCTCCGAGGGTTCCGCGTCCAGCATCTCCGCGAGCACCGCGCGGCAGCGCTCGTAGGCCTGGATCGCCATGCCGCGCTCGCCGCGCCCGGCATAGGCGCGCATCAGCGCCCGCCACGCGCCCTCGTGCGTGCGGTCAATCGTGAGGAGCTGCTGCGCCGCGGGAATGACGCTATCCGAATCGGTTTTTTCACGCAGCAGCGTCTCCGCCAGGTCGCGCGCACGGTCGGACAGCCGCTCGCGCTCCGCGGCGAGCCAGGTGTCGAAGCTCGGGTCGACACCGTCGAGATCCTCAAGCAGCGTCCCGTCGAGCAGCGAGAGCGCCGAGGGATTTGTCGGCGAGGCGCGAAGCACCTCGTCCACGTCGACCCATACCGTTCCCGGCCGCAGCGCGAGGTGGTCGCGGTTGATGGCCAGCACCTGGGTGCCGAGCGGCGCCATCGCCTCCAGCAGACGGTGGATTTCCTGTCGCAGCGAGGCGCGAGCCTGCTCCTCTCCGCGCCGGCTCCACAGCAGTTCCGCGAGCTTGGTGCGCAGCACTGGCCGCGGCGAGGCCAGCGCGAGGGTTGCCAGCAGCGCGCGGGTCTTGCGCCCCGTGGGCAGAATGTTCTCGGAGGTGAGCGACCAGGCTTCCATCTGCCCGATCAGCCGCAAACGCACGAGCATGCCCTCGGACCCGAAGGTCGCGGCGGCATGTCCCCCCGTCACGGCGCGTGATGCGCTTGCTGACATTTTGGGTACTATCGGCGAAGCCTCGTGGCACGGCAAGTCCCGCGCGCGAAAGCTTCGCTACGATAGCGTTATAATCGCGACAAATCCCGAAAAACGGTCACGCCTCGCTTGCGCAATGAGACCCGTCGCGCGGCGGTATCAGATCGCCGCCTCGTGCAACATTGCCGAGACATCGCCGCGCCACGGCCCGTAATAGCGCTCGAGCCACCGCTCGGCCTGGTTCGGCGCGCCGGCAGCGATCGCCTCCAGCGGCGCGAGATAGATGCGCTCGTCCTCTCCCGCCACGTTCTTCCGCCCGCGTGCCGCGAGCCCGTCGCGTGCGATTGCCAGTACCTCGCGCGCGAGGTCGCGCAGCGTGCCGCCGCGCCAGGGAGTGGCCATTCCGCTGCGTGGCACTTGGCCGCGCAGCGCCACGAGATCGCGCCAGCCATGACGCGCGACCAATGCCTTCGCCGCGGCCAGCGCCGCGCCGTCGTAAAGCAGCCCGACCCAGAGCGCCGACTGCGCCAGCATCATCTCGAGCGTGCCTGCATCGGCGCCGCGCATCTCGATGTAGCGCTTCAGCCGCACATCGGTGAAAACGGTGGTGATATGATCGGCGAAGTCACCCATCGTCGCCGTCCCGGCCTCCGGGATGCCCAGCCGTCCGTCGATGAAGGCGCGGAAGGAGCGGCCGGCGGCATCGATGTAGCGGCTGTGCCGGTAGACGAAATACATCGGCACGGAATCGACCACCCAGCGGACATAGCGCTCGAAGCCGAAACCATCCTCGAAGAACACCTCCGGGATGCCGCTGCGGTCACCGTCCGTGTCGGTCCAGGCGTGCGCGCGGTTGGAGAGATAGCCGGTGGGCTTGCCCTCTACGAAGGGGGAGTTGGCGAACAGCGCGGTCGCGAGCGGCTGCAGACAGAGCGAGACGCGCAGCTTGTCCACCATGTCCGCTTCCGAAGCGTAGTCGAGATTGACCTGCACCGTGCAGGTGCGCGTCATCATGTCGAGGCCGCGCGTGCCTACCTTCGGCATGTAGGCGCGCATGATTCCATAGCGGCCCTTTGGCATCCAGCGCATGTCCTCGCGCCGCGCCAGCGGGTGGAAGCCGACGGGCGCGAAGCCGATGCCGAGCGGCCCCGCCACGCGGCGGACGTCCGTGAAATGCGCCTCGAACTCGGCGCGCGTCTGGTGCAGGTCCCCGAGCGGGGCGCCGGAAAGCTCGAGCTGCCCCGCGGGCTCCAGCGAGATCGCGGCATTGTCCGGGCCGGTGAGCCCGATGACGTTGCCGCTGTCGGTGATCGGTGCCCAGCCGGGCTCGGTCAGGCCCTCCAGAACCGCGCGGATGCCGCCCAGCCTGCCCTCCTCGCGCTCGTAGGCGGGCACGGCGAGATCGTTGGTGTAGAAGCCAAATTTCTCGTGTTCGGTGCCGAGGCGGAAGGCGGTCACGGGCTTGCAGCCGACGGCAAGGTAGTCGGCAAGTTGGCGTTCCGAAGCGATCGGGGTCGCGTCGGTTTCTCCTGGGTTCGACATGGACGTTCCGTTAAGTGGTCGCGCCTATGTGGTGTCGTTCGGCACCTTATGCACCCCTATCGACTGCATCAAACGCGCGCCTGCATCAAGGCGAGTCCCGC
This sequence comes from Pseudomonadota bacterium, assembly GCA_021847175.1. Taxonomy (GTDB): domain Bacteria; phylum Pseudomonadota; class Alphaproteobacteria; order Acetobacterales; family Acetobacteraceae; genus JAJXXT01. The sequence goes on from JAJZUI010000194.1 coordinate 4,989, forward strand.
GATCGCGGCGGTCTCGGCGCGCAGGATCCGCGGCCCCAGCGAGGCCGGGACCACAAAGCCGTGACGGCGGAGTTGCGCGAGTTCCTCCGGCGCGAACCCGCCCTCGGGGCCGACCAGCAACCCCGAGGGACCGGCCGGCGGGCGAATCGCCGGGGCCTCGGCGCGCTCCACCAGCGCCACCAGCGGACGATCTTCCGGCCAGGCACCGAGCAGTGCCGCGAGCGACAGCGGCTCCTCGATCACGGGGAGCGTCAGCCGCTCGCACTGCTCCGCCGCCTCGACCGCTATGGCGCGCAGCCGTGCTGTGTTCACCCGCTCGCCCTGGCTGCGCCGCGCCAGCACCGGGAAAATGCGCGCCACCCCAAGCTCCGTCGCCTGGCGCACGACGAGGTCCGTCGCGTCGCGCTTGAGCAGCGCGAAGGCGAGCCAGAGATCGGCGTCCGGCGCCTGTGGGCGCAGGCGCTGGCCCACGGCGAAGCGAACGGATTTGCCGGCCACCTCGATTGTGGCCGCCCATTCGCCATCCGCGCCGTTGAACAGCGCCGCCGCCTCACCGTCGCGCCGGCGCATGACGCGCAGCAGGTAGTGCGCCTGTTCCGCGGTCGCGGGGACCGAGCCCCCGGCCGCCAACGGCGTGTTCACGAAGATGCGGATTGACCCCTGCCCCATGCGCGCGCGATGAGACCGCGTGCCGTCGCAAGCCGCAACCAAGCATTCCGATATCAGGGCCAGCGGCTGGGTCGCGCGCCTGCCGCCCGGGCTCCGGCCCTATGCGCTGCTCGGGCGTTTCGACCGGCCGATCGGCGCCTGGCTGCTTTACCTGCCCGGCCTCTGGGCGATCGCGCTCGGTGCCGAGGGGCAGCGCGTGATCGGCCTCGCGCTGCTGTTCCTCGTTGGCGCATTCGCGATGCGCGCCGCTGGCTGCGTCGTGAACGACCTCTGGGACCGCGATCTCGACCGGCGCGTGGCGCGGACCGCCGCCCGACCGCTCGCGGCCGGCAGCGTGACGCCGTTGCAGGCGCTGGGTCTCCTCGCACTGCTTTGCGCGGTCGGACTCGCGGTGCTGCTGATGCTGCCGCGCCTCGCCTGGCTCGTCGGCGTCGCCTCGCTGCCGCTGATCGCGCTCTATCCGCTTGCCAAGCGCGTCACCTGGTGGCCGCAGGCGATGCTCGGCATCACCTTCGGCTGGGGCGCGCCGCTCGGCTCGGCCGCGGCACACGTCGCGCTGGCCCCGGCGCTGGCGCTCTACGCCGCGGCGTTCCTGTGGATCCTGGGCTACGACACGATCTACGCGCACCAGGACCGTGAGGACGACGCGCTGGTGGGCATCCGCTCCACGGCGCGCCTGTTCGGCGAGCGCTCGCGCCCGATCATCGCGCTGTTCTATGCCGGGATGCTGGCGTGCCTGGTGCTGGCCGGCTTTCTCGCCGGCCTCTCGCCCGTCTATGACGTGGCGCTGCTGCTGCCTGCGTATCTGCTGGCGCGGCAGGTGATACTGCTCGACGTGAACGACCCCGCGCTGTGCCTCGCGCTGTTCAAGGCCAACCGCGATGTCGGTTTCGCGATCGCGCTCGCGATCCTGATCGGGCGTGGGTGAAGGGGCGATCATGACGCCGGCCGCGTTCGTCGCGGCCTGGACCACACTCGCGGCGCCGTCGCTGGTGCCGGAGATCCGTCTCCATCTCGCCACCGAGCTCACGCCGCTGTGGCAGGCGACGGAGGAGGTGCTGGCAAGCCGAGGCGTGCCGCCGCCGTACTGGGCCTTCGCCTGGCCGGGCAGCCAGGCGCTGGCGCGGCATGTGCTCGACGGCAGACTCGATGTGCGCGGCCGGCGCGTGCTGGATTTCGCCGCGGGTTCCGGCCTCGCCGCGATTGCCTGCGCGATGCGCGGCGCCGTGGCGGAGGCGGCGGAAATCGACGCTTTCGCCCGCGCAGCGATCGCCGCCAATGCCGCCGCGAACGGCGTCGCGCTCGCGATCCCCGAAGCCGACGTTGTCGGCGAGGAAGGTGGCTGGGACATCGTGCTCGCCGGCGACGTGTTCTACGAAAGGCCGATGACGGCGCGCATCCTGCCCTGGCTGCGCCGGCTGGCGCGTCGCCTGCCGGTGTTGATCGCCGATCCCGGTCGTGCCTTCCTGCCGCGCGAGGGGCTGGAGACGCTGGCGTCCTATCCTGTGCCCACGTCGCTGGAGCTGGAAGACCGGACGGAGCGCCCGGTCACGATCGCGCGGCTGCTGCCTTAAGATCCGACGTCGGGGACCCGAAATTCCCTTACTTGTACCAACTCGGCTTGTGCTTCTCGGCGAACGCCTTCGTGCCCTCGTGCCCCTCCGCACCCGCGCGCTGCATCCAGCTCTCGTGCGCGAGCAGCGCCATCTGTCGCGCGTCGAGCGTGATCCCGTTCGCGCCCAGGAAGCTCGCCTTGGTCGCGGCGATGGCGCCGGGCGCGCCGAGCATGATCGCGTCCACGATCTCCGCGAGCCGCGCTTCACGTTTCTCGGCGGGAACGACCTCGTGCACCAGGCCGATGCGCAGCGCCTCCGCGGCGCCGAAGCGTTCGCCGGTCAGCGCGTAGCGGCGCGTGTGGCGCAACCCCATCGCGTGCACCATGTGCGTCGAGATCGGCGTCGGTGCGACGCCGACGCGCACCTCGGTGAGACCGAAGATCGCCTCCGGGTCGGCGAGGACCACGTCGCAGCAGCAGATCATGCCGCAGCCGCCGCCGAAGCACGCACCCTGCACGACCGCGATGGTGGGGCAGGAGA
>JAJZUI010000195.1 GCA_021847175.1 Pseudomonadota bacterium
ACCAGCTCCTCGCGCGAGAGGCCGACCAGTTCGACCCGGCCGTCCGGCCCCTTCGCCGGCGGTGGCGCGAAACGCGCGATCTTGGCGCGGATGCGCGAGCGCTCCGCTTCCCCCCAGTCGGCCGGTGTTTCGGTCGCCGGGGTCTGGGGGCGCGCGGGTACGCGGTCGAGCGCCGCTACTTCGGCGGACATGCCTTCACGATCGCGGTATGCGCCGCGGTGAAGCCCTTGAGGCTGAACCGGTTGGTGATCGTCCGGTTACCGGGCGCGGGCGAATCGGCGACCAGATAGGAGCCCTTCTCCATCGCCACCACCATCCCCGCGCCGTCGCGCGAGAAGGCGGAACTGCCGGAGGTATAGAAATCCTGCTTCACGTTGCCGATCGTGACCGGCACCACGGCGCCGGACGGGTAGGTGAATCCGGCGGCGATCGCCACCGCGTCGCGGATGGTCGGCCGCTCGGCAATCGACAGCACCGGCTCACCGGGGCTGGTCGTGGGCTTGCCCCCCACCAGCGGGCGGGTGAAGGCATAGCAGACGGTCTGCCCGGCATCGACATAGGTCGCGGCCTGCCAGTCCCCGAACACGCCGATGGACGTCGCGACCGGCGCGCCGGATTGCTGCGCCAGCGCCGCCGCGGGCAGGGCGAGGGCCAGCACCAAGGTCGGAATCAGAAGATTGCGCATGGTGCTGACATACGGAACGTGCCGGCGCACCACAAGCCCGGATAACGTGACGGTCTTGAGAGAAACCTTGCTTGGCACGGGCGGTACTCCTCTCTATGCCGCGACGATGACCGCCGACCGAGCCGACGCGCTGCTCGCCCAGCAATACGAAAACCACCCCTACCCCGCCCGCGACCCGCGCGACGAGTCGAAGCGGCTGATCGTAGGCTCGCCCGGACACCTGCGCGAGATCGACCATTGGGTGTTCGCCGCAGGCCGCCCTGCCTCGACGCCGCTCCGTGCCCTGTTCGCCGGCGGCGGCACCGGCGATGGCACGATCATGCTGGCGGCGCAACTGCGCGCGGCTGGCAGGCCCGGCCGCGTCACCTGGCTGGACCGCTCCGCTGCCGCGCGCCGCATCGCCGAGGCGCGCGCCGCCGCGCGCGGCCTCGACAACATCGACTTCGTAGAGGCCTCACTGCTTGACCTGCCGAAGCTCGGGCTCGGCCCGTTCGACTACGTCGATTGCTGCGGCGTTCTGCACCACCTGCCGGACCCCGCCGCGGGACTGGCGGCGCTGCTCTCGGTCCTGGCGCCCGGCGGCGGGCTCGGCCTTATGGTCTACGCGCCGTACGGGCGCACCGGTGTTTACATGCTCCAGGACGCGCTGCGCCTGCTCGCCCCGGACGCCGAGCCGCTGGCGGACCGGCTCGATGCCGCGCGCCGGGTGCTGCGCCACCTGCCGCAATCCGCCTGGCTGCGCTTCAACCGCGGCTTCGCCGATCACATCACCGGCGGCGATGCGGGGCTGGCCGACCTGCTGCTCAACCCGCGCGACCGCGCCTACACCGTCGCGGAATTCCACGCTCTGCTCGCGGCCCACGGCCTTACGGTCGCGGCCTGGATGGAACCGATGCGCTACGACCCCGACACTTACCTGCCGGACCCGCGCCTGCGCGCCCACGCGGCGCGGCTCGATCCCGTAGGCCGGGCGGCACTGGCGGAGTCGCTGTGCGGCAACATCGGCATGCACGTCGTCTACGCCTATCGCGCGGACGAGCCGCGCACGGCGCCGGACGCCAAGGACCCCGCCCGCGTGCCGGTAGCGCGCGAAATGCCGGGCGAGGAACTGGCGCGCGCCATCCTGCCGGACGGCACACTCTCGTTCCTGTTCGACGGGCTGCGCGCGCCGGTGCCGCTGCCGCCGCAGGCCACGGCGATCCTGCGCCTGGTGGATGGCGTGCGGAGCGTGGGCGACATCGGCGACGCGCTGGCCGGCCGCGGCATCGCGCCCGCCGTCTTCGCCCGCGCCTGGCACGAGACCTTTTCGCGGCTCGTTTCGGTCAATCGCCTTTTGCTGGCGCCGCCCGCGTGAACATCCTATCTCGGGGCATGCGCGCATTCCTCCCCCGTCTCGTCGCCCTCCCTTTCGTCGCCCCCTTCGTCGCCCTGATCCTCGCCGCGATCCCGGCCGCCGCCGCCCCGCCGGCGCCGGTCCGGCCGAGCGCGATCACGCTTGCCGCCCATCACGCGGTCTACGACCTGACGCTCGGCGCCGCGCGCGGGGGCGTGATCGGTGCGACCGGGCGCATGACTTACGACGTGATCGACGCGTGCACCGCCTGGGCAGTGCAGCAGCGGCTGGAGCTCGAGGTCGCGAACAGCAACGGCTCGGTGAACCGCTCCGTCTCTGACTACACGACCTGGGAAAGCAAGGACGGCCGGACGCTGCGTTTCCGCCTGCACGAGACCACGGACGGGCAGACCACCGCACAGATCGCCGGCGAGGCACATCTCGACCGGCCGGGCGGCCCGGGCGTCGCGATCTATACGCTGCCGAAGCCCATGCGCATCCCGCTGCCAGCTGGCACGACCTTCCCGATGGCGCAAAACCGCCTCATCATCGCCGCCTCCGAGAACGGCAAGCATGTGATCTCCATGCCGCTGTTCGACGGCACCAGTGCCCGCGGCGCTGAGAACTCCACCATCGCGCTGGCCACCTGGGGTACGCCCTCGCGCACCACGTGGCCGGCGCTGAAGGGTCTCGAGAGCGGGCGCGTGCATATCGGCTTCTTCGACCGCACGCTGCACGCCATGGAACCCACGATGCAGATCGGCATGCGCTATTTTTCCAACGGCGTCGCCGACGGCATTGTCATGGATTTCGGCGACTTCCAGATGAAGGGCCACCTCGTCCACTTCGTGCTGCGCCCGTCGCACTGCTGAACGGCCGCAACCGCCGGCGGCCTCACGAGGTTGAACCGCGCGGCAGGCCGCGCCCGCGCACCACGGCGCCCTCGCCGAACCTGCTCCGCAGCGCATCGACCGCACGCTGCGCCGCGACCCGCCGGGTGAGCGAGGGATCGGCGAGGTCCGGCGGGTCGGCCTCCGTGCCCGGCGCCAGCGGATCGGCGCCGATGCCGATGAGCCGGTAGGCGGTGCCGTCCGCCGCTGGGGCAAGCAGCCGGCACCCAGCCTCGAACAGCCGCTCGGGGAGCAGCGTGGGTGTAGCCAGCCGCGCCGCGCGGGTACGGGTGGCGAAGCTCGCGCTGCGCAGCTTGAGCGTGACCCCGGCGGCGGCAACTTCGTTCTCCGTGAGCCGGCGCGCGACCTTCTCGCAAAGGCGCCAGAGCACCGCCTCCAGCTCCTCGCGCCCGCAGAGATCGTGCGCGAACGTGGTCTCGGCGCTGACCGATTTGGCCTCGCGCCCCGGCCGCACCACCCGCGAATCCTCGCCCCTCGCGCGCGCGACCAGCACCGGCCCCTCCTCGCCCAGCCGCGCCCGCGCGGTGCGCGCATCCAGTGCCTGCAACTGCCCGAGCGTGGTGATCCCCATGGCCTCGAGCCGCGCGGCCCCGGCGGGACCGATCCCCGGCAGCAGCCGCACCGGCCGCGGCGCCAGATACTGCGCCGCCTCCGCGCCCAGCACCGAGAAGCCGCGCGGCTTGTCACTCCCGGCGGCGAGCTTGGCCAGCAGCCGGTTGCGCGCCAGGCCTACGGAAACGGTGACACCCACCTCGCGCTCCACCTCCGCGGCGAAGCGCGCGAGCACGACGGCCGGCGGCGCGGCGTGCAGCGCGTCGGTGCCGGCGAGATCAAGCGCCGCCTCGTCGATCGAGAGCACCTCGACCAGCGGCGTGAGCCGGAACATGCGCTCGCGGATGTCGCGCGCCACCGCTGCGTATTTGCGGAAATCCGGCGCGATGACCTCGGCGTCCGGGCACAGGCGGCGGGCCTTGAACATCGGCATGGCGCTGCGCACGCCGGCCATGCGCGCGACGTAGCACGCGGCGGCCACCACGCCGCGTGTGCCGCCGCCGACGATCACCGGGCGCGAGGCAAGTTCCGGTCGGTCGCGCTTCTCCACGCTGGCGTAGAACGCGTCGCAATCGATGTGCGCGAGGCAGAGGCTGAAGAGCTCGGCATGCCGCACCACGCGCCCGCCGCACTTGCAGGGCGCGTCCTCCAGCACGCGGAAGCAGTCGCGGCACAGCGCCGGCATGGACCGGAGCCTAGCACGGCGCGCGCGGGATTGGGCGCCTCAACTTGGCGGCCATAGCCACGCGGCGCCGCGCACGCCAGAAGAATCGCCGTGCTTTGCCCGCACGATCGGCGTGTCCACGAAGTCGGAGAACACGTAGCCCTTCATCGCCGCCGGCACGGCCTCGTAAAGATGCGGCATGTTCGACAGCCCGCCACCGAGCACGATGATGTCGGGGTCGAGGATGTTGACGATGACGGAAAGCCCCCGCGCCAGCCGGTCCGTGTGCCTGGCGAGGGCGGCCTTCGCCCGCTCGTCCCCCGCCGCAGCGCGCGCCGGGATGGAGCCCGCGTCGCGGCTTCCCGGCCCGTCGCAATCCGCCGCCAGCGCCGGCCCGGCGAGCCAGGTCTCCAGACAGTTGCGCTGGCCGCACCAGCAGGTGTTGCCCGGCCGCTCCTCGGGATGCGGCCAGGGCAGCGGCATGTGGCCCCATTCGCCGGCGATGCGATGCCTGCCCTCGACGATGCGGCGGTCCACCACGATGCCGCCGCCGCAGCCGGTGCCGAGGATGACGCCGAACACGACGCGCCCGCCCGCGCCGGCGCCATCGACCGCCTCGCTGAGCGCGAAGCAGTTTGCGTCATTGGCCACCCGCACCTCGCGCCCAAGCGCCGCGGCGATGTCGCGGTCGAACGGATTGCCGTTGAGCGCGATGGAGTTGGCGTTCTTCACCAGCCCCGTCGCCGGCGAGATCACGCCGGGAATTCCGATGCCCACGCTGGCACTCGTGCCGAGCCGCGCCTCGGCGCCGCGAACCAGGTCGGCGATGGCGGCGACCGTGGCGGCGTAGCCCGAGGGTGTCGCCGTGCGCTCGCGCAGCACGATCCCGCCATCCTCGCCGATCGCGGCGACCTCGATCTTCGTGCCGCCGAGATCGACCCCGATCCTCACTCCGGCCATTCGCCCCCCGCCTGCCTTGCCCGCGGCGCCCGCACCGCGCAGAGTCGCAGCGATGAGCGAAACTGTCCTCGACGTCAAAGGCATGACTTGTCCGCTGCCGGTGCTGCGCGCCCAACGCGAGCTGCGTGCCATGCCGGCGGGCGCGCAGCTGCGCGTGCTGGCGACCGATCGTGCGGCGGTCAAGGACTTCCAGCTCTTCTGCCGCGAGACCGGCCACGCGCTGCTCGCCTGGTCGGACGAGGCGGGCGTGCTGAGCTTCCTCATTCGCGCGCGCGGCCCGGCGTGACCGTCCTGCTCCTCACCCACAAGGCCTGCCTTGCGCACGACACCGGGCCGTTCCATCCCGAGTGCCCGGACCGGCTGCGCCACGTGATGGCGGCGCTGGAGGCGGAAAGCTTCTCGCACCTGCTGCGCGAGGAAGCGCCGCGCGCCGAGGAGGAGGCGCTCCTTCGCGTGCATCCGCCGATGCATGTACGCGCCGTGCTCGCCCTCTCGCCGCCGCCGGACGAACCGATCAACATCGACCCCGACACCGTGGTCAGCGCGGGCTCCGGGGAGGCGGCGCTGCGGGCTGCGGGGGCCGGCGTCGCGGCGGTCGATGCGGTGATGGCCGGCTCCGTGCGCGCCGCCTTCGCCGCGGTGCGCCCGCCCGGGCACCATGCCGAACCGGACCGCGCGATGGGCTTCTGCCTGTTCTCCAACGCCGCCATCGCCGCCCGCCACGCTCAGGCGCGGTGGAACGCCGCGCGCGTCGCGGTGCTTGATTTCGACGTGCATCACGGCAACGGCACCCAGGCGGTGGCCGAGAGCGACCCCACGCTATTCTACGGTTCGACGCACCAGTACCCCTGCTACCCGGGCACCGGCATGGCGGCCGAGCACGGAGTCGCGGGCAACGTTGTCAACGTTCCGCTGGCGCCGGGCACGGGCTCGGAGGCGTTCCGCGCCGCCTGGGCGGCCTCCATCCTGCCGGCGCTCGATGCATGGGCGCCGGACCTGATCGTGATCTCCGCCGGCTTCGACGCCCACCGCGCCGACCCGCTGGCGCAGTTGCGGCTGGAAACCGAGGATTTCTCCTGGATCACCGACGCCATCCTGGAGGTCGCGGGGGCCAGATGCCGCGACCGCGTCGTCTCGATACTGGAGGGCGGCTACGACCTGCGGGCGCTCGCCGCCTCCGCTGCCGCCCATGTCCGCGCCCTGATGCGCGGCTGAGCCGCGACTCCGCGGGGTTGGCGGGCCACCGCCCACGCGCTACCAGTCCGGTTTCGCGTCACGGTTGCAGACATGGCCGCTACCCCATCCAAGACTGCCGTTTCCGAGCCCGACGATGTTGCCGGCCTCTCCTTCGAGGCGGCGCTCGCCGAGCTCGAGGGCATCGTGAAGGCCCTCGAGGGCGGGCAGCAGAAGCTGTCCGATGCCATCGCCGCCTATGAGCGCGGTTCGGCGCTGCGGCGCCATTGCGAAGCCCGGCTGGCCGAGGCCGAGGCCAAGGTGCAGGCGATCGTCGCCGCCGACGGCAAGGCCACCGGCCTGCGCGAGACGAATTGAGGTGCCGGCGATGAGCGCTTCCAATGTCGCGCGCGAAAGCGCGGAACTGCAGAGCGCGCTGCGCGCCTCGGCCGCCACGGTGGAGACCATGATCGACCGGCTGCTGCCGCTGCCCGACGGGCCGGAGGCGCGGTTGATGGAGGCCATGCGCTACGCGACCCTTGGCGGTGGCAAGCGCATGCGCGCCTTCCTGGTGATGCGCACGGCTTCCCTGTTCGTGGTGGACGAGCGCTGCGCCGCGCGCGTGGGTGCGGCCGTCGAGATGCTGCATGCCTATTCGCTGGTCCACGACGACCTGCCGGCGATGGACGACGACGATCTGCGCCGCGGTAAGCCCTCCACGCACCGCGCCTATGATGAGGCCACCGCGATCCTGGTCGGCGACGCGCTGCAGACCCGCGCCTTCGAGGTGCTGGCCGAGCCCGAGACCCACGCCAACCCGGAAGCCCGCTGCGAGCTGGTGCAGGCACTCGCCCAAGCCTCGGGCGCGCGCGGCATGGCGGGCGGGCAGATGTTCGACATCCTGGCCCCGAGCCTCGGCAAGCTTTCGGCGGAGGATGTCGGCCGGCTGCAGGCGCTCAAGACGGGGCGTCTAATCCAGTTCAGCGCCGAGGCCGGCGCCATCCTCGGCCGCGCACCGACCGCGCAGCGCCACCTGCTCGCCGCCTATGGCCGCGACCTCGGCGCCGCCTTCCAGATCGCCGACGACATCCTCGACGCCACCGGCACCACCGAGGAAACCGGCAAGACCGCCGGCAAGGACGCCGCCGCCGGCAAGGCGACCCTGGTCGCCGTGCTCGGCCTCGAGCGCGCGCGCCTCCAGGCCGAACTACTGGCGCGCCAGGCCGCGCAACATCTCGAGAGTTTTGGCGAACGCGCCGCCGATCTCAGGGCGCTCGCCGCCTACACCGTCGCGCGCCGGAGCTGATCGGATGCCCACCACCACCGCCCCCCGTCCGTCGACTCCGCATTTGGACCGGGTACGTCTTCCTGCGGATCTGCGGAACTTTTCGCCGGAGCAGTTGAAGGCGCTGGCGGAGGAGTTGCGGGCGGAGACGATCTCGGCGGTCTCG
>JAJZUI010000196.1 GCA_021847175.1 Pseudomonadota bacterium
AAGATAGGAAACGCAGAACTAAAATAGGAAACACCTTGACGCGGCGAGGCCGGGCGGCGTAGGAAGGGCGCCCTCCAGCACCGGGAGCCGCGATGACGACATCCGAACCATGGGCCGATGCCGCGCCCCTGCTTCCCCCGCTGCGCCTGCTCTCGCCCGCGGACTGCGCCGCGGCGCCGTCGCGCGCCTATGTGGTCAAGGGGCTGATCGCGGCCGGCGACGTCGCCGTGGTCTATGGCGCGCCGGGGGCGGGCAAGAGCGTGATCACGCCGCACCTGGCCTATGCCGTCGCCGCCGGCCAGGCGGTGTTCGGCCGTCGCACGCGCGCCTGCCGGGTGCTCTACGTCGCCACCGAGGACACGCACGGCATGAAGGCGCGCGTCGCGGCGCTGGCGCAGGAGGATTGGGCGCGCGAGGAGGAACCCGGCTTCGCGCTGGTCGCGGAATCGCTCAACCTGCTGGATCCGGCGGACCAGCACCGGCTGCTGGAGGCGGTGCGCACGCACGGCGCGGGGCTGGTGGTGATCGACACGCTCGCCGCCGGCTTCGCGGGGATGGACGAGAACACCAGCGGGCCGGACGGGATGGGCGCGGCCGTGCGCTTCCTGCGCCGGGTGGCGCAGAGCGGGGCGGCGGTGATCGCGGTGCACCACTCGCCCAAGAGCGGCGACACGCCGCGCGGCTGGGGCGGGCTCGCGGGCGACGCGGACGTGACGCTGCGCGTGGTGGGCGAGCCGGGCGAGCGCAAGACCGCGACACTGATGAAGAACCGCAACGGGCCGAGCGGGGTGGCGCTCGCCTTCGAGGTGCGGGCGGTGGCGATCGGCGAGGACGAGGACGGCGAGACCGTCACCGCGCCGCTCTGCGAGGAGCGTGCCGTCCGCGCCGCCGGGACGCGCCTGGCGCCGCAGCTTCGCCGCGCGCTCGGCATGCTGCACGACACCATCGCCGGCGAGGAGGGCCACGCGCTGCCACTGGGGACGGGCTTTCCCACGGGCCTGCGCGGCTGCCGCGTCGCGGCCTGGCGGCGGGAGTGCGAGGCGAGGGGGCTCGCGGCGAGCGAGGACCCGGCGACCCAGGCGCGGGTGTTCCGCGGCGTCAGGCGTGCGCTCGCCGAGCGGCGGCGCATCGCGGAGCGCGACGGCATCGTCTGGGTTGTTCCCGAGCCGGTTTCATCCGCCCCAGGCGCGGGAAGCGGTGCCGGGCGTATGCCGGGCGGATGAAGAAAACCCAGGAAGGATAAGGGCGGATGGACCCGGATGGAACGCGGATCATCCGCCTGACGAGGGGGCGGACGGAGCGGATGGCCCCCCTATGGGGGCCATCCGTCCGTCCGCTCGTCCGCCTCCGCCAGCCATGACAACTGCGTTGCCTTCACCGGGCCCGCAGGACCTCGAGCACCGCGTCCAGTTCCTCGAACGTGTTGTGATAGTGGGGCGAGACGCGAATGGCGCCGCCGCGCAGGCTGGTGACGATGCCGTTGCGTGCCAGCCGCTGGTGGACCGCAAGCGGGTCGGGCGAGGGCGGCCTGATCAGGACGATGCCCGAACGTTCGCCCTCCCCGAGCCGGACAGTGGGTTCGAGGCCGCTCGCTTCCATTCCCTCGAGGAGATGCCGCACGAGGGAGAGCACGCGCCGCTCGATCCGGCCGATCCCGATCTCCTGGATGGTCGCGAGGCGCTGGGAAAGCCCGTAGATGCCGGCGCAGTTCTCGCTGCCCGGCTCGAAGCGCTCGGCGGTATCGAGGAAATCCAGCGTCCGGTTGAACGCATACGGGTCCTTGACCGAAAGCCATCCGACCAGGCGCGGCTGCACCGCGTTCATGGCCCGGTCCGAGAACGCCATGAAGCCGGCTCCCACCGGCCCCATCAGCCATTTGTGCGAGGCGACCACCAGGACGTCGATATCCGCCGCGCCCATGTCGAGCGACATCGCGCCGACCGACTGCGTGCCATCGACCACCAGGAGCGCGCCCGCGCGATGGCACAGTTCCGCGATGGGCGCGGGATCGACCTTGTAGCCGTTGTAGTACTGCACATGGCTGAGGGCCACGACGCGGGTCCTGCGGTCGATGCAGGCCGCGAGACGGTCCGCGGTGATGCGCCCATCGGCGGCGGCGACGCGCCGGACCTCCACGCCCCGGGCTTCCAGTTGCAGCCACGGCAGGAAGTTGGACGGGAAATCCATCTCCGGCACCACGACATTCTCGCCCGGCGCGGCGTCGATCCCGAGGGCCACCATCGACATGCCGATGGAGGTGTTCTGGACGTAGGCGACCCGCCCGTCGCGCGCGCCGACCAGGGCGGCGGCACGCGCCCGGCCCAGCGCATACTCCGCCTGCGCCTCGGCCGAGGAGCGGGCCATCACCGCGACCAGGTTCTCGGTGCCGCGCATCATGGCGCGCTGCACGGAGAGCGAGATGGGAGCAATGGCGGCGTGGTTGAGGAAGGTGCAGGTCCGCAGGAAGGGCGTGTCCGCGCGCCACGCCGTCACCTCGTCGCTGCTCATGCCGCCTGACCCCCGCACCATCGACGAAAAATCGCGCGAGGCTACCGGCCTCGTGCCCTTGGGGCAACGCCGCGGCGCGGCGGGTAGTGTCTCAGTTCGAAATTAGCATCAGCGCTTATCGATTGCGGGCCAGGGTGCAAATGCCAGCCCCCACAGCGCAAACAAGTTTACGACCGGAATCACGAAGCCGATAACAAACCACCGACTATAGCCCGCCCGCCGTAGGATGCGCGCAAATGGCACTCCCAAGACGAGCGCGTATATGATCAGCACAAGCCAGTGCCAGATAGAGAAAGCGCCCACACAAACCTCCTGACAACGGGGTAGCAACGCGCTATGCTTACTGTTAAATGGGAGTAGTGTCGATGCCTAAGGGGCCCATGGGCGAAAGACGCCCTGCCGACGTGATCGGCGCCGCCGTGAAAGTCACGCGGACCGCGACCGGCGAGGAAGCGGCGGTGATCGCGTTGCACCACTTGCCCAAGAGCGGCGACACGCCGCGCGGCTGGGGCGGGCTCGCGGGCGACGCGGACGTGACGCTGCGCGTGGTGGGCGAGCCGGGGGAGCGCAAGACCGCGACGTTGATGAAGAACCGCAACGGACCGAGCGGGGTGGCGCTCGCCTTCGAGGTGCGGGCGGTGGCGATCGGCGAGGACGAGGACGGCGAGACCGTCACCGCCCCGGTCTGCGAGGAACGCGCGGCCCGCGCCGCGGGGACGCGCCTGGCGCCGCATCGCGGAGCGCGACGGCATCGTCTGGGTCGTTGCGGAGGCGGTTTCATCCGCCCCCGCCAACTTATTCTGGACCTGCCCGTCCCCAATTCGTTTACCGCTTCGCCGCCGGCTTCCGTGCAGTCTCTGCCCGACGTTGCGGAGTAAGCGCCTTCGCCCGAGCCGCCCCGACCAGTTGCCCAAGCTGCTGCGCTGGGCTGGGCGTGCGTGCGTCCTCGCGGTCATCCGGCTCCTCGCCGGTCGCGACCCGCATCACCTTGACCGCCGCGACGATTACGTCAGCAGGGCGGCGTTCGCCTCGGGAGCCTCGGGGGTATCAGGTTTGTCCTTTCCGCCTGCGCGAAGCCTGATAGTTGCGCCAAACACGGCGGCCGGCTGATATGGCATCGGTATGCGCGCGCCTCGTCCGAAGATGCGTCTCAACCTCGCTCCAGGTGCTGGCATCCGGTAGGTTGGAATCGCGCCGCGCATCAGCGACAAAGTCCCCTACTGGGGAATCCGTGATCCGTGCCCTGGCGATATACTCTCGGAATGACATAGGTGGCGGCTCCTGGCTGACCCAACGAAGATAGGGAGCGGCCGGTGACGCGCCAACCCTTCGGGCTTGCCGGAGAGTCCAATTCTTGGGATTTTCCAAACGATGTACTACCTCGTCCGCCTCCGGTAGCGATGATGGTGCCCGTTGCGGTAACCACTGTGCCGGATCCGCGGGGAGGCACATCATGGAACGGTTCACCGGCGGCTGCCTGTGCGGCAAGGTGCGGTTCGTGGCGTCGGGGCGGCCGTGGCGCGTCGGCATCTGCCACTGCCTCGACTGCCGCAAGCATCACGGCGCGCTGTTCCACGCCGCCGCGATCTTCCCCGCGGACGCGGTCGCCCTCGAGGGCGAGACGCGAAGCCATGCCGGGCGGTTCTTCTGCCCGTCGTGCGGCTCCCCCGTGTTCTCGCGCCACGGCGAGGCGATCGGCGTGAACCTCGGCTCCCTCGACGCGCCGGACCAGCTCACGCCGACCTACGAGCTGTGGACCATCCGCCGCGAGGCCTGGCTGCCGCCGTTCCCCCTCGCGCGCCGCTACGAGCGCGACCGCGACGAAACGGGCCGCGCGGAGGCCTAGCTGCCGGGGCCGGGAGCGGCGGCCAACGCCCTGCCGAGCTCGTCGGCGTCCTCGCTGGACATCGTGTAGAGTGGCCCGCTGCGGCCGGCGAGCCGGAAGGCGTGGCCGCGCCAGCTGGTCTCGCGCGGTGTCTCGTCGATCGCGTCGAGTCCCGTCCGTTCCCTGAACCAGACCAGCACCGGCTTTGAATGGGCGAACACCAGGCGCGGCCGGATCGTGTCGAAAAGGAACTCGAACACGTCCGTCTTGCGGTCCTCATCGGCCAAGCCACGGGCGCGCGGCGTCGGCGTCGGGTAGAGGTTCGTTTCGAGGCAGGGCAACAGGCTGTCAGAGAGGATCTCGATCACCCGACGGTTGCCCTTGCGCTTGCCGAGCGCCGCGTAGTCCGCCGCGAACAGTTCCCGCCTGAAGCCGGCTGCGTCGTCCCAATAGTGCCAGAATGGCCTGGGCATCGCCGTAGCGGCGTTGAAGCCGACGATGAACGCCCGGCAGGCGAGCGGCGACCCGTCGCAGACAAAGGGACGCGCCGTGCACCCGGCGCCGATCCATTGCTGCAGCCCTTCCCGGAACCCGATCAGCGTCATCCGCATCCCTCCGACCTTCGCACCCCAGCCTAGCGGCCTCGGCGGTTGTCGCCCGCACGCCGCGCGCCTATCAAAATCGGCTCCAACAACGGTACGCCAAGAACCATGAAAAATCCGCCGAGGGGACGCCTGTTCTTCGCCAACCCGGGCCCGACCAACATCCCGGACTCCATCCTGCGCGCCATGCAGCACGCGACGGTGGACTTCATGAGCGAGGACTTCCTCGAAATCTACGATGCCTGCACCGAGGGGCTGAAGCGCGTGCTCGGCACGAAGCAGCACCTGTTCTACTACACCGGCTCCGGCCACGCGGCGTGGGAAGCCTCCCTCGTCAACCTGTTCTCCGCCGGCGACAAGCTGCTCATCGTCGAGAGCGGCTACTTCTCCGACCACTGGGCGAAGATGGCGCAGGGCCTCGGCCTCGCCACCGAGCAGGTGCGCGCGGACTGGCGCCGCAGCGTGGATCTCGCGGCCGTGCGCGCGGCGCTGGCCGCCGACACCGCCCATTCCATCAAGGGCATGTGCGTCGTCCACAACGAAACCGCGACCGGCGCCACCCTGCCGCTCGCCGAGTTCCGCAAGGCGCTCGACGAGACCGGGCACCCGGCGCTGTTCCTCGTGGACACCATCTCCTCGCTCGGCTCCATCGAGTTCCGCATGGACGACTGGGGCATCGACTGCGCCGTCGGCGGCTCGCAGAAGGGGCTGATGCTGACCACGGGCCTGTCCTTCACCGGCGCCTCGGAAAAGGCGATGGCGGCGCACAAGGCCTCCACGCTGCCCAAGCACTACTTCAACTGGACCCTGATGCTGGAGCGCCGGCACAAGAGCTTCATCGGCACGGTGCCGATCAGCTTCTTCTACGGCCTCAAGGAGGCGCTGCGGCTGATCGAGGAGGAGACGCTCCCCGGCGTCTGGGCGCGCCACCACCGCCTCGCGGAGGCGACGCGCCGCGCCGTGCGCCACTGGTCCGGCAACAACGGGCCGGCGCTGTTCACCACCAACCCCGCGCGCCTCTCGGATTCGGTGACGGCGGTCATGATGCCGGAGGGCCACGACGCCGAGGCCGTGCGCCGCACCGCCTACGAGCGCTTCCGCGTCTCGCTCGGCGGCGGGCTCGGGCCGCTCGGCGGCAAGGTGTTCCGCATCGGCCATCTCGGCGACCTCAACGAGCCGATGATCCTCGGCACGCTCGCGGCCGTGGAGATGTCGCTCGCCGCCAACAGCGTCCCGCACGCCGCCGGCGGCATCAACGAGGCGATGCGCTTCCTCGCCGAAACGCAGCCGGCCGCGAAGGCGGCCTGACGCATGCCGGACGCGGCCCTCCTCGCCCGGCTCCGGGCGGCGGTCGGGGAGGGCTGGCCGCGCCAGCTCTCCTGGCTGCAGACGCTGGTGCGCTTCCCCAGCCTGCGCGGGCAGGAGGCGCCGTGCCAGGACTGGATCGCGCGCGAGTTCGCCTCCCGCGGCTGGAGCGTCGATCGCTACACGCTGGCGGAGGTGGCGATGGACCACCTGGCGGGCTTCTCCCCGGTGATGGACACCGACTACGCCCGCGCCGTGCAGGTGGTGGGCACCCTGCGCGCGCCCAACCCCGGCGCCGGGCGCAGTCTCGTTCTCCAGGGCCACGTGGACGTGGTGCCGCCGGGCCCCGCCGAGATGTGGGCGGACCCGCCCTTCGAGCCCACCATCCGCGGCGAGTGGATGAACGGGCGCGGCGCGCACGACATGAAGCAGGGCGTCGCCGCGATGGTGTTCGCACTCGACGCGCTCGCCGCCTGCGGGCTGGCGCCGGCGGGCGACGTGTTCGTGCAGACGGTGACGGAGGAGGAAAGCACGGGCAACGGCGCGCTCTCCACGCTCGCGCGCGGCTACCGCGCCGAGGCCTGCCTGATCCCCGAGCCCTCCGGCAACACCATCACCCGCGGCCATGTCGGCGTGATGTGGTTCCGCCTGCGCGTGCGCGGCGTGCCGGTGCACGTGGCCACCGCCCAGACCGGCAGCAACGCCATCATGTCCGCCTACGCGCTGCTCCAGGCGCTCTATGGCCTCACCGGGCGCATCAACGCGCGGGCGAAGGACCATCCGTGGTTCAAGACCGTCCCGGACCCGGTGAAGTTCAACCCCGGCGTGATCCGCGGCGGCGACTGGGCGAGCTCCACGCCGGCCTGGTGCGAGGTGGACTGCCGCATCGGCCTGCTGCCCGGCACCACGCTCGCCGAGGCGCGCGCGGAGGTGGAAAGCTGCGTGGCGCAGGCGGCGCGGTCCGACGCGTTCCTCGCCAACAATCCGCCGGAGGTGATCTGGAACGGGTTCCAGGCCGACGGCTTCATCCAGGAGCCCGGCTCGGAGGCGGAGCGCGTGCTGGGCGAGGCGCACCAGGCCGTGTTCCAGGCGCCGATGCAGGCGCGCCTCGGCACCGGGGTGAACGACACGCGGTTCTACGGCCTCTATTACGGCATGCCGGCGCTCTGCTACGGGCCGGCCGGGGAGGGGGCGCACGCCTTCGACGAGCGCGCCCACCTGCCGACGCTGAAGCAGACCACGCTCGCCATCGCGGCCTTCATCGCCGACTGGTGCGGGACCCGGCCGCTGGCCCGGTAACGCCGCCGCCCGCGGATCGCCACCATCGCGAGTCGGGCGCCTGTGGGTTGCGGGGAACCCGGGGATGAGGCGCGCACCCCCCTGGGCCGGGGCGGCGAAACGGTGTATGTTCAGGTTCTGTTCGCCTAACCGCCAAGCCGGATTGCGGCGC
>JAJZUI010000197.1 GCA_021847175.1 Pseudomonadota bacterium
TGCCTAGCCGAAAACGCGGCCCGCCGAAAGCCCGTTCACTCCAGGGCAGGATAGCGCGCCGTCAGCAGCCCCTGTGCCGCCTGCTCGCCCACCAGCTTCGCCCGCTGGCCATGCAGCCAGGCGACGACGTCGCCGATCACCAGCGCGCGGTCGTGGTCGCGCAGCAGCAGGTGCCAGCCGTGGCGGAAATAGCAGAACGTCGCCACCCCGGGCCGCACCGCGCGCCAGGCGGCGAGCATCGCCCGCTTCGGAACCAGCTCGTCATGCGCGCCGTAGAGGAACAGCGCCGGCCCCGGCAGGAACGGCGCCGCGCGCAGGGCCGCCGTCATCAGGTGCACCAGCCCGACCAGCGTGCCGTAGCGGGTGGTGCGGATGGTCAGCGGGTCCTTGTACAACGCCTCCAGCGCCGCGCGGTTGTCCGAGGCGCGGATCGGCACCGGCGGCTGGCTCGCGGAGGCCCAGGGCAGGATGTTGCGCATCACCCAGAGCCCGGCGCGCATGAACACGTTCATCTTCTGCGCGCCCCACACCGCGGGTGCCGACAGCACCACCGGCGTGCCCGGCGCCAGCAACCCGCGCGCGGCCGCGATCATGGCGACGGCGCCGCCCATGCTCTCGCCCATCACCGCAAACCGCGCCGACTTGTAGTGCGCCGCGACCAGGCGGGCCATCGCCGCCGCATCCGAGACCAGCGTGTCCGTCCCCGGCCATAGCCCGCGGTCCGGCGCGTGGCCGAAGCCGCGCTGGTCCGGGGCGACGATGCCGATGCCGGCCTTGACGAAGGCGGGGGCCGGGATCTCCCAGGCATCGCGGCTGTCGTTGTAGCCGTGCAGGGCCAGCAGCACCGTGGTGGGCCGGGCCGGCATCCAGACGCGGTAGGGCAGGGCGGCGCCGTCCGCCATGACGAAGTGGCCACCCGCCCTGGATGTGGCCGTCATCGCGGGCTGGCGCACGGCGGGGCCCATCGGCACGCGCTCCGCCGCACAGCCCGCGAGCGCGCCGGCCAGCAGCACCCGTCTCGACACGCCCTTCCTTCCCGCGTTGGAAACCACGATCCCTCCGGCTAACATAGGCGCGGTTCGCATCCCATACGCAGGTAGCCATGTCCGCCGCCACCGATCTCGACGAGACCGCACCGATCATCGTGCATGAACGCAACGTGCCGTGCGACGGCGGCGACGGCCCGCTCGGCCATCCGCGCGTGTGGCTGCACATCGCGGAGCGCGAGGTGGTCTGCCCCTATTGCTCGCGGCGCTACGTGCTCGAGGGCGAGGGGCACGACACCCATTGAGGTGCGCGCCTTGAGCGGGCGAGCGAAGCTCGTCCTCGTCGACGGCTCGGGCTTCATCTTCCGCGCCTTCCACGCCCTGCCGCCGATGACGCGGCCGGACGGGACGCCGGTGAACGCCGTGTTCGGGTTCACCAACATGCTGGCACGGCTGATCCGCGACCACGCCGGCACGCACCTCGCCGTGATCTTCGACGCCGGGCGGCAGACGTTCCGCAACCGGCTCTACCCCGAGTACAAGGCGCATCGGCCGGAACCGCCGGAGGAGCTGGTGCCGCAGTTCGCCCTGGTGCGCGAGGCGACGCGCGCGTTCGGGCTGCCCGCGATCGAGGCGCCGGACTGGGAGGCGGACGACCTCATCGCCTCCTATGCAGAGGCCGCGGTCGCGGCGGGCGGCGAGGCGCTGATCGTCTCCTCCGACAAGGACCTGATGCAGCTCATCCGGCCCGGCATCGCGATGCAGGACCCGCTGAAGCAGAAGCCGATCGGGCCCGCGGACGTGGTGGAGAAATTCGGCGTGCCGCCGGAGAAGCTCATCGACGCGCAGTCGCTGATGGGCGATTCCGTGGACAACGTGCCGGGCGTGCGCGGCATCGGGCCCAAGGGAGCGGCGAAGCTGATCGCGGAATACGGCGATCTCGACGCGATCCTAGCCGCCGCGCCGGCGATGAAGCCCTCGAAGCAGCGCGACGCGCTGATCGAGCACGCGGAGGCGGCGCGCATCTCGCGCGAGCTCGTCACGCTGCGGAAGGACGCGCCGCTGCCGATGCCGATCGAGGAACTCGCGGCGCACGAGCCGGATGCCTCGAAGCTCGCGGCGTTCCTGTCGGCGCAGGGGTTCCGCAGCACCCTGGCGCGGCTGGGGCTGGAGGCGCCGGCGGCGACGCCCGCGGCCCCCTCCATGCCCACAGCCGCCATGCCTGCACCCGCCATGCCTGCACCTGGGCGCGCGAGCCAGCCGAGCCTGGATCTCGCGCCGGCCACGCCGCCGGCCATCGCGGCGGATGGTTTCGGCTCCTACGTCACCGTCACGACCGAGGCGGAGCTGGCCGCGTGGATCGCCGAGGCGCGGGTGGCCGGCGCGGTGGGGCTGGATACCGAGACGGACGGGCTCGATGCGCTGCGCGCCACGCTCACCGGGTTCTCGCTCGCCGTGGCACCCGGCCGCGCCTGCTATGTGCCGCTGCGCCATGCGGGGGCGGCGCAGCTGGCGCCGGACGTGGCACTCGGCCTGCTGGCGCCGCTGCTCGCCGACCCCTCGGTGCTCAAGGTGCTGCAGAACGCGAAATTCGACCTCGCGGTGTTCGCGCGTGCGGGGATCGAAACGATCGCGCCGGTCGACGACACCATGCTGATCTCCTTCGTCATGGAGGCGGGCGCGCACGGGCACGGCATGGACGAGCTCTCCGCGCTGCATCTCGGCCACACGCCGATATCCTATGACAGCGTCACCGGCACCGGGCGCAATCGCATCCCCTTCGCCGAGGTGCCGCTGGAGCGTGCGACGGAATACGCCGCGGAGGACGCGGACGTGACGTTGCGGCTGTGGCACATCCTCCGCCCGCGGCTGCGCGAGGCCATGGCGCTCGACCTCTACGAGAGCGTGGAGCGACGGCTGATCCCCGTGCTGCTGGCGATGGAGCGCGCCGGCATCATGGTCGATGCCGACGACCTGCGCGCCATGAGCAAGGATTTTTCCGAGCGCATGGCGGTGATGGAGCAGGACATCCACCGGCTCGCCGGCGAGAGCTTCAACCTCGCCAGTGCCAAGCAGCTGGGCGAGATCCTGTTCGACCGCATGGGGCTGGCGGGCGGCAAGCGGATGAAGACCGGCGCCTGGGGCACGGACGCCTCGGTGCTGCAGGGGCTCGCCGACCAGGGGCATGAACTCCCCGCGCGCATCCTGGAATGGCGGCAGCTCGCGAAGCTGAAATCCACCTATGCCGACGCGCTGGTGGAGGAGATCAACCCGGAGACCGGGCGCGTGCATACCAGCTACGCGATGGCGATCGCGAGCACGGGGCGGCTTTCCTCGACCGACCCCAACCTGCAGAACATCCCGGTGCGGACGGAGGAGGGGACGCGCATCCGCCGTGCCTTCATCGCCGCCCCCGGCTGCGTGCTGGTCAGCGCCGATTATTCGCAGATCGAATTGAGGTTGCTCGCCCATGTGGCGGACATCCCGGCGCTGAGGGAGAGCTTCGCCAAGGGGGAGGACATCCACGCCCGCACCGCAAGCGAGGTGTTCGGCGTGCCGATGGCGGGCATGGACGCGATGACGCGGCGCCGGGCGAAGGCGATCAACTTTGGCATCATCTATGGCATCAGCGGCTTCGGCCTCGGGCGGCAGCTCGGCATCGAGCCTGGCGAGGCGCGCGCCTATATCGACGCGTATTTCAAGCGCTACCCCGGCATCCGCGGCTACATGGACCGCACCCGCAAGGAGGCGCAGGACAAGGGTTACGTCCTCACCCCGTTCGGGCGGCGCTGCTGGATTCCCGGCATCGCGGACAAGAACCCGGCGCGGCGCAGCTACTCCGAGCGCCAGGCGATCAACGCGCCACTGCAGGGTGGTGCCGCCGACATCATCAAGCGCGCCATGGTGAAGCTGCCGCGCGCGCTGCGCGAGGCCGGGCTGCGCTCACGGATGTTGTTGCAGGTGCATGACGAACTTCTGTTCGAGGCGCCGGCGGAGGAGGCGGACAGGCTCGCGGCGCTGGCCCGCGAGGTGATGGAATCCGCGGCCAGGCTCTCGGTGCCGCTGGTGGTTGAGACCGGGAAGGGCCGCAACTGGGCCGAGGCGCACTGAAGCCTACCAGCTGAAGCTCGGCACTGTCGCGACCGGCGAAAGCCGCGCCTCGCGAGCCGCGGCCTCGATCTTCGCGGCATCGCGGCCGAGTTCCTCGCCGTGGATGCCGCCCAGCACCCAGCAGGCGGGAAGACCGGCCGCCGTCGCGCCCGCGACGTCGGTGCGCAGCGCATCGCCCACCGCGAGCACGCGCGCGACGCCAAGCGCCTGCAGCACCACGGGATAGACCGCCGGGTCGGGCTTGCCGAAATAGCGCACGGCGCCGCCCATCGCCTCGTAACGTTGCGCAAGCGCACCGGCGCAGAGGACGCGCCTGCCGTCGCGGATCACCTCGAGGTCGGGGTTGGCGCAGACCATCGGCAGGTTGCGCGCGATGCAGGCGGCCAGCGTCTCCTCGTAGGCGCCAAGCTCGGTGGCGCCGAGCGTGTCGTCCGGGCCGGTGTTGACGACGAACGTCGCCTCCGCCGGGGTGGCGACGCGCGTAAGCGGAAGGTGCTCGACCACGCTGAGATCGCGCTCGGGGCCGAGATGGAAGACACGGTCGCCGAGCGAGCGCAGCCAGGCGTCCGGCCGGTCGCGCAGCGCCATCCACGTCGCCTCGCCGCTGGTCAGGATCGCGTCGTAGAGCGAGTCCGCGATGCCCATGGCGCGCATCGCCGCCTGGATCACGTGGCTGCGCCGCGGCCCGTTGGAGAGCAGGGCGCGCCGCTTGCCCGCGGCACCGAGCCGCGCGAGGCAGTCGACCGCGCCGGGGTAGGGCCGCACGCCGTCGTGGATCACGCCCCACAGGTCGAGAATGAAGCCGTCGTAGCGCGAGGCGAGCGGCGCGAAGCCGCCGAGATGTTCCATCAGTGCAGTTCCGTTCCAATCGCGGACGCCGCGTCCGCCAGCTTCGCCGCGTCCAGCGCGGCCAGTAATTCCCGCTTGATGCGGGGTATCAGTGGCGGCCCGGCGTAGGCGAAGGCGGTGTAGATCTGCACCGCCGAGGCGCCGAGGCGCAGCCGGTCCAGCACATCCGCCCCCGTGGCGATGCCGCCCGCCGCGATCAGCGTGAGCCTTCCCGCCGCGCGGCGGGCGACCACGCGCAGCGCCTCGCGCGCAAGCGGGGCGAGCGGCGCCCCGGAGAGCCCGCCCGCCTCCCTCGCGAGCGGCGAGCGCAGGCCGGGCGGGCGGGAGATGGTGGTGTTGGTGACGATGATGCCGGCCGCGCCGTGCGACATTGCGACGTCGGTCGCCGCCTCCAGCCCTGCCTGCGAGAGGTCGGGTGCGAGCTTCACGAACAGCGGCGGGCGCTCGCGGGGCAGGGCGGCGAGGATCGAAGCGAGCCGCGCCTCGCCCTGCAGGTCGCGCAGGCCCGGCGTGTTGGGCGAGGAGACGTTGATCACCACGTAGTCCGCGAAGGGCGAGACGGTCGCGAGCATCGCGGGATAGTCACGCTCGGGGTCGGCGCCCTCCTTGTTGATGCCGAGATTGGCGCCGACGGGCACCGGGCGCGGCGCGAAGGCGGCGAGGCGGTGGACGTAGGCGGCGATGCCGCCGTTGTTGAAGCCCATGCGGTTGATCACCGCGCGGTCCTCGACGAGGCGGAACAGGCGCGGGCGCGGGTTGCCGGGCTGCGGGCGCGGGGTCACCGTCCCCGCCTCCAGGTAGCCGAAGCCCAATCCGGCGAGCCCTTTCAGCGCCACGGCGT
The DNA here is from genome assembly GCA_021847175.1 of Pseudomonadota bacterium. GTDB lineage: Bacteria > Pseudomonadota > Alphaproteobacteria > Acetobacterales > Acetobacteraceae > JAJXXT01. Next base: position 5,788 of record JAJZUI010000197.1, read on the forward strand.
TCTTGTCGAAGCCGGCCGCGATCCCGATCGGGTTTTTCACCGTCCGGCCGAACAGGGGGACGGCGAGGCGCGGGTCGTCCGGCGTGGTGTCGCGGCCGGCCAGGCCCGCGCGCAGGGCGAGGATCGCCCAGGCATGGGCTTTCTCCGGGTCCATCTGGCGTAGGAGCGCGGTGGCGAGGCTTCGCATGCGCGCCTCCTGCCCGACGGCGCGGCGTTTGGAAAGCCGCGCGGCGTGCTACATCGCCGAATGTGCTAAGGATGGGGCGTGTACGACGAGCCCTATCTCGAGACCTGCTGCCGCTCCGCGCTGCACCGGGTGGTGCTGGCGGGCGAGGCCGGCCGGCCCGGCACGGAGAAGGACGCGCCGTGCCTGCGCCGGCTTGCTGCACTTGGGCTCGTCGCGGAGGAAGCCGGGCGCTGGCACGCGACCGCGGGCGGCCGCGCGCGGCACGCGAGCGAGGTGCTCAGGACTCCGGGCTAGGCGGCGGCGCGCGGTAGGTGCGCCAGCCCCAGTGGATCCGCAGTTCCAGCGTCCTCTCCTCGGTCGCGGGCGGCAGGGTGAGCACCGCGGCACCGTCGGTCCAGCGCCAGGCCATCGCGCCGTCACCCTCGGGCGGCAGCGTGCCGGCGCAGATGGCATCGCTGTCGAGCGGGATGCTCTCGCCGTCCAGCAGGATCTCGGCCAGCGCCACGCCGAGCCGGCGCGTGTCCCCGCTTCCGGGCTCGAACTCGTCCGGCACGGAGACGCGCGAGGCGATCACCAGCTCGCTGGCTCCCGGCGGCACCTGCACCACCAATTCCGGGCCGGTGCTCGCCAGGGGTTCGAGCCGCTCGCCGTTGAGCTCGACCGCGAGGTCGGGGTTGTCCGTGTCGGTCCAGCCGGCGGCGCGGGCACGGGCCAGCAGCCGCTCGCGGTAGGGCTGCGCGGCGCCCCATTCCAGCAGCGGCACCGCCGGGTCCGCGGCGGGGGCGGCCGCACCGACGCAGATGCCGTCCGCCATCAGCAGGTCCGACCCCGCCACGATCGGGCGGTAGTAGCGCGCGCCGCGCGGCGTGCGGATGCGCGTGACGGTGGCGCCGTTGGCGAGGTCGCGCACGGGGATCAGCCGGCGCTTGGAGAAGTCGAGCTTGATCGCGTCGTCAGCGTCCTCGCGCATCACCAGCGCCTGGTCCGGCGCGACGACGAGGTCGCGGATCGGCATGCCCTCGGCGACCGTGCCGGCGCGTACCAGGATCGGCCCCGCCGCGGCCGGCACCGGGCCGACGCCGATCGCCGAGAGCGGCTGGATCGGGCGCTCCGTCGAGGCCAGCGTCAGCGCGCGGGTGCCAACGCGCAGCTTCTCGACGGGAACCTCGCCCTCCAGCGTCATCACCAGCGTGCCGGTGATCAGTCCAACGTGTTGCGCCATGGCGGCGACGATAGCGGGGATGGTGGGCAGGAAAAGGGGGAGGGTTCTTCAGGAGAGCGGGGCGGTGGCGACCTTCTGGCCGTGCCTGGTGACGTAGAGCACGCGCCCGCCGTCGCCGGCGGAGACCAGAACCATGTCGCCGGCGGCCAACATGTCGGCGGCGTCCTGTAGGAAGCCATCCGCCGCGACCGCGCCGAGCCGCATCCCGGGTGCCCTGTAGTGCCACAGCGTGAAGCCCTGGGCGTAGGCGAGGACTGAGAGATTGGCTGCTTCAAAGTTGTGGGCTTCGAAGTGCGGGGTTTCAGCGGCAGGCATCGTGCGATCTCCTTCGGCGTTCGTGGTCCGTGCGGCGGAGCTTGGCGGCCGAGGCCGTGGGCTGTCAAGGAATAAAATCCTGATCCACGCTGCGTTTTTGGAGACATTGATCCTATCAATGAGACTCGATGC
>JAJZUI010000006.1 GCA_021847175.1 Pseudomonadota bacterium
GGGGAGTTTCGGAGTTTGGCGGGTTTTGGGGGTTTTGGGAACGGGCGCGTGCGGCGGCGGCGGGGGTTTTTGGAGTTTTGGCGATTTTGGCAGCGGGCGCGAGGCGGCACGGCGGCTATCGGCGGCCGGGCGCGTTCCGCCTGGGTGGAGTTTTGATAGTTTTGGAATCCCGTGGGATCGTTGCGGTAGCCGGGCCCATCCATGAACGTTCGGCTGGCATCCGACACGCCAAATCGGACCGTTTCGTTCGGCTGAAACGGGCGGGTCGCATATCGTTACCCCGGGGCTGCCGGCTCAGCTGCATCGATCGGCACGAAGGCCATGCGAACGTCGCCAGCAAGGTGAGGTCGCCCGGCAATCCATTCCCCGTAGCTCAAAAACTCGGGGGCGTTGGGTGCCAACCTGGGCAGGAACCCGTCGAACTTTAATTGGAAGACATAACGCAGCTTCGCTCCTGAACTGATCATTCTAAGAATCCTTATCGTTTCTTCGAATTGCCTGTCAGCAAGAAAAAACTCGAATCCGATACATTGCGACTGACCCTCAATATCGCTGAATATCACACTAGCGTAGGATGTATTATTATTTTCAGCCGATCGGATGAGGTCATCGTGGCATTGTTGTATGGCTTCCGCGCGCTCAGCGCCCCATCGCTCCGTGGCGACCAATCGTTGCATCTTGCTTATTTCCCGGTTCGTACCTGCAGCATCCGCCGAGCGATATACGCGCCATTCTGACGTCAGTCGGCTCAGGGGTGGCGAAGGCGAAAAGTGCCCGCTGAACGAACCTCGGGGCTCGTGACTTTCGGCGGCTCCATGGGCATACATCACGTATTTATCGTCGACGCCGAACCCGACCTGGGTTCCCACGACATGCCAACTGCCCACCAGAGGCTCCTGCATTTGATTTCATATTCTGGGAGCCTGAAGTTGAGAGAAGTGCGCCGTCAAGTGATCATTCTGGTTGGGTTGCAACTCGGAAGATGATCTCGGCCAAAACTTGGTCTGGAATTACGGCGACGGTTCGCCCAATCAACTTCCCATGCGGAGCCGGCGTCCGACCGGCGCCGGCTCCGCCGTTTTAGGCGACTGGCGAGCGATGCGCTGTCCAGTGGCACTCCTCCCCCGCTTCCAAAACTCCCAAAACTCCCAAAACTCCCGCGCCCCGGCCGCTCCGATCGTCGCCGCCGCTCACACCGCGCGCGTAAGGCCGCCGTCGATGCGCAGGCTCTGGCCGGTGATGTAGCTCGCCTCGTCGGAGACCAGGAACGCGATCGCCGCCGCCACCTCCTCGGCCCTGCCGTAGCGGCCGAGCGGGACGGCCTGCCGGCGCTCCTCGCTCGCGGGCAGGCTGTCGATCCAGCCGGGCAGCACGTTGTTCATCCGCACGTTGTCGGCGGCGAAGCTGTCGGTGAAGATCTTCGTGTATGCCGCAATCCCGGCGCGGAACACCGCGGAGGTGGGGAACATCGCGCTCGGCTCCGCCACCCAGGCGGTCGAGATGTTGACGATCGCCCCGCCCTTCTGCGCGCGCATCACCGGCGCCACCAGGCGCGTCGCGCGCGCGACGTTGAGGAAATAGACCTCCATCCCCGCGTGCCACTGCTCGTCGGTGATCTCGTATGGCGGCATGACGGTTCCTCGCTCCTCCGGGGAGTTTCGGAGTTTTGGTGGTTTTGGAACCGGGGCTCCCCCGCACCACGGTTGAACGAGACACCCCGTAAGCGGGTTCCGCCCTGGAGGTGTGCGATGGACGATCCCGAGGCAGGCAAGGAGCGGCCGGGCGCCGCGGAGCGACCGTCAGAGTCCGGCGCCGCGCCGCGCGCGTTCCGTGGGGCGCAACCGTCCCGCCGCCACGCCTCCCCGCCGGGCGCCGCATGGTCTAGCCTCGCGCCACAACCGAGGGAGGAAACCATGCCCGCCAAATCCGCCAAGCCCGCCGCCACCAGGCCCGCCGCCGCGCCGAAGCGCCGCAAGGAGCTGCAGGGCCCGGCCTTCGAGAAGGGCCTCGCGGTGCGCCGCGCCGTGCTCGGGGGCGAGTACGTCGACGCCTCGATCGCGCGCGCCGACGACTTCACCGTCGATTTCCAGAAGCTCGTCACCGAGTATTGCTGGGGCGAGGTGTGGACCCGCAAGGGCCTCTCGCGGCGCGACCGCTCGCTGCTCAACATCGCCATGCTGACCGCGCTCAACCGCGGCAACGAGCTGCGCCTGCACCTGCGCGGCGCCATCAACAACGGCCTCACCCGCGACGAGATCAAGGAGGCGCTGCTGCAGACCGGCATCTATTGCGGCATCCCGGCCTGCCTCGACGCGTTCAAGGTGGCGTCCGAGGTGCTGAAGGAGATGGGCAAGCTCTGAGCACACCGCGCAGCGCCGCGCCGGAGTTCTCCCGCCCGGAGCGCCTGGCGCGCCCGCCGCCGGAGGTGCGCGTCGAGGCGAGTGCGGCCGAGTGCGCGGCGCTCGCCCGCCGCTTCGCCCTGCCCGCGATCGCCCGGCTCGCCTGCCGCTTCCGCCTGGCACCGGCGGCGAAGGGCGCGGTGCGGGCCGAGGGCGAGCTCGATGCCGTGGTGAGCCAGGTCTGCGTCGTCAGCGGCGAGGTGTTCGAGGCGCGGGTGCGCGAGCGCTTCGCCGTGCGCTTCGTCCCCGCCGGCACCGAGAACCCCGAGCCCGACCTCGAGGACGAGGACGAGATCCCCTGCGAGGGCGATACGATGGATCTCGGCGAGGCGGCGGCGGAACAGCTGGCCCTGGCGCTCGACCCCTATCCGCGCGCGCCGGGGGCGTCGTTCCGGGCCTGAACGCGACAGCGGCGCGGGGCTCGCCACCCCGCGCCGCGTTTCGTTACGGAACGGGGATTACTTCTTCGCCCAGTTCACGTTCCAGGAGTTGGGGACGAACACCACCTCGTCGGGGATGTTGAGGTAGCCCGCCGCGTTGCGCGCGACGCCGAGGTGCCCGTAGTTCCACATGATCGCCTTGGTCTGGCGGTTGATCACCATCACGCGGTCGTTCCAGTCGTCGCAGACCAGGATGTTGCCGTTGGGCAGCACGATGGCGTTGGACGGGTGGTTGAGCTCACCGATGCCGGAGGTCGGGCGGTAGTTCCACAGCACCTTGCCCTGCGGCGAATAGATCTCGATCGCGCCCGGCTTCTGGTAGTCCACCACGATGACGTTGCCGTGCGGCGTCACGTTGCCGTCCGAGGCATAGGTCATGTTGGTGGTGATGCTGTAGTCGAGCTTGCCGGTGGGGCTGATGCGGTCGAGCCAGCTGGTGTCGCCGTGGCCCCAGCCGATCTCGGTGATCAGCATCCCGCCGTCCGGCGTCGGATAGGCGCCGTCCGGCGCGTTGAGCAGCGTCGGCGGCTGGTGGCCGCGCTTGCCGGTGGTGCCGTACTGGCGGATGATCTGTTTCGTCTTCGGATTGATGAAGATGACCCGCTGGTTGACGATGTCGGAGGTCTCGACCGTGCCATCGGGAAGCTGGAAGGCGTCGTCCGGCGTGTTGAGGTAGCCGGGCGCGGAGCCCTTCACGCCGGGATGGCCGTAGGTCCAGGTGATCTGCCCGGTCGCGATCGACATGATGTCGATGGCCTGGTTGTCCTCCTCGTTGAAGATGATGTGGCGATGGTCGGGGGTGAGGAAGGCGTCGTCGGCCCACTTGGAGTGGATGCCCGTCGGGCTCTTCCAGGTCAGGTGCTGCGACCAGACCACCTGCTTCGCCGGGTTGACGACGAGCAGGTAGCCGCCGCCGCGGTCGGCGATCAGCAGGTTGCCGCCGAGCGGGTCGCCGGCCGGGTTGGAGGGCGGGTTGGCGGCGGCGTGGGCCGGGGGCGCGATGGCGGCGACCGCGGCGAGGGCCGCGAGCCCCGCCATGGCGCGGCAGGCTAGGTCGATCGGTTTCATGAACGTCGGTCCTCCGGACAAGGCTCCGGGGGCAGGCGATTCGCCTGTCGAATCGTCTCGGGCTCCCGCGCCGGCGGCAGGGGATGCGCGTTCTGGCGGCCGAAGCCTTGACACAGATCAATGCGGCACGATTCCGCCGGATCGGATGTCCACGTTTTCAGAATGACTTACGGTGCGTTCTGAAAGAATGACGACAGGTTGCGCCGCCCCGCCGCCCGGGGCGCGAATCAGCCTCGCGTGCCGCCGGGAGCCTGCCTAATCTCACCCGGCCCCCGCAAGGAGCCGCCCGCCCGATGAGCGCCAACGCACAGGCCTTCGACCGCTGGATCCGCGGGCCCTTCGTCGCCATGAACACGGAGCTGGAGGAGCTCTACTTCGCCCGCCCCGACCGCGCCGATGTCGAGGGCGTGGGCGAGGCCACCAAGGCGCGCCTGCGCGACGAGGGGCAGCGTCATGTCCTCGCACTCTGGCAGGAGGGCAACACCGGCGACGGGTTCGAGACCGCGTTCGGCGTGCTCGGCAACGTGGGCATGTATCTCGGCGCCCTGCGCCGCCACGAACTGACGAATCCCGCGCGCGAGGAGCGCTCGCCGTTCCGCGAGGCCTCGTCGCTGGCGATGCATGTCGGGACCTCGATCGGCATGGCGCCGCGCTTCGCCACCGCCCATCTCGCGCAGCGCAACCTCGCCGTGCGCGGGGTACGCAAGAGCTTCACCAGCCTCGCCGACGAGTTCCTGTTCATCGACGAGAACACGCGCGGCATCCTCAGCATCCAGCGCGCCGCGGACGCGCTCGGGCGGATCGTGCCGCTGGGCGTCTCCAACCCCGTGGCGGACGTGGAGTTCGCCGCCGCGCTGGCCGCGCTCCAGACCGCGAAATCGGCCAACGAGCGCCTGTTCGCGAACCTCGACACCGACCGCTTCTTCTATTCCGTCCGCCCCTACTACAAGCCCTACCGGGTCGGGCGCACGGAATACCGTGGCGCTAATGCCGGCGATTTCTCGGGCATCAACGAGATCGACCTGCTGCTCGGCCTGTGCCGCGCCAACGACCCCTCCTACGCCCAGATCCTGGTGGAGAAGACGCCGTTCATGGTGCCGGAGGACCAGGCGCGCCTGCGCGAGTGCATGCGCCACCGTCCGCTGCTCGACGAGTTTCTGGCCATCGCCGACCAGGGCGGGGCTGGCGAACCCTGGTTCCAGGCCAACGCGCGCGCGTTCCTCGCCATCTGCGACGTGTTCGCCGAGACCGCCCGCCAGCATCACGACGAGCTGGTCGCGCGCTTCATCGTCGGCCCCTCGGCCGCGATGGACCAGCGCCACATGGCCGGCCTCACCGCCAGCGGCCCGCCGCTCGCCGCCCTGCTGCGCTCGCTGGAGGCGCTGCGCGACCAGCGCATGGCGGCCCAGCGCCCGGACCTCGGGACCCGCCACGACGACCTCGCCCGCCTGCGCGCCCTGTGCGTTGGCTGAGGCGGCCAGCCGACGCGCGCCTCTCGCGCGACTCCCGCGCCACGCCTAGGTTGCCGCCCCGCGTGGGGAGGAACCCCGCGCTGAGGAAGGGCCGCTTGCGGGGGGTAGGGGTGTCTGCTAGGAGGCGCCGGTTCCGTTTCGTGACCGTCACGCGCGCTGCCGCCTCTGCGGTGGTCGGCCTCTGCGTCGTCACCCGAAGAGAAGGGCTTTCCTCCGATGGCTGTTCCCAAGCGAAAGACCTCGCCGTCCCGCCGCGGCATGCGCCGCAGCCACGAGGCGCTGCCGGCCGAGGCGCACGCCGAGTGCGCGAATTGCGGCGAGCTGAAGCGCCCGCACCACGTCTGCCCGCATTGCGGCCACTACGACGGGCGCGAGGTGGCGGAGGCCGGTGCCGCGCTCAAGGGCACCGTCCGGGTCTGACCCGGCCTCGTTCGACGCGCATGGCGCCACGCGCCACGGCAAGGCGGTGAACGGTTTCAGTCTCGCGGTGGACGCCATGGGTGGCGACGCGGCGCCACGCATGGTCGTGGACGGCCTCGCCATCGCGGCCGAGCGCCACCCCGGCGCGAGCTTCCTGCTGTTCGGCGACGAAAAGCGGGTGGCGCCGCTGCTTGCCCGCCACAAGCGGCTCGCCAGCGCGGAACTGCGCCACGCCTCGGAAGTGATCAGCAACGACACCAAGGTCGCGGCGGCGCTGCGCCTGCGCCAGGCCTCGATGCGGCTTGCCATCGACGCGGTGGCGCGCGGCGAGGCCGCGGGCGTGGTCTCCGCCGGCAACAGCGGCGCGCTGCTCGCCCTCTCCAAGGTGGTGATCAAAACGCTGCCGGGGATCGACCGGCCGGCCATGGCCGCGATCGGGCCCTCGGCGCGCGGCGACATCGTGATGCTCGACCTCGGCGCCAACGTCACCTGCGACACCCGCAACCTCGTGGAGTTCGCGCTGATGGGCGACGTCTTCGCCCGCACCGTGCTCGGCCTCACCTCGCCCACGATCGGGCTGCTCAACGTCGGCTCGGAGGACGTGAAGGGCGACGAGACCTTGCGCGAGGCCGCGGAGGCGCTGCGCGCCAGCCATCTCGCGCCGCAATTCCACGGCTTCGTCGAGGGCCACGACATCGCCGCCGGCACCACCGACCTGGTGGTGACGGACGGGTTCACCGGCAACGTGGCGCTCAAGACCGGGGAGGGCGCGCTGCGCCTGGTCGGGCAGCTGCTGCGCCAGGTGTTCAACGCCTCGATCGCCAGCCGGCTCGCCTACATCCTGGCGCGGCCGGGGCTGGCGCGGCTGCGCGAATGGCTGGACCCGAGGCGCTACAACGGCGCGGTGATGCTGGGGCTCAACGGCGTGGTGGTGAAGTCGCATGGCGGCACCGACGCCGAGGGCTTCGCGCACGCGGTGGACGTCGCCATGGACATGGTGACACACGGTTTCAACGACGGTATCCGCGACGGGCTGGCGCGGATCGGCAGGCTGGAGACGAGGCATGGATCAGCAGACGCCGACGCGACCTGACGCGCGGCCGATCCCCGAGACACAACGCCGCGCGCAGCCGCGCGCGGTGATCGCCGGCACCGGCGGCTACCTGCCGGAGGCGGCGGTGAGCAACGACGAGCTGTCCAGGACCGTGGACACCTCCGACGCGTGGATCCGCGAGCGCACCGGCATCGGCCAGCGCCATATCGCGGCACCGCACGAGACCTGCGCCTTCATGGCGACACGGGCCGCCGAGCGCGCGCTCGCCGCCGCCGGCATGCAGGCCGCCGAGGTCGATGCCATCCTGCTCGCGACCGCGACCCCGGACGAGGCGTTTCCCGCCACGGCGCTGCGCGTGCAGGCCGCCCTCGGCGCCGGCGGCTTCGGCTTCGACCTCTCGGCGGCGTGCAGCGGCTTCATCTACGGGCTCGCGACCGCGGAGGCGATGATCGCCGCCGGGCGCATCCGCACCGCGCTGGTGATCGGCTCCGAGGTCTATTCGCGCATCATGAACTGGCAGGACCGCGGCACCTGCGTGCTGTTCGGCGACGGCGCCGGCGCGGTGGTGCTGCGCGCGGGGCAGGCGGGCGCGGGGCTGCCGGGCATCCTCTCCGTGCACCTGCACTCGGACGGCAGGCTCGGCGACATCCTCTACGTGGACGGCGCGGTCGGCCGGCGCGACAAGCCGGGCCACCTGGTGATGAACGGGCGCGAGGTGTTCCGCCACGCCGTCACCCGCCTCTCCGAGACGGTGGAGGAGGCGCTGGCGGCCAACGGGCTCGACAAGTCCGCCATCGACTGGCTGGTGCCGCACCAGGCCAACAAGCGCATCATCGACGCCATCGGCAAGCGCCTCGGCCTGCCGGCGGAGCGCGTCGTCACCACCGTGGAGCGGCACGCCAACACCTCGGCGGCCTCGGTGCCGCTGGCGCTGGACGAGGCGGTGCGCGACGGACGCATCAAGCCCGGGGACCTGGTGCTGATGGAGGCGCTGGGCGGCGGCCTCACCTGGGGGTCCGCGCTGGCGCGGATGTAGGGGCGCTCGCGCGCACCTAGCGCGAGAGGCTCCGATGCGAGATTCACAGCGCTATGCCAACCATTTGATCCTGCGAATTCTTGACGGCGACCCCCGAGTCTCCCTAGCGTCAATCCATGAACACGATCACGCGCGCGCACCTGACCGAGACCATTTATACCCAGGTCGGGCTCTCCCGGAACGAATCGGCCGACCTGCTGGAGACCGTTCTGAACCGGATGAGTTCTGCGCTCGAGAGTGGTGAATCCGTAAAAATCAGCGGGTTCGGAACGTTTTCTGTACGCCAGAAGGGAAGGCGGATCGGCCGCAACCCGAAGACCGGCGTCGAGGTGCCGATCATGCCCCGGCGGGTGCTGGTGTTCCGCCCGAGCCAGGTGCTCAAGGCGCATGTGAACCATACTGCCGTTCCCCTTGGGGATGACGAATGAGGGGGCGACGATGAATGAGTGACGTGGCGCCGGCGCGCGCGCGCGCCAAGAAGGCTCCCAGCGCCTTCCGCACCATCAGCGAGGTCGCGGACGACCTGCATATTCCACAGCATGTGCTGCGTTTCTGGGAAACCAAATTCACCCAGGTGAAGCCGCTCAAGCGCGGCGGCGGGCGGCGTTACTACCGGCCCGAGGACATCGACCTGCTGCGCCGCATCTCTGACCTGCTCTACACCCAGGGTTACACGATCAAGGGCGTCCAGCGCCTGCTGCGGGAGGGCGCCGGGCGGCTGCCCGACCACATCCCCCCGCCCTCGGCTGCCGAGCAGGCCGAGGCAGCGGCGGAGCGCGGCGAGGCGCGCGAGCCGGAACTGCCGATGCCGGGCCTCGCTCCGGCCAACGCGCCGGCGGCGAAGCCGGCAGGCAAGCCCCGCCCTGATGCCGACGCCGAGCGGCTGCGCGCCGTGCTCGCGGGCGTGCTGGAGGAACTGGAGGCGATCCGCGCCCTCCTGACCTGAGGGGGCGCGCGGGGAGGGCGGCTTGATCACCGTCAAGGACGCCGCCGCCGCCCGCGCCTACAGGAAGGAACGCGGGGGGACCAGTCCCGCGCCGGAGGTGACCATGCAACAGCGCCCGCTCGGGACCATCGTGCTCAACCAGAAGCCGCTCACCATGCCGCCCACGGCGACGGTGGGCGAGGCGTGCAAGCGCATGCGCGAGCGGCGCGTCGGCGCGGTGCTGGTGACGGACGAGGCGGGCCGCCTCGTCGGCATCTTCACCGGCCGCGATGCCGTCGCGCGCGTGATCGCGGAGGGCCGCTCCAGCCGAACGAAGCTGGAGGAGGTGATGACCCCCAGGCCCGACACCATGCGCCGCGACATGCGCGCGGTGGAGGCGCTGCGGCTGATGCGTGACGGCGGGTTCCGCCACGTGCCGGTGGTGGACGGCGACAAGCTGCTCGGCGTCGTCTCCCACGGCGACTTCCGCGGCGGCGAGATCGACCGGCTCGACGAGGAGACGGGGCTCTGGGAACGGCTGTGACGCCGCTCCCGCGTCAGGTCTGCAGCACGTAGGTTCCGGGCGCGTCGCCCAGTACCGGCAGGCCCTTGGCACGGTTGCCGAATCGCGGGGGTGCCACCGGCGCGCCGGAGCGATGGTCGAGCCAGGCTGCCCAAGCCGGCCACCAGGAGCCTTCCCGCCGCCGTGCCTGGCCGAGCCATTCGTCGGGCGACAGATAGACGTCGTGCGGCCGGCGCTCGTGCACGAGGTAGTGCCGGCCGGGGTGGCCGGGCTCGCTCACGATGCCGGCGTTGTGGCCGCCCGAGGTGAGCACGAAGTCCACGTCCGTGCGGGTCTCCCGGAGCAGGTTATAGACGCTGCGCCAGGGCGCGATGTTGTCGCGGTCGGTGCCGACGGCGAACATCGGCGCGCGCAGGTCGGCCAGCGCCACGGTGCGCCCGTCCACCTGGAGCCTGCCCTCGGAGAGATCGTTGTCGAGGAAGAGCTGGCGCAGGTATTCGGCGTGCATCCTGGCGGGCATGCGCGTCGCATCCGTGTTCCACGCCATGAGGTCGTTGGGCGGGTCCTCCTGGCCGAGCATGTAGAGCCGCACCGCGCGCTGCCAGACGAGGTCGCGCACGCGCAGCAGCTGGAAGGCGCCGGCCATCTGCCGCGAATCGAGGAAGCCCTGGCGCCACATCACGTCCTCGAGCAGGGCGAGCTGGCTGTCGTTGATGAACAGCCGCAGCTCCCCGGCCTCGTGGAAATCCACCTGGGCGGCGAGCAGCGTGATGGTGGCGAGCCGGTTGTCGGCCTCGCGCGCCATGGCGCAGGCGGCGATGGAGAGCAGCGTGCCGCCGAGGCAGTAGCCGCAGGCATGCAGGCGCTGCTGGCCGGTGATGGCCAGCGCCGCGTCGATCGCCGCCATCACGGCGCGGCGGTAGTCGTCGAGGCCGACGTCGCGCATCGAGGCGTCCGGGTTGCGCCAGGAGATGCAGAACACCGTGAAGCCCTGGCTCACCAGGTAGCGGATCATGGAGTTCTGCGGCGACAGGTCGAGGATGTAGTACTTCATGATCCAGGCCGGCACGATCAGCACCGGCTCCGGACGCACCTGCGCCGTGGTGGGGGCGTATTGCAGCAGCTCGATCAGGTCGTTGCGGAAAACCACCTTGCCCGGCGTCACCGCGACCTCGTGGCCGGGGCGGAAGCGCGGGTCGAGGGAGGGGCGCAGGTTGAAGGCGCGCTCCTGGTCGCGCAGCAACAGCGTCGCGCCGTTGATCAGGTTGGCGCCGCGGCTCCTCAGCGTGGTTTCGATGACCTGCGGGTTGGTCCAGGGGAAGTTGGACGGCGCCAGCGCCTCCAGCACCTGGCGCAGCGCGAAGCCCATTATGGTGAGGCTCTGCGGCGAGGCGCCGCGCAGCCCCTGGAGCGCCGCGTTCCACCAGGATTCCGCGAGCAACTGGGACTGGGAAAGGGCGTTGAACGGCGGCATCTGCCAGCTCGGGTCCGCCCAGCGGTGGTCCTGCGCGTCCGGGGTCGCGGCCGGCTGCCCGGTGAGCAGGAAGGCGCCGAAACGCTGCGCCTCGCGCAGCGCCAGCGCGGCGAGCTCGATCTGGCGGAACGGCGCGTTGGCGAGGTGGACCGCCCAGTCGAACTGCGCGATCGCCAGCGTCGCGGGCGAGAGCGCCCCCGTGCCGAGCGCCTCGGTCGAGTGGAACAAGCGGTCGAGGTCGGAGAGGCTGCCGATCGCCGGCGGGGGGCCCGGCAGCGGCGGCGGCAGGGTCGCCCGGCGATGCCGGGGCGTCTGGCGCAGCGGGGCGGCGGGGCGAGGTTTCCGGGGCGGCTCGGCGCCGGCCTTCGCCGCGCCCTTGGGGGATGATTTCCTGGCCATCAACAAATCATATGATAAGCAACGGGCGCTAGCGCCATGATCCACGTCAAGATAGCAACGCGGACGGCACTGGTGGAATGACGCCGGGGCGACCGCGGCGCCTGTTGCCCCGATCGGGCGCGCGGGCTAGACCGCGCGGTGTCGGAGCGTAGCGCAGCCTGGTAGCGCATCAGTCTGGGGGACTGGGGGTCGTGGGTTCAAATCCCGCCGCTCCGACCAAATTTCCCGCTTACGGATCCTCGCGTTGAGACCCGCCCTTGCGGTCGCGCCGCGCTGCCTGTCGTCCGCAAAAGAAACGCCGGGACCCATCGTCTGGTCCCGGCGCAGGATGAGGGCGGGTCGCGATCGATTGGGGGAAGATCGCGAGGTCGGCGCGGCCAGGCACGTCCGGCTAGGGTCGGCACGTCCGGGTGGGTCGGCACGTCGGGTTCGGCGGGACGGCGCTCGTGGCGACGGCGGGTGCGGCGACGTTGGGCGTGGCGGCGGTAGTGTGGCCGGGGTCGAACTCAGGCGATGCTGGAGGCAGAGACGATCGCCGCGACCTGGCTGCCCAGGGCGACCTGCTGGGCAACGGCGCCAAGCGTCGCCGCGAAAACCATCCCAGCCACCATGATCTCGATCAGCGCGCGTCGCATCGCAGGTCTCCAACTCATGTCCTGGCCCTCATATACGCGCTTCTCACGGCCAATGGCGTCACCTTTTGTGCAGACTTTGACCTTTGTTAAGCTATGTTTTCCAAGGCGTCCCGGCACCTCGCCGCCTCGCCCGCGGAGGAGGCCATGGCCGACGCATTGCAAGACCGTATCGTTCCGGGCAGGCACGAACCTGACCCGCATGCCGCGCAGCAGGCGGCGGCGGAACTCCCGCCGACGGGCCCCGAAGGGCTCTCCGAGGCCGAGGCCGCGCGCCGCCGCGCCCGCTTCGGCCCCAACGCCATCCCCGAGAAACGACCAAGCGCGCTGCTGGCATTCGCGCGCAAGTTCTGGGGCCCGATCGCCTGGATGCTGGAGGCGGCCGCCCTGCTGCAGATCCTGCTCGGCAAGTCGGGCGAGGCCGCGATCATCGCCGCCCTGCTCGCCGTCAACGCCGCGATCGGCTTCATCGAGGAGGGGCGCGCGAGCAAGGCGCTCGACCTCCTGCGCCATCGCCTGGTGGCGATGGCACGGGTGCGGCGCGACGGCGCCTGGCGCACCGTTCCCGCTGCGGAACTGGTTCCGGGCGACCTCGTGCATATGCGCATGGGCGATCTCGCACCGGCGGACGTGGCGATCGGCGAGGGCAGCGTGCTGCTGGACCAGTCGGCACTCACCGGCGAATCCGTCCCCGTCGAGGCCGGCCCCGGCGCACGCGCCTATGCCGCCGCGATCGTGCGCCGCGGCGAGGCGACGGGCGTCGTCACCGCGACCGGCCAGGCCACCTATTTCGGCCGCACCGCGGAGCTGGTGCGCACGGCCCATGCGGGGAGCCACCTGCAGGCGACCATCCTCGGCATCGTGCGCATCCTCGCCGTGGTCGACGCGCTGCTGATCGCGCTGCTGCTGTGCTACGCCGCCTGGGCCAGCCTGCCGCTGCGCGACGTGCTTCCGTTCGCGCTGATCCTGCTCGTCGCCTCCGTCCCCGCCGCCTTGCCCGCGACCTTCACGCTCGCGACCGCGCTGGGTGCGGCGGAGCTTGCGCACGAGGGCGTGCTGGTCGCGCGCCTGCAGGCGATCGAGGAGGCCGCCGGCATGGACGTGCTGTGCACCGACAAGACCGGCACGCTGACCGAGAACAGGCTGCGCCTCGCGGCAACCTCGCCCCTCGGCGGCGCGGCGGAGCCCGAACTGCTGCGCTTCGCCGCCATGGCCTGCGACGCCGCGACGCAGGACCCGATCGACCTCGCGATCCTGGCGGGCGCTGGAAACGTCACGCTGCCGCAACGTCTTGGCTTCGAGCCGTTCGACCCGGCGCTGCGCTATTCGCTCGGCCGTTTCAGCGAGGGCGGCACCGAGGTGCTGGCGGCCAAGGGGGCCGCCGAGGCGGTCGCGGCCCTGTGCGAGTCGCCGCCCGACTTCGCGGCGGAGGAGCAGCGTCTGGCAGGGATGGGCGCGCGGGTGTTGGCCGTGGCCGCCGGCCCGGCGAAGGGGCACATGCGCCTGGTGGGCCTGCTCGCGCTGGAAGACCCGCCGCGCGCGGACTCGGCGGAGCTGGTGGCGGGGCTGCGGGCGATGGGCGTGCGCGTGGTGATGGCGACGGGCGACGCCGTGCCCACCGCCGCCGCGATCGCGAAACGCGTCGGCATCGAGGGCGAGACGGGCGACGCCGCGTCGCTGGAGGAAATCGACGACCCTCTGCGCTTCGGCGTCTTTGCCCGCGTGCTGCCGGAGCACAAGATCGCGCTGGTGCGCCGGCTGCAGAAGGCCGGCCATGTCGTCGGCATGACCGGCGACGGCGTGAACGATGCGCCGGCGCTGCGCCAGGCGGAGGTGGGTGTGGCGGTCGCGAGCGCGACCGACGTCGCGCGCGCGGCGGCGGGCATCGTGCTCACCTCGCCGGGCCTGGTCGACGCGCTATCGGCGGTGAAGACGAGCCGGTCGATCTACCAGCGGATGCTCACCTACACCATCAACAAGATCATGAAGACGCTGGAGATCGTCGTCTTCCTCTCGATCGGCGTCATCCTCACCGGGCAGTTCGTCATCACGCCGCTGCTGATCGTGATGTTGCTGTTTACCAACGATTTCGTGACCATGACGATCGCAACCGACCGCGTCGTACCGTCACCGCGGCCGGACCGGTGGGATGTCCGCGGGCTGATGACGACGGGCGGGTTGCTTGCGGCCTGCGTGCTGGTGCTGTCCTTCTCGGTGTTCTTCATCGGGCGGGACTGGCTCGGGCTGCCGCTGGCGCAGCTGCAGACGCTCGTCTTCGTGATGCTGGTCGCGACCGGCCAGGGCAATGTCTACCTGATCCGCGAGCGCGGCCCGTTCTGGCGCTCGGCGCCGAGCCGCTGGATGGTTGCGAGTTCCGTCGCCGACCTCGTCGTGGTGGTGACGATGGCGACGGCGGGCGTGCTGATGGCACCGGTGGCGCTGCACCTGCTGCTGGTCCTGCTCGCGGTGGTGGCGCTCTATCTGCTGATACTGGACCGGGTGAAATTGTGGCTGTTCAGCCGCATCGCGTTCGCGTAACGGGCATCGGGCCTGCACAAACGAAGCATAGCCGAGAGGAACTTGCCGATGCTCGAACGCCGCGCCTGGGTGCCCGAAGCCAGCGAACGCTATGTTCAGGACGTGGCGGGCGAGGTCGCGGCGAGCGACGCGGCGGCGAACGAGCGCCGCCTGCTCGCCCTCGTCGCCGAGAACCATGCCATCCACGAACGCGACGCGGTCAACCTCAACCCCGCCGGCAACGTGATGAACCCGAGGGCGGAGGCGCTGCTCGCCGACGGGCTGGGCACGCGCGCATCCCTCGGCTACCCCGGCGACAAGTACGAGATGGGGCTGGAGGCGGTCGAGAAGATCGAGATCATGGCGGCCGAACTCGCCGCCGAGGTGTTCGGCGCGCGCTATGTGGAATTCCGCGTGCCCTCCGGCGGCATCGCCAATCTCTACGTGTTCATGGCAACCGCGAAGCCGGGCGATGCCATCATCGCGCCGCCACCCTCGATCGGCGGGCACGTGACGCACCACGCGGCCGGCGCGGCCGGTCTCTACGGCGTGGTGACGCACCCGGCGCCGGTCGATGCCGCGGGCTACACGGTCGATGTCGCGGCGCTGCGCGAGCAGGCGCGCGCGGTTCGGCCGAAGCTCATCACCATCGGCGGCAGCCTTAACCTGTTTCCTCACCCGATCCGCGCCATGCGCGAGATCGCCGACGAGGTCGGCGCCTGCCTCCTGTTCGACGCCGCGCACATGTCCGGCATGATCGCTGGCCACGCCTGGCAGCAACCGCTGGAGGAGGGGGCGCACGCGATGACGATGAGCACCTACAAGAGCCTCGGCGGCCCCGCCGCGGGCCTGGTGGTCACCAACGACGCGGCGCTGGCCGAGCGGCTGGACGCGATCGCATACCCTGGCCTCACGGCCAATTTCGACGCGGCGAAGACGGCCGCGCTGGCGATGTCGTTGCTCGACTGGAAGGTCTACGGCCGCGACTACGCGAGCGCGATGGCCGCCACCGCCAAGGCGCTGGCGGAGGCGCTGGCCGAGCGAGGCATCCCGCTTTTCGCGCGCGAGCGGGGCATGACCACCTCGCACCAGTTCGCCATCGAGGCGGCTCGCTATGGCGGCGGCCAGACGGCGGCGAAATTGTTGCGGCGGGCGAACGTGCTCACCTGCGGCATCGGCCTGCCCATCGCGCCGGTCGAGGGCGACGCCAACGGGCTGCGCCTGGGCACGCCGGAGATCGTGCGTTTCGGTATGGGGCCCGGGGACATGAAGGAACTCGCCGGCTACATCGCGGAAGCCTTGGAAGGCAACCGTGCGCCGGAGGACGTGGCCAGGGACGTGAGCGCGTTCCGCCGTCGCTTCGCCACGTTGCGCTACGTGCGGAACTAGACGGGCACAACTAGACAGGCGGTATCCGCACCCAGCCTTCCATCAGGCGGCGCGCTGAGCGGCTCATCAGCACCTTGCTCACCACCCATTCGCCATTCCGCTGTTCCGCCTCGGCGCCGACGCCGAGCGTGCCGGAGGGGTGGCCGAACCGCACCCGCCCGTCCGCGCCGGCCGGCGCGACGCGGTTGACCAGCGTGCCGGGCACGCAGGCCGCCGCGGCGATGGCAACGGCCCCGGTGCCCGTCATCGCGTGGTGCAGCGGGCCCATCGAGAAGATGCGCGCCAGCAGGTCGATCGAGGACGCGGCGACCTTCTTGCCGGAGGATGCGGTGTAGTCGCGCGGCTTCGCGACATAGGCGATCTTCGGCGAATGCAGGAGCCGCCGCGCGTGGACGTCCTCCGCCGAGGCCGCGAGGCCCATGGCGACGGCGCCCGCCACGCGGATCGCCTCGGCGCGGTCGAGCAGCGCCTGGTTGGTGTTCACGTCCGGCTGCAATTCCGTCCCCGTGAGGCCGAGCGTCGCGGCATCGACGAAGACGGTCGGCAGCCCGGCGTTGATCAGCGTGGCCTCGACCTCGCCCATCCCCGGAACGGCAAGCCGGTCGATCCTGTTGCCGGTCGGGAACATCGCGCCGGTCTCGCCGGGGTCGAGGAATTCCAGCCTTATCTCGGCGGCGGGGAAGGTGACGCCGTCGAGCTCGAAATCGCCCTCCTCCAACACCTCGCCGCCTCGCATCGGCACGTGGGCAACAATCCGCTTGCCGATATTGGCCTGCCAGATCCGCACCGTCGCGATGCCGTGCGCGGGTGCGGCCACCAGTCCCTGTTCGATGGCGAAGGGTCCCACGGCGGTGGTGAGGTTGCCGCAGTTGCCGGACCAGTCGATCACCGGCTTGTCGATCGCAACCTGACCGAACAGGTAATCCACGTCGCTGTCGGGCCGCGCGGACTTGCCGACGATGACGATCTTGCTGGTGGAGGATGTCGCCCCGCCCATGCCGTCGATCTGCTTGCCGTAACGGTCCGGGCTGCCGATCACCCGCAGCAACATCCGCTCCCGCGCCGCCTTATCCGCCGGCAGGCTGCCAGCAAGGAAGAACACCCCCTTGCTGGTGCCGCCGCGCATGTAGGTGGCGGGAATGCGGAGCTGGGTCATGGGGTGCCGTGCGCCGGCCTCACCCGTGCCACCATTTCCCGCCGAGCACGATCCCCTTGCAGGCGAGCTTCCGGTCCGTCGCGAGCTTCTCGCCGGTGACGTCCTCGAGCTCGAATTTTCCCGTGTCGAAATCCAGCACCGTGGCGTCGCCGAGCAGTCCCGGCTTGAGCGTGCCGCGGTCGGTGAGGCGGATCGCCTTCGCCGGGTTGATGGTCGCGGCGCGCAGCACCTCCATCAGCGGCATGCCGATGGCAAGCAGCTTCGTCATCGTGGTCAGCAGCTCATAGGCCGGCCCGTCGATCGAGACCGCGTGCACGTCGGACGAGATCACGTCCGGCATGAACCCGGCCTTGACCATCTTCATCGCGGTCTCCCAGCCGAAGCTGCCCGCACCGTGGCCGATGTCGAAGATCACCCCGCGCGCACGCGCCGCCTCCACGTCCGCCTGGATCCGCCCGTCCGGCCGGTAGGGCAGGTTGGGGAAGGGTCGGAAGCAATGCGTCAGGATGTCGCCCGCGCGCAGCAGGCCCATCACCTCCTGGCGCGAGGGCGGCGTCTGGTCGAGATGTGCCATCACCGGCAGGCCGGCCGCCTCCGCCACATCCAGCCCGATGCGCAGCGGCTCCGCGCCGAGCACGCCGGAGGTGCCGGCGCCGACGCGCACCTTGATGCCCACCACGAGATCCGCGTCGCGCTTCGCCACCTGCAGCGCGAGCTTCGCGTTCAACAGCCGCAGATCCTGGCTCTCGCCCACGTTGATCGCGGGGTGGAAGCCGAAGATGCCGGCGAAGGAGACGTGCATGAACGGGAGCACCCGCACCTCGGAGCGCTCGATGATCAGCTTGCGGAACCCATGCAGCGTGCCGGGCCCGGCGGAGCCCGCATCGACCAGCGTGGTGCAGCCGCTGATGCGCGCGTAGTCGTCCGGCATCACGCCGAGCGAGGTTCCGCCCCACCAGACATGGGTGTGCAGGTCAATGAGGCCGGGGACGACCATGCGGCCGGAGACGTCGCGGGTCTCCTTTGCCGGGCCGAGGTCCGGCCCCACCGCCGCCACCTTGCCGCCGGCGAACGCCACGTCCGCGACCGTATCCATCCCCTGCGCGGGGTCCAGAACGCGCCCACCCTTGAGCACCAGATCGAACATCATGCCTCCCAGTTTGCAACGGCGCGGCAGCGTCGCAGTATGGCCCAGAGGACGCAAGATTAGGGGCGCAACCCGCTCCTGTCGCATGGGGGATGAGCATGGATATCGAGCAGCCGACGAACTCCGCGATCGTCGCGGCCTACCGGGCGCGCACGCCCGGCTCCGCGGGCCTGGCGGAGGAGGCGCGCCGCCTGCTGCCCAGCGGCATCGCGCACGACGCGCGCCACCTCGACCCCTATGGCATCTATGTCGAGCGGGCGCTGGGCCCGCACAAATGGGACGTCGATGGCAACCGCTACATCGACTATTTCGGCGGCCACGGCGCGCTGATCCTCGGCCACGGCAATGCCGCGGTGAACGCGGCGGTCGCCGAGGCGCAGGCGGAGGGCACGCAGTTCGCCGCCAACCATCCGCGCGAGATCGCGTGGGCGAAGGCCGTGCAGCGCCTGGTGCCGAGTGCGGAGCGCATCCGCTTCACCTCCTCCGGCACCGAGGCGACCCTGATGGCCGTGCGCCTCGCGCGCGCCTTCACCGGCCGCGAGGGGCTGATCCGCTTCAAGGGGCATTTCCACGGCTGGCACGACCAGATGACGAGCGGCTACTCCAACCATTTTGACGGCTCGCCGACGCCGGGCGTGATGCAGAGCGTCGCGCACTCCAACATTCTGCTGCACCCGTGGGACATCGACGCGGTGGCGAAGACGCTGGCGGAGCGCCGAGACATCGCCGCCGCGATCCTGGAGCCGACGGGGTCCTCCTTTGGCCAGGTGCCGATCCGTCCCGAGTTTCTCGTGGCACTGCGCGAGCTCACGGCGAAGCACGGCGTGCTGCTGATCATGGACGAGGTGATCACCGGTTTCCGCGTCTCCGCCGGCGGCGCGCAGGGGCGGTTCGGCGTGCAGCCGGATCTTTCCACCTTCGCCAAGATCCTCGCGGGCGGGCTGCCGGGCGGGGCCGTCTGCGGGCGGGGCGACATCATGGCGCTGCTCGACTTCGAGGCGATGCAGAAGGCGGGGCGGGAGAAGATCGGCCATCCCGGCACGTTCAACGCCAACCCGGTCTCCGCCGCCTCCGGCATCGCGGCGCTGACCCAGCTCGCGGAATCGGACGCCGCCGAGCGGGCGGAGGCGACGGCGGCGAGCCTGCGCGAGCGCTGCAACGACGTGTTCCGAAAACACAACGTCCACTGGGCGATGTACGGCACATCCTCTGGCTTCCACACCTATATGTCCGCCCCCAGGCCCGGTGAGTTCGACCCCTTCGCCAGCAGCGTCGAGGCACTGAAGGCGATGCCGGAGAAGCTGGTCGGGCGCCTTCGCCTCGCGCTGCTCGTGCACGGCGTGGACACGGGGGGACGTATCGGCGGATTCCTGTCGTCCACCCACACGGAGGCGGATGTGGAGGAAACGGCCGCGGCCTTCGAGGCCGCGATCACCATGCTGCGTGACGAGGGAGAGATCGCGTGAGCGACGCCGAGATCGGCTACATGCCTGCGGCCGCCATGGCGGAGGCGGTGCGGACAAAGAAGCTCTCGCCGGTCGAGATCGTGACGGCGCTGGTGCAACGGATCGAGCGGCTGGAGCCGAAAATCAACGCCTTCGTTGCCACCGATTTCGACCGCGCGATGACGAAGGCGCGCGAGGCGGAGGCCGCCGTGATGGCCGGCCGCGCCACCGGGCCCCTGCACGGCGTTCCCGTCACGATCAAGGATCTTGCCTGGACGAAGGATTTCCCGACCCAGTTCGGCAGCCAGATCATGAAGGGCAACCGCGTCGCCGCGGACACGCCCTTCGTCACCAGGCTGGAGGCGGCCGGTGCGATCGTGCTCGGCAAGACCACGACGCCGGAGTTCGGCTGGACCGGCGTCAGCCGCTCGCCGCTCACCGGCATCACCAGCAACCCATGGAAGCAGGGCTACAACGCCGGAGCGTCCTCCGCGGGCGCCGGCGCGGCGACGGCCGCCGGCTACGGGCCGCTGCACCAGGGCAGCGACGGCGCCGGATCGATCCGCATGCCGGCGCATTTCTGCGGCATCTACGGGCTGAAGCCGAGCTTCGGCCGGGTGCCGTACACGCCGGTCGCGACCGGCGATTTCACCTCCCATATCGGCCCCATGACGCGCACCGTCGCCGATGCAGCGCTGATGCTCGGCATCATGGCCGGGCCGGAGGATGAGGACTTCACCACGCTTGAAAAGGCGCCGGCGGACTACACGGGTGGGCTCGAGGACGGGATCGCCGGCGCGCGCATCGCCTATTCCGCGGATCTCGGCCATGCGCGCGTGGACCCCGAGGTCGCGGCCCTGGTGCGAGCGGCGGCGGAGAGTTTCGCGAGGTCGCTCGGCACGGAACTGCGTGAGGCGACGATCACCTGGGGGCGCGAGAGCGGCGAGCTCGCGCGCGTGTTCTGGCCCGCGCATACCGCGCGCCACGCGCGCCATCTGGCGGAATGGGAATCCCGCATGGACCCGGGCCTGGTGGCCTGCGTGAAGCACGGCGCGCGACTGAGCATGGGCGAGTACCAGGCGGCGCGCGAACGCAAATACGCCAACAACGCCGCCATCCACCGCGGCTTCCGCGACTACGACTTCCTGATCACGCCCTCGGTCTCCGTGCCGGCGTTCCCGGCGGAGCGGCTCATCCCCGAGCACTGGCCGCAGCACGACTGGGACTGGCTGCAATGGGCGGAGTTCTCCCACCCGTTCAACATGTCCTGGAATCCGGCCGCGAGCCTGCCCTGCGGGTTCACGAAGGAGGGGCTGCCGGTCGGCCTGCAGATCGTTGGCCGGCGCTTCGACGATCTCGGCGTGCTGCGCGCGTCCCGCGCCTTCGAGCGCGCGCTGCCCTGGGCCCACAGGCGGCCGGCGCTGGATTGAGAACGCCGGCATGAACGAACTCATCTGCCGCCCGATCGGCCACCTCGAGACGCCCTGGGCGACGACATCGGACTGCCCGCGCAACGGGCGCCAGCCGGACCCGCCGCCGGTCTGCCGCGCGGTGGTGGCGCCGGAGTTCCGCCCGGGGCTCGCCTCGCTCGACGGGTTCTCGCACCTCATCCTGCTCTACTGGCTCGACCGGTCGCGAGGGGGCACGCAGGAATTGGTGTTCACGCCGCCCTTCGACGACACGCCGCGCGGCATCTTCGCCACGCGCGCGCCGCACCGGCCGAACCCGATCGGGCTTTCCGTGGTGAAGCTGCTCGGGATCGAGGACGGCGTGCTGAACGTGATCTATCTCGACTGCGTCAACGGCACGCCGTTGCTCGACATCAAGCCCTATCTGGCGCGCACGGATTCGGAGCCGGACGCGATCATGGGCTGGCTCGCCACCCCGCGCACGCGGCACGCAACGAAGGAGAAACGATGAGACGCAAGGTAGCGGTGGTCGGGCTCGGCATCGGGCGCGCCCATATCGACGAGGCTTATTCGAAGCTGCCCGCTCATTGGGAGGTTGCGGCGATCTGCGACACCGACGCCGCGCGCCTGTCCAAGGTCGGCGGCGAGTTCGGCATCGCCCGGCGCACCTCCTCCTTCGCGGACGTGCTGGGCATGGCGGATATCGATGTCGTGGATCTCTGCACGCCGCCGGCACTGCACCGCGAGCAACTGCTGGCCGCGATGGAATCCGGCAAGCACGTGATCTGCGAGAAGCCCTTCGTGACCTCGCTCGCGGAGATGGACGCGGTCGAGACCGCGGCGGCCGCGGCCCGGGGAACGGTGATGCCGATCTTCCAGTACCGCTGGGGCGACGGCTTCCGCCGCGCGGTGCGCGTGGTGCGCGCGGGCCTCGCCGGCAAGCCGTACAACGCGACAGTGGAAACCGCCTGGCGGCGCGACAAGGATTATTACGACATCAAGTGGCACGGCACCTGGGCGATCGAGCGCGGCGGCTGCCTGCTCGGGCATGCGATCCACATCCACGACATGATGCAGGAACTGATGGGCGACGCGGCCAGCGCCTACGCGAATGTCGCCACGCGGGTGAACCCCATCGAGACCGAGGATTGCGCGGCGGCAAGCCTGCGCATGACCAGCGGCGCGGTGGTAGCGCTTTCGGCCACGCTCGGCTCAGCCACCGAGATCTCGCGCATGCGCCTCCATTTCGAGAACGTTACGTTCGAGAGCGGCACCGAGCCCTACGCGCCGGGCAACGAGCCCTGGCGGATCCTGCCGCGCAACCAGGCCACGAAGGAGGCGATCGACCGCCTGCTCGCCAACCACGCACCCTACCCGATCCGGTTCGAGGGCCAGTTCCGCGCCTATGCCGAGGCGCTGGACGCCGGCGGGCCGCCGCCGGTGACGCTCGCCGACGCGCGGCGCTCGCTCGAGCTCATAACCGCGCTTTACGGCTCGGTGGCGAGCGGCATGCCGCAGGCGCTGCCGGTACCGGCGTCGCATCGCGGCTACCGGGACTGGCGGCCGTGAACCAGGCCGTGAACCCCTGGAGCGAAACCCGGATCTGGAACGGCGGCGAGTTCCCGCTGGAGCGCGGCGGCAGGCTCGCGAAACTGGAGATCGCTTACGCCACCGCCGGTACGCTGTCGCCGGACGGGCGCAACGCGGTGCTGCTTACCCATGGCTACACGTCGAGCCACCGTTTCGCCGAGCCCGCTTCCGACGGCGCGGAGGGCGGCTGGGCGCTGCTGGTCGGGCCCGGCCGCGCGGTTGATACCAACAAGCTGTTCGTCGTGGCACCCAACATGCTCGGCTCCTGCCATGGCACCACCGGCCCCGCGAGCATCGACCCAGCGACTGGTGAGCCCTATGGCCCGACGTTTCCGGAATACACCGTCGCCGACATGGTGCGCGGGCAGAGGGCGCTGCTCGATGCGCTGGGCGTCAAGCACCTGGTTGCCGTGGTCGGCCCCTCCTATGGCGGGTTTCAGGCTTTCCAGTGGGCCGTGACGTTCCCGGACTTCATGACCGGCATCGTCGCCGCGGTCACGGCGCTGAAGCGCCCGCGCGACGAGAACGCCAACACCTCCGCCGACCTCGCCAAGGGCTTCGAGCACGACCCCGGCTGGAACGGCGGGCACTGCTATCCCGGCGGCATCAAGGCGACGATGGCGAAGCTCAGGGTCAGGACGCTCAAGAACTATGGCATCGAGGCGCGGCTGGCGCCGAAATACCCGGACGCCGGGGAACGCGAGCGCGCGATCGAGGCGATCGCCGCGAAATGGGCCGAGGAATTCGACCCCAACTCGCTGATCGCGCTGCGCCGTGCGCTCGACTTCTACGACATCACGCCGCATGTCGGCCGGATCAGGGCCAAGGTGCTCTACGCGATCTCGCGCACCGACAAGCTCTTCCCGCCCTCGCTGGAGGGGCCGACCATGGCGGCGTTCCGCGCGGCCGGGGTGGATGCCACCTACACGCTGATCGACAGCGAGCTTGGCCATTCAGCCTCCGGCGACGACGCGGCGAAATGGGAGCCGGCGCTGCGGGACTTCATGGCGCGACTTTAGGGGCGCGACTTTAGGGGCGCGACTTTAGGGGCGCGATTGTCCTGGCGCGCGCGCCGCGTGTAGGCTGCGGCGCGGGAGAAAACGCCATGCCGCACGCGGCTTCGGGCATCGATTGCGACATCCATCCGGCGCTGCCGTCGATTTCGGCGCTGTTTCCGTATCTGCCGGCCTACTGGTCGGAGCAGCTGCGGGTGCGCGGCACGGACGGGTTCGACTCCATCCTCTACCCGCCGAACGCGGGGTTTTCCTGTCGGGCGGACTGGCGGGACGGCGCCAAGCCCGGCACGAGCCTGGAGGCGCTGCGCCGCCACGCGCTCGACGGGTTCGGCACCCGCATCGCGGTCTGCAACCTGCTCTACAACGTCGCCGCCGTGCGCAACGCGGACCTCGGCACGGTGCTGGCGCGCGCCATGAACGACTGGCTCGCGGCCGAATGGCTGGACCGCGAGCCAAGGCTGCGAGCGGCGATCCATATCGCACCGCAGGACCCCGGCGCCGCCGCGGAGGAGATCGAGCGCCGCGCCGCCGATCCCCGCTTCGTCCACGTGCTGCTGCCGGCGATGGACGAGACGCTGTTCGGCAAGCGCCTGTTCCGCCCGATCCACGAGGCCGCCGCGCGCCACCGCCTGCCGCTTGCCATCCACGCGCAGATGACGGCGACTCACGCCACCACCTCGAACGGCTGGCCCTCGCATCTCGCCGAGGACCACATCGCCATGGCGCACGCGTTCCAGGCGCAGTTGCTTAGCTTCGTGTACGAAGGCGCGTTCACGGCCTTCCCGGAGCTGCGACTGGTGTTGCTGGAAAGCGGCTTCGCCTGGCTGCCGAATTTTCTGTGGCGCGCCGACCGCACCTGGAAGGCGATGCGCGCGGAGGTGCCCTGGGTGGACACGCCGCCCTCCGCCATCCTGCGCGAGCACGTGCGCATCGCGCTGCAGCCGGCCGAGGCGCCGCCCGACCCTGCGCAGCTCCCGATACTGCTCGAGCAGTTGGGCGGCGACGAGCTGCTGCTGCTCTCCACCGACTGGCCGCACGCGCAGTTCGCCGGCAACGACCCGTTTCCCGCCGGCTTTCCCGCGACCCTCCGCCGTCGCGTGGCGGAGGACAATCCCCGTGCCGTCTATCCCCGCATCGAGGTGAGCCCATGACGCCCGACGACGGATTGGTTCTCGCGGATCGTGCCGCGCGCGGCGAGGCGCGGCTGAAAATCATCGACTGCGACGTGCACCATGCGTTGCGCAGCGCGGCCGACCTCAAGCCGTTTCTCGCCACGCGCTGGCAGGAGCATCTCGATCGTTACGGTTTCCGCGTGCCGACCCCGTTCCTGTCCTCGCCGCAATACCCGAAGGGTGCGCCGGCCCTCTCGCGCACGGACTCCTGGCCGCCCAACGGCGGGCCGCCCGGTAGCGACCTCGCCTTCCTGCGCGAGCAACTGCTGGACCGCTGGGGCATCAGCTTCGGCCTGCTTCACTTCCTGTTTCCCGGCGCGATGGACCAGCGCAACCAGAGCTTCGGCAACGCGCTCGCCCGCGCGCTCAACGAATGGCAGGTGGAGCACTGGACGCGGCACGAAAGGCGGCTCAAGGCCGGCATCATCCTGCCTGGCGAGGATGCGGACGCGGCGGTGGCCGAGATCGAGCACTGGGCCGGGCATACCACAGCGGGAGGGGGCGATTTCGTGCAGGTGGCGCTCGCTACCCACACGATCGAGCTGCTGGGCCGGCGCCGCTACTGGAGGATCTACGAGGCTGCCGCGGCTGCGGGCCTGCCGCTCTGCCTGCACACGATGGGCTATAACGGCCGCGCGGTGACGCCAGCGGGCTGGCCCTCCTTTTATGTCGAGGAACACCACGAGGTTGCGATATCGCAACAGACGGTCGTGGCCTCGCTGATCCTGGAGGGTGTGCTGGAGCGCATCCCGGACCTCAAGGTGGTGATCGTGGAGGCGGGCTTTGCCTGGGTGCCGGGCTTCGCCTGGCGGCTCGACCATTACTGGTCGCGCTTCCGCGACGAGCTTGAGCATGTCACGCGCCCGCCCTCCGAGACCATCCGCGAGCGCTTCTGGTTCACCTCCCAGCCCGCGGACGAGCCGGAGAAGCCGGAGCAGCTGCGCCAGACCATGGACTGGATGGGCTGGGATCGGCTGCTCTTCGCGACGGACTATCCGCACTGGGACATGGACAACCCCGAGCACGCCTTCCGCATGCCGATGAGCGACGAGGAGAAGCGCATGGTCTTTGCCGGCAACGCCGAGCGTGTGTACGGGCTCTCCTGAGTGGCCAGGCACGTCGTCGCAAAGGCGGAGGAGATTCCGCCAGGCAGCCGCAAGCTGGTCACGGTCCGCGGCCGCGAGATTGGCATCTTCAACCACGAGGGCGAGTTCTTCGCGCTGCTGAACCGCTGCCCGCACCAGGGGGGCGCGCTGTGCAAAGGCACGCTGGTCGGCCTCGTCACATCGGACGCGCCCGGTACCTATGATTATTCACGCCCCGGCGAGATGCTGAAATGCCCGTGGCACGGCTGGGAATTCGACCTGCGCACCGGGCAATCCTATTGCGATCCCAAATCGACCTGGGTGCGCGCCTACGAGGTGACGGTGGAACCCGGCGAGGTGCTGGCCAAGGGACCGTTCGTCGCGGAAACCTTCCCGGTCAGCATCGAGGAGAATTACATCGTGGTGGAGCTGTAGGAACGGCATGACGATCAAGGGGAAGGCGTTCATCGCCGGTGCCTACGAGCACCCGACGCGCAAGGCGCCGGACAAGTCCGTCATGCAGCTGCACGCCGAGGCCGCGCGGGGTGCGCTGGAGGATGCCGGGCTTACCAAGGACGACGTGGACGGGTATTTCTGCGCCGGCGACGCGCCGGGCATGGGTGTGTTCTCCGTCGCCGATTACATGAATCTCCGGTTGCGCCACGTGGATTCCACGGATACCGGCGGCTCCTCCTACCTGGCGCACGTGGCGCACGCGGCTGAGGCGATCGCGGCGGGCAAGTGCAACGTGGCGCTGATCACGCTCGCCGGTCGCCCGCGCAGCGAGGGCATGGCGACCGGCACCGCGGCGCGCCAAGGCAACCCTGGCCAGCCGGAGGTCGGGTTCGAATATCCGTACGGGCTCACCGTCGCCAACGGCTATGCCATGGCGGCGATGCGCCACATGCACGAGTTCGGTACGACATCGGAGCAACTGGCCTGGGTTAAGGTCGCCGCTTCCCACCACGCGCAGCACAACCCCAACGCGATGCTGCGCGACGTGGTGACGGTGGAGCAGGTGCTGGCGAGCCCGATGGTCACCACACCGCTGCACCGGCTCGACTGCTGCGTCATCTCGGATGGCGGCGGCGCGCTGGTGGTGACGCGCGAGGAAATTGCCCGCGGCCTCAAGCGCCCGTTGGTGCGCGTCATCGGCGCTGGGGAGTCGCCCAAATTCTCGGGCGGCGGCTTCATGGACCTGACCTACACCGGCGCCCGCTTCTCTGGCGCCGCGGCCTTCGCGGAAGCCGGCGTCAAGCCCGCGGATATCCAGTACGCCTCCATCTACGACAGCTTCACCATCACCGTGGTGATCCAGATCGAGGATCTCGGCTTCTGCGAAAAGGGCAGGGGCGGGGCCTTCGTTGCCGACGGCAACCTGATCAGCGGCGTGGGCAGGCTGCCCTTCAACACGGATGGCGGCGGGTTGTGCAACAACCACCCTGCGAACCGCGGCGGCATGACCAAGGTGATCGAGGCGGTGCGCCAGCTTCGCGGTGAAGCGCACCCGAAGGTGCAGGTCCCCGGCTGCACGCTCGCCCTCGCGCACGGCACCGGCGGGCTGATCGCGACGCGCCACGGCAGCGCCACCCTCATCATGGAGCGGATCTGATGGCAGAGCGGCGTTATCCCGAGCCTGTGGTCACGCCCGAGACGGGTGAGTTCTGGCAGGCGGCGAAGGAAGACCGCCTGCTGATCAAGCGCTGCCGCGCATGCGGCAAGTTCCACTGGTACCCTCGCGCCGTCTGCCCCCACTGCATGAGCGGCGAGACGGAATGGGTGGAGGCGGAAGGCGATGGCACCATCTATAGTTTCTCGGTGATGGAGCGCGCCGAGGTGCCCTACGCCATCGCCTATGTGGAACTCGCCGAGGGCGTGCGCATGATGACCAACATCGTGGACTGCCCCTTCGCCGGGATCCGCATCGGCCAGGCGGTACGCGTCCGCTTCGCGCCGACCGAGGGGGGCGGCAAACTGCCTGTCTTCGTGCCGGCCTAGCCGCCCGGCCGCTCGCGCAACGCCAGCGCCCGCGCCTCGCCTTGCGCGTCGGCGGGAAGGCGGACACGCGCCAGCACCGATCGCGTGGCACGCAACTGGGCGAGGAAGGCGCGGCACATCGGGCAGAACGCGAGATGCCAGCGCACGCCCGCCCATTTCCGGGCACCGAGCGCGCCCTCGGTGTATTCCGTCAGCATCTCCGAAACGTCGCTGCAGACCAGCATGCGTTGCCCTCCTTGGCATAACGCGTGACGCCCCCACTTGTGACACAGTGTCCATGCGCACGCCAAACGGTCGGTTGGGGAGGCCGCGATGACGGATAGCGAGTTCGACGACCCGGCGTTCATCGCCCGCCTCCAGGCCGGCGAGGATGCCGCCTACCGCAGGCTCGTGCACCGCTTCCACGCCGCCATGGTTCGTGTCGCAAACGGCATCATCGGCTCTCGCGCCCAGGCGGAGGAGGTGGTCCAGGATTCCTGGGCTGCCGTCTTCACCGCCATCGACCGTTACGAGCCCCGCACCACGCTCGCCGCCTGGCTGTTCACCATCGTCGCCAACCGCGCCCGCAGCCGCATCCGTGCGGAGGGGAGGCTCACCGGCCTGCCCGCTTCCTTCGGGGGCGCGGAGGATCGCGCGGTGCCACTCTCCGCCTTCCAGCCGGATGGCCACTGGATCGATGCTCCGCAACTATGGGAGGAGCTGGACCCGGAGCGCGAGTTCGCCGGCCGCCAGCTCTGGGAGCACGTGCAGGCGGCGATCGAGC
Source organism: Pseudomonadota bacterium (assembly GCA_021847175.1). Lineage (GTDB taxonomy): Bacteria > Pseudomonadota > Alphaproteobacteria > Acetobacterales > Acetobacteraceae > JAJXXT01. The sequence continues at coordinate 28,530 of JAJZUI010000006.1, forward strand.
GGCTGCCGGAAAACCAGAAGGCGGTGATCGTGCTGCGCGACATCGAGCAGCGCACGCCGGAGGAAACCTGCGAGATCCTCGGCATCTCGGAGCCCAATCACCGCGTGCTGCTGCACCGGGCACGCGTGAAGGTCCGCAACGCCATCGACGAACTGGTCCGGCCAAAGACCGGTGGTGCAGCGCCCGCCCGCAAGGGCGCCCTGCAGCGCCTCTGGGATTGGCTCTACTGGCCCCCATTCTACGAACCGAGGTTCTACAAACCGAGGAACTCCCGTCCGGCCTTCGCGTAGTCGTCGGCGCGCGTGAGCCGCCGCACCAGCGTCGCGTCCGGCTGGTTGGCGAGCGATGCGGGCGGGTTACCGGCGCGCAGATGCGCCAGTGTTTCATAGGCTGCGCGCATCGCCGCCATCACCGGCTGGTGCCCCTGCAACGCGACGCGCACGCCGTCCTCCGCGCGCGGCTCGGCCTTGCTGCCGCCGAGGATGACCGGCAGGCCGGTCGCCGCATGGATGGCGACGACGTCTTCCCGCCGGTCGGCGCCCGCGAGGAACAGCGCGTCCGCCCCCGCCGCGGCATAGGCGCGGCAGCGGGCAAGTGCGTCCGCAGCGCCGGTCGCGGCGAGGGCGGAGGTGCGAGCGACGATGACGAAGTTCGGGTCCGTTCGCGCCGCCAGCGCCGCGCGCAGCTTGCCCAGCCCCGCCTCCAGCGGCAGCAACGTCGTGCCCTTCGCGCCATAGGGCTGCGGCAGGTCGGTATCTTCGAGCGTCATCGCCGAAACGCCCGCCGCCTCCAGCTCCACCACCGTCCGCGCCGCGCCATGGGCGTTGCCGTAGCCGTGGTCGGCGTCCACCAGCAGCGGCGGGCCGCCGGGGACGGCGCGGGTGATGCGCCGGCACTGCTCCGCGAATTCGGTGAGCGTGATGGAGACCAGGTCCGGCGTGCCCAGGATCGCGAGCGAGGCGACGGAGCCCGCGAACATCAGCGCCTCGAAGCCGAGATCCGTGGCGGCGCGTGCGGAAAGCGGGTCGAACACGGACCCGGGATGGACCACCCGCCCGCCGGCGAGCAGGGCGCGGAACGCGGCGCGGGGAGCGGGTAGGGGCATGGCGTGGCCTCGCGTTGACAGGCCGCCAGCCTGCCTCTTTCATCGCGCGACCGGAAGGCAGGCCCACAGCATCGCGCCATGACGCGCCGCGTCATCATCGACACCGACCCCGGCACGGACGACGCCATCGCGCTGTTCCTGGCCTTCGCCTCGCCGGAGATCGACGTGGCACTGGTCACCGTCGCCGGCGGCAATGTCGGGCTCGCCCGCACGCTTCGCAACGCACGCGCCCTCGTTTCCCTGGCGGGGGCCGACGTCCAAGTGGTGGCCGGCGCGGACCGCCCGCTGCTCGGCCGTTTCGAGGACGCGGCCTACGTCCATGGCGAGGACGGGCTTGCCGGCGTCGCGCTTCCGGAGGGGCGGCCGGCCGAGCGGGGCATTGCCGCGGACGCCATCCGCGCCGCGCTGCGGGCGGCGGGACCCGAGGGTGTAACGCTGGTCGGCATCGGCCCGGCGACGAACCTGGCACTCGCGCTTGCCACCGAGCCCGCGCTCGCCGCCCATGTCGCGGAGATCGTGCTGATGAGCGGCGCCGCCACGCGCGGCAACGTCACGCCCCACGCCGAGTTCAACGCCTGGTCGGATCCCGAGGCGCTGTCCGTGGTGCTGGGGTGCGGCCGTCCGGTCACGCTCGCGACGCTGGACCTTACCCGTCAGGCGATCTGCACCCGTGAATGGCTCGGCTCATTGGCGGAAGCCGGGCGGTGCATGGCGGCGGCGCGCGCGATCATGGGGAGCGTGCCGATGCGCGCCTACCCGGCCGGTTTCGGCCACCCGCAGCACGATGCCTGCGCCATCGCCTGGCTCGCGGCACCCCACCTGTTTACCCATGCGCCCGTCCACGTGGGGGTCGACCTCGCCGGCGAAACGCGAGGACGGACCCGGATCACCCTGGGCGAGGGCCCGGCCCGGCTGCTGGAGCGCCTTGATTCGCCAGGATTCTTTGCCCTGCTCGCCGAGCGCCTGGCGCGCCTTCCTTGACAGGTGACAGGTGGCGCCGGGCGCGCTAGTTCCGGCCTATGACCACCAGCAACGAACTTCGCGCCACCTTCCTCGACTATTTTGCCCGCAACGGCCATGAGGTCGTGGCGTCCTCGCCGCTCGTGCCGCGCAACGACCCGACCCTGCTCTTCACCAACTCGGGGATGGTGCAGTTCAAGCGCGTGTTCACCGGGCAGGAGCGTCGGCCCTACGTACGCGCTACCACCGCGCAGAAATGCGTGCGCGCCGGCGGCAAGCACAATGACCTCGACAACGTGGGCTACACTGCGCGCCATCACACGTTCTTCGAGATGCTGGGGAACTTTTCCTTCGGCGACTACTTCAAGGAACAGGCGATCCACCACGCCTGGACGCTGCTGACGCGCGACTTCGCCCTGCCGCGCGAGCGCCTGTTGGTCACCGTCTATTCCGAGGACGACGAGGCGGCGGCGCTGTGGAGGAAGATCGCGGGGCTGCCGGAGCAGCGCATCATCCGCATCGCCACCTCCGACAATTTCTGGCGCATGGGCGACACCGGCCCATGCGGTCCGTGCTCGGAGATCTTCTTCGACCATGGCCCGGAAATCCCCGGCGGCCCGCCCGGCTCACCGGACGAGGACGGTGACCGCTTCATCGAGATCTGGAACCTAGTGTTCATGCAGTTCGAGGAGGGGCCGCCCGGCACGCGCGTGCCGCTGCCGCGTCCCTCGATCGACACCGGCATGGGGCTCGAGCGCTTCGCCGCGATCCTGCAGGGTAAGCACGACAATTACGATACCGACACGTTACGCGCTCTCGTGCTCGCCTCCGCCGAGGCCACCGGTCGGGACCCGGACGGGCCGGACCGCGCCAGCCACCGCGTCGTCGCCGACCACCTGCGCAGCACCGCGTTCCTGATCGCGGACGGCGTGCTGCCCTCCAACGAGGGCCGCGGCTACGTGCTGCGCCGGATCATGCGCCGCGCGATGCGCCACGCCCACCGCATGGGCGCGCGCGAGCCGGTCATGGCGCGCATCCTGCCCGCCCTGATCCGCCAGATGGGGGCCGCCTACCCGGAACTCGGCCGTGCGGAGAAACTGATCGCCGAGACGCTGACGCTGGAGGAAACCCGCTTCCGCGCGCTGCTGGAACGCGGTCTCGCGCTGCTGGCTGAGGAAACCGACAAGCTCGGCGACGGACAGAAGCTCGCGGGCGACGTCGCCTTCCGCCTCTACGACACCTATGGCTTCCCCCTCGACCTCACGCAGGACGCGCTGCGCGAGCAGGGGCGCGGCGTCGATGTCGCGGGCTTCGAGGCGGCGATGGAGGAGCAGCGCAAGCGTGCCCGCGCCTCCTGGGCCGGTTCCGGCGAGGCGGCGCAGGACGCAATCTGGTTTTCGCTGCGCGAGAAGCTGGGGGCCACCGAGTTCCTCGGCTATGCCACCGAGCGTGCCGAGGCCGCGGTGCTCGCCCTGGTCCAGAACGGTACCGATACGGCCGAAGCCGGCCCCGGTGCCGCCGTCTCCGTGGTGCTGAACCAGACGCCGTTCTATGGCGAGAGTGGCGGCCAGGTCGGCGACACCGGCATGCTCACCGGCGAGGGCTTCGAGATCCGCGTCGACGATACGCAGAAGCGCGCGGGCGACCTGTTCGTCCACGCCGGCACGGTCGTTTTCGGAACCGTACGTCCTGGCATGGGTGCCATCGCCGCGGTCGACCACGCGCGCCGCTCGGCGATCCGGGCGCACCATTCGGCCACCCACCTGCTGCACGAGGCGCTGCGCCGCCGCCTCGGCACCCATGTCGCGCAGAAGGGCAGCCTCAACGCGCCGGACCGGCTGCGCTTCGACATCTCTCATCCCGCGCCGATCGCGCCGGAGGACCTGCGCTGGGTAGAGCGCGAGGTGAACGCGCGCATCCGCGAGAATTCCGAGGTCACGACACGGCTGATGACGCCCGACGCCGCGACCGCCGAGGGTGCCATGGCACTGTTCGGCGAGAAGTACGGCGATGAGGTCCGCGTCGTCAGCATGGGCGGCGGGGAGGGGAATCGTTCCGCCTGGTCGATCGAGCTCTGCGGCGGCACGCATGTCGCGCGCACCGGCGATATCGGCGCCTTCCGTATCATGACGGAGAGCGGCGTGAGCGCTGGCGTGCGCCGTATCGAGGCGGTCGCAGCCGAAGCCGCCATTGAGGCCGCGGAGGCGGACGAGGACCGCCTCGGCGCCATCGCCGCGGCGCTGCGCACCAGCCCCGTGGAAGCGGCGGAGCGCGTCGCTGCCCTGCTGGAGGAGCGCCGCCGGCTGGAGCGCCAGGTCGCGGAACTGCAAAGGAAGCTCGCCTCGGGCGAGACCGCGTCGGGCGGCGTCGAGGAGACGAAATCCGGCAGGCTGGTCGCCCGCAACCTCGGCGAGGTGGCCCCGGGCGAGCTCAAGGGCCTGGCCGAGACGATACGACAGCAGAACGAGGCCGACGTCGTCGCGCTGATCTCGACCGCGAACGGCAAGGCCAACGTCGTCGTGCATGTCGCGGGCAACGCCGCCGGAAAGGTCAGCGCCGTGGACCTGGTGCGCGCGGCGGCCTCGGCCGTGGGCGGCAAAGGGGGCGGCGGTAGGCCGGACATGGCGCAGGCTGGCGGACCGGACGCTGCCGCCGCGGACGCGGCGCTTGCCGCGGTGCGCGCGGCTCTCGCGGGCTGAGGCTGCCTCCGGCGGGGTGTGCGTACCGCGACTGCGCGGTCTCCGGCGCCCCTGGTGCGCGCGGCGCCCGCGCAAGACGCTCGCGGCGCAGCCTGGTCACTCCTTTCACCGGCGCGTTGTTCCAGCCCTTCCGTCGCCACGCCAGCGCCTTGACAGCCCTCGGGCGGGCGCGCGCATAGTTCCGTTTCGGCCATATCGTCTTGCGCATCCGAGAAGAGGGGAACCCCGCATGTCCGCAACGATTCCGGCTTCCGCCGCGCCGCACGATCATGGGGCCGCGCGCCGCGCCGTGGTGGCGGCGGCCATCGGCAACGTCCTCGAATGGTACGATTTCGGCGTCTATGTCTTCTTTGCCGGCGCCATCGCCAAGACCTTCTTCCCCGCCAACAACCCGACCGTCTCGCTGCTTGCCTCGTTCGCGGTGTTCGGCGTCGGGTTCCTGATGCGTCCGCTCGGCGGCATCATCATCGGCCGCTACGGCGACACCCATGGCAGGCGGGCGGCGCTCACGCTCACCATTATGACCATGGCGTTCGGCACCGTGGTCGTCGGGCTGCTGCCGGGCTTCGACAGTATCGGCATCGCGGCGCCGGTGCTGCTCGTCGTCGCGCGGCTGGTGCAGGGGTTCTCGGCTGGCGGCGAGTGGGGCGGCTCGACCGCGTTCATGGCGGAGTGGGCACCCGGCGGGAAGCGCGGCTGGTACGCGAGCTTCCAGCAGGCCTCGATCACCCTCTCACTGGTGCTCGCCTCGGGCACTGGCGCGCTGTTCACCTCGGTCCTGGGGCCGTCCGCCATCGCCGCCTGGGGCTGGCGGATACCGTTCCTGCTCGGCATCGTCCTCGCCCTCGTCGGCCGTTACCTGCGCCGCAACGTGGAGGAGACGCCGGTCTATCGCGCCGCGGACCGAAACGCCCCGCGCGAGCCCGGCGTGTTCAACGCGGCGGCGCGCGCCTTCGGCTTCACCATCCACTGGACCGTCGCGTTCTACATCCTGCTCGCCTACATGCCGTCCTTCACCGCGGCGCATGCCGGCGTCGGCGGTGCGGCGGCGCTGTGGTCCAACACCATCGGCCTGATCCTGATGACGGTGCTGATCCCGATTTTCGGCACGCTTTCCGACCGCATCGGGCGCAAGCCGCTGCTGCTGCTCTCCTGCGGCTTCTTCGCGATCCTGACCCTGCCTGCCTTCATGATCATCGACTCCAAGCCCGGGCTCGGCGTGCTGATCCTGATCCAGCTCGTGTTCGACGCGGCGATCGCGCTGTTCTCGGGCGCGGGGCCCGCGGCGATCGTGGAGATGTTCCCGACCATGAGCCGCTCGAGCTGGATGACGCCGTCCTACGCGCTGGCGGTCGCGATCTTCGGCGGCTTCGCGCCGTTCATCGCCACATACCTGATCCACACCACCGGTTCGGCGCTCTCGCCCGCATGGTACGTGATCGGGGCGGCCATCGTCAGCTTCATCGTCATCTGGCGCATGCCGGAGACGGCCCATCATGAACTGCGCTGAGGAGACGGCATGAGCAACGGAAAGGTCGCCGCGAAGGTCGCCATCGTCACCGGCGGCGCGCGGGGAATCGGGCGGGCCTGCGCGCTGGCGCTGGCCCGCGCCGGGTTCGACCTGGCGCTCGTCGACGTGCTGGAGCCGGAGATGGCGCGCACCCGGGGCGAGATCGAGGCGCTGGGCCGCCGGGCGATGACCTGCGCCGCCGACGTCGCCGACTTCGCCCGGGCGCAGGCGGTGGCCGCGGAGGTGAAGTCCGGGCTCGGGCGCATCGACGTGCTGGTGAACAACGCCGGCCGCGCGCAGCCCAAGGGCATCCTGGAGATCACCGAGGCTGAGTACGACAACACCCTCGCGGTCAACCTCAAGAGCTGCTTCAACTATATCCGCGCGACCGCGCCGATCATGCTGGCGCAGGGTGGAGGGCGAATCGTTTCGATGTCCTCGCTCAACGCCCATTCCGGCGGTGTCACGGCCGCGGTAAGCCGCTTCGCCTATGCCTCGGCAAAGGCCGGCATCATCGGCATGACGCGGGCGCTGGCCAAGGAGCTCGGCCCCACGATCCTGATCAACGCCATTTGCCCGGGGCTGATCCAGACGGAGCTGGCGAAGAACCACGTGATCGTCGAGCGGGGGGCGGCGATCGCGCGCGACGGGATCGCGTTGCACCGTGTCGGCACCACGGAGGACGTGGCGCAACTCGTCGTGTTCCTCGCGGCGAGCGAGCCCTGCTACATCACCGGCCAGGATTTCAAGGTCGATGGGTTCCAGTACAATATGTGAACCCTGTGCGGGGACGTTGTTCGCCGCTCGCTTGATCTTCCCTCGCGATCTCAGGAAGAGCTGTAAATTTGCTGGTAAAATGAGATTATCTGTTGGGCTTCGAGCCCGCGATGCTGTCCCCTTGCGACCACCTTGACGTTAACGTCAATTAGGCTACATCCGCGTCATCGCGCCGGACCCGACCACCTGCCGACCAAGCAACGCAACCCGGCGCCAGCGGGAAGAACAGGGAACTGCCCATAGGCGCTCGCCTCGTCGTCCTCGCCGCCAACGATGCCCAGGTGGCAGGCCTTGTTACGCCGTGCGCGGCTTGGCCCGGAGCGGCTGCTCGCGGTGCTGCCACTCTTCCCCACGTTTTTGCACTCACCGCGGCTACCATGACCGCTGATTGGCTGGCTGCGCACGGGCGACGTCGGCGCGATCGGTCACGTCGGCTACGTGACGCTGGGGGGACCGCAGCAAGGACGTCATCCTCTGCAGCGGCTTCAACGTCTAACCCTGCGCGGTGGAGGAAGCGCTCTACGCGCTCCCGGACGTGGCCGCTGCCACCGTGGTCGGCATGCCGGCCCCCTATTGCGGCGAGACCCCTGTCACCGATCGGGATGCCCGCGCATCCTCTTCCGCGACGGCCTGCCGCGCACCATGAGCGGCAAGCTGTCGAAGGAGAATTTGCGTACCGACGTGCTGGCGGAGCTCGGCACGGGAGCGAGGCCCGCGTGAGCGTCCGCCGCTTGTCACACGCACCGTGGCGCCCACATGGAAGGACGCATGGACAGCTCTCCGCCGCGTGACCTGTACAGCATCAGCGAGCTCGCGCTCGAACTCGGCATCACGCCGCGGGCGATCCGTTTTTACGAGCAGAAGGGCCTGCTCTCACCGCGCCGCGCCGGCGCGCACCGGGTGCTGGACAGGCGCGACCGTGTGCGGCTGCTGCTGATCCTGCGCGGAAAGCGGCTCGGCTTTTCGCTCGATGAGATTGCCGAATATCTGCGCCTCTACGCCGCGGACCGCACGCAGGTGGCACAGATGCGCATGCTGCTCGCGGCGACGCGCCAGCGCCAGGCGGAGCTGCAGCGCCAGCGCCACGACCTCGACGTGACGCTCGCGGAACTGGGCGACATCGAACGCCAGGTGCTGCGCGCGCTCGCCAGCCAAGGTGCAACCGAAGCGGGCGCCACCGAAGCGACCGACAGCGACGAACGGAGCAGGACATGAACGAGATCGTGATCGCGGGCTACAAGCGCTCGCCGTTCCACTTCGCGAACAAGGGTGAGTTGGTGAAGACGCGCCCCGACGACATGGCGGGCATTGTGGTCAAGGCGCTGGTGGCCGAGAGCGGCATCGACCCCGGCGCGATCGAGGACGTGATCGTCGGCTGTGCCTTTCCGGAGGCGGAACAGGGTTTCAACGTCGCGCGCATCGTCTCCTTCATCGCGGGACTGCCACAATCGGCGGGCGGTGTCACCGTGAATCGTTTCTGCGGCTCCTCGATGCAGGCGATCCACCAGGCTGCCGGGGCGATCATGATGGGCGCGGGCGAGGCCTTCGTCTGCGCCGGGGTAGAGAGCATGAGCCGTGTGGCGATGGGCGGCTTCAACCCGATGCCCAATCCCGGACTGATGGAAAGCTTTCCGCAGGTCTACATCTCCATGGGCGACACGGCGGAGAACGTCGCGCGGAAATACCAGCTTTCACGCGCCGAGCAGGAGGCCTTCGCCGTGCGCAGCCAGGCCAAGGCCGCGACGGCGCGCGAGGAGGGGCGCCTCGCCGTCGAGATCGTTCCGATCGCGACCAAGGCGGGCACGGTGGAGCGCGACGGCTGCATCCGCCCGGAGACCAGCGCCGAGGGCCTCGCCGGGCTGAAGCCCGCGTTCCGCCAGGACGGCACCGTCACCGCCGGAACCTCCTCGCCGCTCACCGATGGCGCGACGGCGGTGCTGGTCACCACCGGCGACTTCGCCCGCGCGCAGGGGCTGCCGATCCTCGCCAGGATCCGTTCGATAGCGGTTTCCGGCTGCGCGCCGGAGATCATGGGCATGGGGCCGGTCGGCGCCTCGCGCAAGGCGCTGGCGCGCGCCGGCATCACCGCCCGGGATATCGACATCGTCGAGATCAACGAGGCGTTCGCGAGCCAGGCCATCGCCTCCCTGCGCGAGCTCGCGCTGCCGGAGGAAAAGGTCAATCTCGACGGCGGCGCGATCGCCATCGGCCACCCGCTCGGCGCCACCGGAGCGCGCATCACCGGCAAGGCGGCGGCGCTGCTCAGGCGCGAGGGAGGACGTTTTGCTCTCGCAACGCAGTGCATCGGCGGAGGCCAGGGAATCGCGACCGTCCTCGAGGCCGTTTCGTGATCCGCCGCGTCGGCGTGCTCGGTGCCGGCACCATGGGGGCCGGCATCGCGGCGCATGCGGCGAACGCGGGTGCGGAGGTGGTGCTGCTGGACGTCGTCCCAGGTGCGGCGGCACGCGCGGTCGCGGCGATGGCGAAGACCGACCCGGCGCCGCTGATGCACCGGCGGCTTGCGCGCCGCATCACGACGGGCGACCTGCCGCGCGACCTCGCCATGCTCGCCGGCTGCGACTGGATCGTCGAGGCGATCGTGGAAAAGCCCTCGGCCAAGCGCGAGCTCTATGCCGCGATCGACGGCGTGGCGAAGCCGGAGGCGATCGTCTCCTCCAATACCTCGACCATTCCGCTGGCGGCTCTTATCGAGGGCATGAAGCCGGCGCGCGCCGGGCGCTTTCTGATCACGCATTTTTTCAACCCGCCGCGGTATATGCGCCTGCTGGAGATCGTCGCGGGCCCGGCCACGAGGCCGGACGTGGTCGCCTCCGTGCGACACTTCGCCGACCATGCGATGGGCAAGACGGTGGTGGATTGTCGCGATACGCCTGGCTTCATCGCCAACCGCATCGGCACGCTCTGGATCGCCTCGGCGCTGCGCCACGCGGTGGAAATGGGCCTTACGGTTGAGGGGGCCGACGCGGCCATGGGAAGGCCGCTCGGCATCCCGAAGACCGGTGTGTTCGGCCTG